>NZ_JBTNDJ010000014.1:0-77690 GCF_054511055.1 Arthrobacter melezitosi
CTTCTGCGCCCCCGCGCTCCCCCCCCGCTGCCTCCGCCTCCTCCCCTCCCCCTCCCCCCTCCCCCCCCCCCCTCTGTCTCCCCCCAGGGCACGGCTCAGACGCCGGTGTCCGGCAGGGCCCGACGGCGTCGGGCACGGCTCAGGCGCCGTCGCCCCCGTCCGTGGCTCCACCGACCGTCACGGCGAAGGCGAGGACGCCCTCCGTGGCCGCTTCGCCCGCCGGACGCACCAGGACCGGCGCTTCACCCGCGGGGATGAAGGCGCTCTGCCCGCGGGTGAGCAGGAGGTCCGAGGCAGGGGAGTCGAGCAGGATGGACCCCGAGACGGCAAGGACCACCGTCGGCCCGTTCTGCGCCAGCGGCACGTGCGAGGGCGCCATGCTGCCCTGCTGCCCGGTCCTGGAGACCGGATCGAGGGCGATGCGCTGGAGCTGGAACTCCTCGAACGGCGGACGGTACAGCTCCTGCCCGAGCAGGGTGCGTTCGGCCCGCAGCGCGGGTGGCGCGAGCGGCTCGAACACGACGGTCCGGAGCAGTTCACGGGTGTCGACGTGCTTGGGGGTCAGCCCGCCGCGGAGCACGTTGTCCGAGGAGGCCATGACCTCGATGCCCAGCCCGCTGAGGTAGGCGTGGATGTTCCCCGCGGGAAGGTAGAGGACCTCCCCGGGCTGCAGCGAGACGCGGTTGAGCAGCAGCGCGATCAGGACGCCGGGGTCGCCGGGATACTGCGAGCCGAGTTCCGCGACGGTGGCGAGGTCGCGGGCGAAGCGGCCACCGGTGTCCCCGGGTGCTTCCGGTGGGACCGCCACGGCCGCTTCGACCGCCGCGACGGTCTCGGGGCGCGCCGCCAGGAGCATTTCGAAGCCCGACCGCAGGCCGGCGCTGCCGGCGCCGAGTTCCGCCGCCACCGCGCCGAGCACCTCCGCCTCGTCCGAGCCGGGCTCGACGAGTCTTTCAAGGTGGGTGAAGACGGCGGCGGCGTCGGCCAGCGGGCGGAACCCGCACAGCGCCTCGAAGGGCGAGAGCGCGAAGACCATCTCGGGCTTGGCGCTGCGGTCCTTGTAGTTGCGCTCGGGCGCCTCCGCCGGGACACCGGCGGCCTCCTCGGCGTCGAAGCCCGCCGCCGCCTGCCCTGCGCTGGGGTGCACCTGCAGCGAGAGCGCCGCTCCGGCCGCGAGGACCTTCATCAGGTAGGGCAGCCGGCGGTCGAAACGCGCCGCCACCGCCGTGCCCAGGGTTCCCCCGGGGTCGGCCTCGATGAGCGCGTCGAGCGGAGAGGCCGCACCGCCGGGCAGTTCAGCGCGGGACGGCGCCCCGGGGTGGGCGCCGATCCACAGTTCGGCCTCCGGTTCGCCGGAGGGCGCCGTGCCCAGGAGCTCGGCGATAGCGGTCCGCGACCCCCACGCGTAGGGACGGATGGTGTTCTCGAGCCGGTACATGGCGCTCCTCTTCGTCGGATCAGGCGGGAGAGCATTCCCCGTTGTTGGCCAGCAGGGTGCTGAGGGTCGCATCGTCGCCGATGGCGGCGAGTTCGTCGAGGTACTCCTGGGTGATGCCCGAATCGGTGGTCTGCGCGGGGGTGGTGAGGCCTGCGCGCTCGAGGTCGAGCGCCCCGGCTCCGGCCGGACGAGGCTCCTCCGCCGCCCCGGCATCCGTTCCGGAGGCCGCGGCGAGCTCCTGCTGGACGCGGGAGTGGACCTGGTCGAAATCGGGGTAGGTGACGAAGTTGTCGGCGGGGGTGCCGAAGTCGGGCGGACCGATGGTCAGCCGGCGCGTCTCCTGCTCCTTGGCCTTCAGCGCCAGGTCGACGAAGCTTCCGAGCTGGTCCTGCGGGATGTCGGTCTCGACAACCTGGGTCCCCGCGGCGGCGATCGACTGGAAATGGGTCAGCAGCGTCGCCGGGTCGAGCTGCGCGATCATGGCCTGCTGCACGCACTGCTGCCGGGAGATCCGGTCGTAGTCCGTCACGAATTCACGCGAGCGGGCGTACCAGAGGGCGTGGAACCCGTCGAGGGTCTGGACCCCCGGCGGGATCCAACCCTCGGGCGGGTAGTGGCGCACCGGGTCGGTGCCCGGGATGTCGGGGCCCGAGATCGGCACCCAGCCGCCTGCGTTGATGCGGATCCCGCCCATCGCGTTGATGAGCTCCTCGAAGCCGTTGAGGTCGATGAGGAGGTAGCCCTGCACCTCGAGGCCGAGCACGCCGGAGACGGCGTCCATCATGGCCTCGGCCCCCGGATCCTTGCTGTCCGGGTAGAGGTCCGGGTAGTTCTGGGACACCGTGGTGTAGAGGCTGTTGATGATGCATTCGTCGCCGCAGTTGTAGCCGTCGGGATACACCTCGTACAGGGGCGAGCCTTCCGAGAACGGCGCGTTCTGGAAGTTGCGCGGAATGCTGAAGGTGATCGTCGCCCCGGTCTTCGCATCGACGCTGATGACGGAGATGCTGTCGGGGCGGCGCCCCGTGCGGTCCTCCCCGGCGTCGCCTCCCATCAGCAGGAAGTTGTAGCGGCCGTCGACCGGGTCGAAGGCCGGACCGGCCTGGAAGATCGAGCCGACGGTTGAGCGGCCCAACCCCAGGAGGTACGCCCCGTAGGTGAGGGCACCGCTGGTCGCGAACATGACGACGGCGAGGGCGGCGGCCACGACGGGCCGCACCCCGCGCTCGAGCAGCGGCAGGCGGATGATCCGCAGCGTGTTGAGGAACAGGAAGGCCCAGCCGACGGCCAGCGCCAGCAGCACTCCGACCAGCAGCAGCGACCACAGCTGGTGGGTCAGCACCGTCACGAGGATCTGCCGGTTCGAGGCCGCCAGGACCGCGCCGACGATGGCAAGGACCCAGACGGTGATGGTGATGCGCAGGGCGCGGCGTCCGAGGTGCCGGTCGCCGGCGACGACCTGCGCCGAGCCGGGCAGGAACAGCGTGAGGACGAGCAGGAAGAAGGCACGCTTGGTCCGCACTGCGGGAGGCGCCGACTGGGGGTAGCGTACCGGGTCGGTGAGCGGCGCGCTGGCGCCCCGCCCCGGGATTGCGGCACTGGGACTGTCGATCATGGGGCCTCCGTCGCCCGGTAAGCGGCCCGCCCGCGCAGGGCGGCGCCCTTCGCGGTGGCCGTTTCCTTCAGCTCCGCCGCGAAGGAGATCAGCCGGGAGCGCAGGCGATCGGCTGTTTCCCCCTCGCCCGCGGCGAGGATGCGGGCGGCGAGCAGCCCCGCGTTGCGGGCTCCGCCGATCGACACGGTGGCCACCGGGACACCGGCCGGCATCTGGACGATGGAGAGCAGTGAATCCATGCCGTCGAGGTACTTCAGCGGGACGGGCACCCCGATCACCGGCAGCGGCGTCACGGCGGAGAGCATTCCGGGCAGGTGCGCGGCGCCGCCGGCTCCCGCGATGAGCACGCGGAGCCCGCGCCCGTGGGCCCGCTGGCCATACTCGAGCATCTCGACGGGCATCCGGTGCGCCGAGACGACGTCGGCCTCGTAGGGGATCCCGAATTCGTCGAGGGCCGCGGCCGCCTGCTCCATCACGGGCCAGTCCGAATCGGAGCCCATCACCAGGCCCACAAGGGGGTTGATCACTGTGTTTCCTTCCAGGATCCGGCACCGTCGCGCAGGATCGCAGCGGTCCTGCCGGCCCGGGCCCGGACCGTCTCAAGGTCCTCACCCGCCGCGGCAACGACGTTCACATGGCCGATCTTGCGGCCGGGGCGGACCTCTTTGCCGTAGAAGTGCACTTTAGCGGACGGCGCCGCCGCAAGGGCTTCCCCGAAGGCGCCGAAGATGTCCGTGTTGGCACCGCCCAGGTAGTTCTTCATGACCACGACCGGTCCCGTCGGGGAGGTGTCGCCCAGGGGAAGATCGAGGACGGCGCGCAGGTGCTGCTCAAACTGGCTGGTGACGGATCCGTCCATCGTCCAGTGCCCCGAGTTGTGCGGGCGCATCGCGAGCTCGTTGATGAGGAAACCGCCCGGAGCGGCCGGGGTTTCGAACATCTCGACGGCCATCACGCCGGTCACGCCCAGCGCCTCGGCGAGGCGCAGGGCGGCCTCGCCGGCGGCTGCCGCCACCACGGGATCCAGCTCCTGCGCCGGCGCGATGACTTCGTCGCAGACGCCGTCGACCTGGATGGAGTGCACGACCGGCCAGGTCCGGGTCCGGCCCGAGGGCGTCCGGGCCACGAGGACCGACAGTTCGCGCTCGAACGGCACGAATTCCTCGGCGAGGAGCTCACCATTGCCGAACCACTCCGCGGCCCGGGGCAGGTCGGCGGGCGTGCGCAGGACGAGCACGCCCTTGCCGTCGTAGCCGCCGCGGGGGGTCTTCAGGACCACCGGCCAGCCGGCCGTGCGGGCGAATTCCTCAAGGGAGTCAAGATCGGCGACGGCGGCCCAGCGGGGATTGGGCAGGCCGAGGTCCTCGACCGCACGGCGCATCCGCAGCTTGTCCTGGGCGTGGGCCAGGGCCGACGGACGGGGCTGCACATTGACCCCTTCGGCCTCGAGCTTCTCGAGCAGCTCCCCGGGTACGTGTTCGTGGTCGAAGGTGAGCACATCGACCCCCGCGGCGAAGGCCCGCAGCGCGTCCGGGTCGGTGTAGTCACCGACTGTCGAGTGGGCGACGGCGGCCACCGCCGACACCCCGGGCCCCTCCGCGAGGACCCTCAATTCGAGGCCCAGTTCAATCGCCGGCGCTGCCATCATGCGGGCCAGCTGGCCACCGCCCACTACGCCAATTACAGGAAAAGTCACTATCTCAGGGTACCCATCACCGCACCCATCGCTGGGACGCAGGGGGATGGGTGGAGCGGAACTGGTAGGAAATGCACAGGTTCGGCCCGTAAAATGATGGCTCGTACGCCACGCGCCGGCGCGGAGCGGGACGCCACCGGGCGTTCCGCCGGATCGCCCGCACTGGCGCGCCGGACGCTCTGCGGTGGACGGTAATTACTCTTGGACCGCGGAGGTCACTTTGTCAGCAGTTGTTGAACGCATCCGGGGCCTCGCCTCCCTCTTCTGGCGCGAACTCGCCAAATTCGGGGCGGTCGGCGGAGTGGCGTTCGTCATAGACAACGGGCTTTTCTGGTGGCTGATCCACGGCCCGATGGCCGGCAGCGAGGTCAAGGCCCGCTTCGTGTCGGCGTCCATCGCCACGGTTTTCGCGTGGGTCGCCAACCGCTACTGGACCTTCCGGCACCGCAGGCAGCCCAACCCGCTGCGCGAGTTTGCGATGTTCGTCCTCATCAACGTGATCGGCATGGGGATCGCGGCCGGTTGCGTGTGGCTGGCGAAGTACCCCTTCGGAATCCTCAACCCCGACGTGCTGTTCCTCGCCGGGATCGCCGGCACGGTGCTCGCCACGGCCGTGCGCTTCGTCGCCTACCGGTTCTGGGTCTTCAACGCCGAACTGGATGAGGATCCGCAGTTCAGCCATGACCACGAACTCCTCCACCTGCACACCGGGGCGGTGCCCAAGGCGCCGGGCGAGGTCCGGATCGCCACCGGAGAGCGCGACAAGCCATAGGGGCGGGCGCCGATCCTCCCGGTGCCCGCACCGGCCGCGCCTCCGCCTCAGCCGGCGTCCGCGGCGAAGGACGCCCGGGCCTCCACCCGCTCGCCGTCGAGCAGGCCCTGCGTCACGGCGACCTCCGGGTGGACGAGAACGAGCGTGCCGTCGCCGCCCCAGACCGTGAGGGCCGCCGCCAGGGCGCGGGGCAGGGTGGTGTCCGCCCCGAGCAGGACCACCCCGGCCGGCGCCGCGGCACTGTAGAGCCGGTGGAGCCCGGCAACCGTCAGGGGGCCCTGAGCCGGACCGCTCCCGGCGCCGTCGAACAGGACGGTGGAGGCATCCTGTTCGACGGCGTCGGCAAAGTAGTCGGCGTAGGAGCGCACCTCGGCGGCGTAGTCGACGGCCCCCGGCGGCAGCGGATCGGGCCAGCGCAGGGCCAGCGGCCCGAGGGCGACGGCGACGAGCACGGCGGGCGGCTCCACCGGTTCCCGGCCGGTGGAGCTCACCACGACGTCCGGCAGGGTGCCGGCACCGGCCGCGCGGCCGCCTGCCGGTGCGCCGGTTGCCGGGGCCAGGACGGCCCCGACCTGCCAGCAGGCCATCGCCCAGGCCAGGGACTTCCAGTGGACGGGGAGGTCGAGCGCGACCCGCGTACCGGGGGAGGCGTCGAGTTCCTCGATGAGGAAGTTCGACGTCTTGGCGACCCAGTTGTCAAACACCCTTCCCGAGAGTTCGATGCGGCCGTCGGGGCCGTACCAGACCAGGCGGGGCGAGGTAGCCGTCCGCAGGCGCGAGAGGACGGCTGCGGGGGTGGTGTGCTGGTCCATGGGGATTCTCCTGCGGGTCATCGGTCGCAACCCGATTAGAGGGAGGCGTGATTCCCAGCATAGAATTTATGGGACGCGCGCACCGCCTCACCGGCGGCCTGGAGACCGAAGCCCGAGTCCAAGTAGTGTGCCGGGTAATTCGAGTAGTTTTTCAGCGTGGCGGTCGCCGAAGGATGGAAATCCGTTCTGTAAGATTGCCGCCCCCGCTTGACTCCTGTGTATTACACCCTTGTAATTAGGTATCGGATTTTTTCCAGCACCCCGGCGCGAGCGGCGACCGGGACGAGGCTGGGACGGGGACACCGGGAGGGCTGATCATGGGGCATCCAGAACGTATCGAGGACCAACTCCACATCGCAGCGCACGCTTCGGCGCGCTACGGTTCGCGGGGGGTGCCCGACGACTGGTTCATCGACCCTGCCGACCCCGGTGCGGCCGAGCGGTACCGCGAGGATGTGCGGAGCTCCATCGAGGACCAGGCCACCGCCTTCCTGGCGGCGCATGAAGCGCTGACGGATCTTCCCCAGGTCGAGCAGGGTCCCAGCAGCCTCCTTGTCCTGCCCGGACGGTCCGACGATGCCTGGAGCGCCGCCGAGGCAGCCCCCGGCGAACGGCAGGCGCAGCCCGAGTGGCTCGGCCTGCCCCCGGCCGGCGGCTATGACGACGGCGAGCTTGGCTGGCAGTCGGACGCCCTGTGCGCGCAGACCGACCCCGAGGCGTTCTTCCCCGAGAAGGGCGGCTCCACCCGCGATGCCAAGAAGGTCTGCGGCGCCTGCATGGTCCGCTCCGAATGCCTTGAGTACGCGCTCGAGAACGACGAGCGGTTCGGCATCTGGGGCGGACTCTCCGAGCGCGAGCGGCGCCGGCTGCGGAAGCGAGCAGTCTGATTCTGCTCGACCTCCGCGTTACGGCCGTCGTCGTCGCCCACAACGGCGCCCGGTTCCTCCCGACCACCCTGAACGCGCTTGCCGGCCAAAGCCGCCCGGTGGACTTCTGCGTCGGCGTGGACACCGGATCCACCGACGACTCGGCATCGCTGCTCCAGCTCCGCCTTCCCGTCGGTGCCCCGGTGGTGGGGTCCCCGGCGCGCGCCGGTTTCGGCGCCGCCGTCCGCAGGGCCCTGGCCGAGATCCCGGCGCGGCAGGAGGCCGCAGCGGGTTCCGAGAACCAGGACTGGCTCTGGCTGCTGCATGATGACTCCGCGCCCGGGCCGACGGCGCTCGAGGAGCTTCTCCTGGCCGTGGAGAGGGCACCGTCGGTGACGGTGGCCGGGGCCAAGCAGGTGCACTGGGACAATCCGCGGGAACTGCTGGACGTCGGGCTTTCCATCAGCCGGTGGGCCGAGCGGCTCACCCTCATCGATGTCGACGAGCACGACCAGGGACAGTACGACGCCCGCAGCGACATCTTCGCCGTCAACTCCGCCGGGATGCTCATCCGCCGCGACGTCTGGGATGCCCTGGGCGGGTTCGACCCCGCCCTTCCGGGAGTGGGCGACGACATCGACTACTGCTGGCGCAACCGCCTCGCGGGACACCGGGTGGTCGTGGTGCCGGCCGCCGTTGTGCACCACGCCTCCACCCGCAGGACCGGACCGGTCGGCAGCCGTGCGGCCCGCCGGGCCGAGGTGTTCCTCCGGCTCAAGCACGCCCCGCTGTGGCAGGTGCCCTTCCTCGCCGCCGGCGCGCTGCTCGGCGGCGTCGGCCGGCTCCTGCTCGGCCTCCTTGCCAAGGACCCCGCCCACGGCGCGGGTCAACTCCTGGCCAGCTTCTCCGCGGTCTTCAGGCCGCTCGTCCTGGCCCGGTCCCGGCGCGGCGCCCGCCGCACACGGCGGCTCCCACGGAACGTCGTGCGGCCCCTGCTCACCCCGCGCCGCGAGGTCTGGGCACACCGCCGCTCCGTCCTCGAGGCCTTCACCGCCCGGGGCGCGGTCGCCGGTGGGGGCGGACCCGGAACCGCGCCCGAGCAGGACGTGCCGGCCGGTGACAGCAATGACGATTTCGCCGCCCTGGCGGCACCGGGCCGTGCCTGGGCCGGTGCCGGGGCCCTCGCCGCGGCGGCCGTGCTGCTCGGCCTTTCCCTGACGGCGCTGCGCGCGTGGATCGGCGCCCCGGCCCTGGCCGGGGGAGCCCTGCTGCCCCTCTCACCCACCCCCGGGGCGATCTGGGAGAACGCCTCGGCCTGGTGGGTGGGCCTGGGCCCGGGGGCGCCGGGCCACGGCAGCCCCTTCTCCTACGTGCTGTGGGCGCTGTCGGCCCTCGGGTTGGGCAACCCCAACGCCGCCGTCGTCACGGCCCACCTCCTTGCCCTGCCCCTGGCGGGGCTCGCCGCGTGGTTCGCTGCCGGTGCGCTCACCCGTTCCCGCGGGCTGCGGCTGTGGGCGGCGTTCTTCTGGGCGGCCGTGCCGGCCCTCCAGGTCGCCCTCGGCAGCGGCCGGATCGGTGCGCTGCTTGCCCACCTCCTCCTGCCGCTCGTGCTCCTGGGCATGGTGCGCGCGGTCGGCGGCGCAGCGTCGGCACCATCGGCCTCCGGTGAACTCCGGCTGAAGCCGGGCACCAACGGAGTTCCCAGCTGGACCGCCGCCGCGGCCGCGGGCCTGGCCCTGGCCGCCGCCACCGCCGCGGCGCCCTCGCTGCTGCCCGCCGCCCTGATCGCGGTCACGGCGGCGTGCCTGGTCCTGCGCCGGCGGGCCCGTACCCTGTGGTGGTCGGTGCTGCCGGCCCTCGCCCTGTTCCTGCCGGTCGTGCTCTCCGCCGGGCTCGAGCCTCGGGGCATCCTCGGGGATCCGGGTGTGCCGCTGCAGTTTGAGTCCGCCGCGCCCTGGCAGCAGCTGCTGGGCTATCCGGTGGCCTTCGACGCCCTGGCCGCCCCGGCCGGGTTCCCGGTGGCCGGGCCGTGGGCTCTGGCCGCTGCCCTCGTCGTTGGGGCGCCCGCCGTGCTGCTCGCCGCTGCCGCGCTGCTCCCCGGACGGCTCCGGCCGGCGGTACTCGCCGCCTGGGCCTTCGCGCTGCTGACCCTGGGCTCCGGTGCGGCCCTGGCCCACCTCCCGGTCGCGGCGGGCCCGACCTCCCTCATTCCCGCGTTCCCCGGGCCCCTGGTGTCGGCGTTCAGCCTCGCCATGCTCACCGCAGCGCTGCTTGGTGCCGATCGGTTCGTCACCCCGGGTTCCGTCGGCACCTCCCGGCGCGGCGGCCGGGCGCTGCTGGCTGCCGGGGCGCTCGTGCTGGCCCTCGGTCCTGCCGCCAGCCTCGGCCTGTGGACCCTGCCGCAGCTGCTTCCCCCGCCGTCCGGGTCGGCGGCCTCCACTCCCGCCGGGGACGACCCGGCCGCGGACGGGCCGGCCGAAGACCCGGAAGCCCAGGCGGGCACCCGATTCGGCGCCGGGCTGCAGGTCGTTCCGGGCCGCGCCCGGGAGCTGCCGGCAACCGCCGCCGACCGCGGCAACGGACCGGACCGCACCCGGACGCTGGTGCTCCGCCGCACCGAGGAGGGCGCCGTCGACGCCGCCCTGGTCCGCGGCGGCGGCACCACCCTCGATGCGCTGTCGCCGCTTTATGCCGCGCGCGCCGTCTCCGGGCCGCCCGGCGACGCGGCCGTCCGGGGCGACGACGACGCGACGGCCGCCCTGCGCACCACGGTCGCCGTGCTGACCGGCGGCACGGGCGTCGATCCGCGGGAGGACCTGCGCGCGCTCGGCGTCGGGTACGTCGTGCTCCAGCAGCGCGGGACCGCCGCCGAGGTGCTGGCCGGGCAGCTCGACTCGGTCCCCGGGCTGGCCGCCGTGGGCAACACGCCCTCCGGCTGGCTGTGGCGGGTGGTGCCGCCGGCGACACCGGAGGGCACCGAGGACGCCGGTGCCCAGACGGCCCGGGTGCGGATCCTCGACGCGTCGGGCCGTGCGGAGGCGCTCGTCCCCTCCGGTCCGCTCGAAGTCGACGCCGACATTCCGGCCGGGTCCGAGGGCCGCACCCTCGTGCTCGCCGAGCGGGCCGATCCGGGCTGGCAGGCGACCCTCGACGGACAGGCCCTGGCCAGCGAACCCACCGGCTGGTCCCAGGCGTTCGCGCTGCCGGCCGGCGGGGGCGAGCTCACGGTGAGGTACGTCAGCCCCTGGCAGCCATGGGTCGAGGCCGGCCAGGCCGCGGTCCTGCTCATCACGCTGCTGCTCGCCCTGCCCATCCCCGCCGGGCCGAAGCTGGTGACCTTGCCCGCGGCGGCCCGGCCCGGGTACGGGCGGACCGCCGCCCCGGCCGCGGCTTCCGGCCGCGGGCCGGAGGAGCCCATGCGGCACGGCGCCGGAACCCTGCACGCGGGTGCCGACAGTAAATCCGGGCAGCGCGGGACCGAAACCGGTCTCGTCGGGTCGAACACGGGAAGAACGAAGCCATGAGCAGCGGAACCGACAGCGGCAACGTGGGCGGCCCCACCGACGGGGAGGGCGTCCGCCCACCCGGACCGGAGGCAGGAAGCCCGCAGGAGGGCTCTTCGGCCGGCGCGGAGGCCGGAAGCCCGGAGGCAGGAAGCCCGCAGGAGGGTTCTTCGGCCGGGCCGGAGGCAGGAAACCCGCAGGCAGACAGCCCGCAGGGGGGTCCCTCCGCCGGGCCCCAGGGCGCCGGGGCTACTGCCCGGGTGCCCCGCCGCCCCGGACTGCAGGGCCCGCGGGGCGCAGCGGCCGCGGTGCTGGTGCTTGGAGCGACGGCGGCGCTGGCCAGCGGCGCCCTGGTGCCCCGGCCCGCCGCGGACGCGGTCGAATACGGCATTGCCGAAACGGCGGTACCCGCGGGGGACTACGCCGCGGTCTGCCCGGGACCGCCCCGGCTGCTCGGCGCCGACGCCGGCGGCGTCGATCCGGAGTTCAGTCCGGTCTCGAAGTCGGCCAAGACCTCTGTCAGCGCCATGGTCCTGGGGGACCTGTCGGGAGCGCTTCCCGGCAGCGCCCTCAGCCCGCTCGGCGGGGGCGACCCGCTGTCGGTCCTGTCCAAGGGCCCGGCAAAGGACGCGGAGGCCGCCCCGCCGGCCAGCAGCGACGCCAGCGGCCTGACCGCCCGGGCCGCCGGGGTACTCGATGGAGCACCGGTTCAGGATGCCTCGGTCTTCCGGGCCGAACCCCTCGGCGCGCAGACGCCGGTGGCCGGCGCGATGTTCAGCTACACCGCCAGCGACGGGGACCTCCGCGGGCTTGCCGCAGCGCCCTGCCAGCTGGCTTCGAACGACCTGTGGATCCTCGGGGCGGACACCACGGTCGGCTCGACGTCGGTGCTCATCCTGTCCAACCCCACCTCGACGGCGGCGACGGTCGACCTCGAACTCACCGGTGCCGAGGGACCGCTGAAGCCGGCAGGGGGGAGCGGCCTGCTCGTGCCGCCGGGGCAGACCCGCCAGGTCGTCCTGGGCGGCCTGGCCGCCGACCAGGAACAGCTTGCGGTGCGCATCCGCAGCGCCGGCGGCCGGGTCACAGCCCTCGTGCAGCAGAGCGTGCTGCGGGGGCTCACCCCCGGCGGAGTCGAGCTGCTGACGCCGACCGCCGGCCCCGCCGCCACCCAGGTCGTTCCCGGGGTAGCCATCCAGGATGCCGCCGCGGCGCGGCGCATCCGGGAACAGAAAGGGTACCAAGCGGCTTCGCCGGCCCTGCTGGTCCTCGTGCCGGGAACCAGCGACGCCGTCCTCGACGTGAAGATCCTCGGCCCCGACGGCGAGCGGGCCCTCAGCGGCGGAGGTGCCGTCACCGCCCGGGCGGGAGCGTTGACGAGCCTTCCCCTCGACGAGCTCCCCGAGGGGAACTACACCGTCGCGGTCAGTGCCGACGTCCCGGTCTCGGCCGCCGTCCGCGTCAGCCGGGGGACGGGCCCGGGCAAGCCCGTGGACTCGGCCGTCGCCGGCGCCGCCGCCCGGATCGGGGCGGATTCGAGCGTCGTGTTCGCCGGCGGGGCCGACGCCTCGCTGGTCTTCGGTTCACCGTCGGGCCGCTCCGAGGTGAGCGTCACCGCCATCCGCGCCGACGGGACCGTGGGCGCCCCCCGGGTATTCAACCTCGCCGGCGGCACCTCGGTGGCCGTCACGGCCTCCGAACTGATGGAGGGCGCCGCCGCGGCGGTCGTCAGCGCGACGGGCGATCCGGTCTACGGCGCCCAGGTCAACACACTGCGCAGAGCCGCCGGCATCTCGGTCAGCGCCGTACCGCCGGGAACGACCGGCCGCGAGAGCGTCCCGATCATCCTGGGATACTGACCCTACCCGCGGGACGGCCCGGCCCAGCTCCCGGTCCGGGATGCCCCCGTGGTGCGGGGCCGCTCCGGCGCGGATCCCGGCTGGATCAGCCGGGGGATTGCAACGAGGACGGTGGCCGGGATAATCGCGGCGAGCACCGGGGAGGCCAACAGGACCGCCGGGGCCAGCAGCCAGGGCAGATTCCGGCGGGCGCCCACGACCACGAGGACAACGGCCAGGAGGCAGCGCAGCACGAAACTCATGCTGCTGTCCGCAGTGTGGCCGCGGTGTTCGAGCAGGAACCGCACCCAGGCGTGCCAGTGGCCCGGCTCGAACAGGTAGGAAACCCCGACGATCAGCGCCACCGCACCGACGCCGCGGGCGAGCCCGCGCCAGTCCCCGCGGGCGGCGAACCAGAGCAGGCCTACCCCGGTGCTCACCTTGGTCAGGATGGGGAAGGCCCAGGCCGCGGGCCGGCGAACCCCCAGCACCGTCGCGGCGGCCAGCAGCACGTAGATGTTGCCCAGGAGGATCTCCGGCACGCAGCACAGGGCAACCGGGATGGCCCAGCGGGCGCGCAGCGGCCGCACCAGCCAGATCAGCACAACGGCCAGCAGTGCGATCCACAGCGCCAGGAAGCCCGGGTAGGGCAGCAGCGCCAGGGGCCGGATCACCGAAAGGAAGACCGGTGAATAGAGGTAGGCGTCCTGGGTGATGGGCGGCCTGTTGTAGAGGAGTTCGCCCTGCGCGGCGAACCAGTAGGCGTGTGCGTCCTGCCCCAGGCCGCCGAAGAGGAGGATCTTCCCGACTGTGAAGACACACGCGGCCGCCAGCAACCAGGCGAGGATCAGGGCGGTGCGCATGAACAGCGGGAACTGCTGCGCAAACCGGGCCGCACCGCCGGACCCGGCGGATACAGGTGGAGGCGGGCTCATCTTCCTTGACATGCCGAAGATAATGCCACGGCGCGGGGCCGTCCGCGCCGCGCCACCCCGGGGCAGGGGCGACCGGTCCGTGCGGGATCAGGCCTGCGACCGCCCGTAGGCAGGATCGACGGCCTCCGGCGCCATGCCGAGCAGCTCTGCGGCCTGCTCGACGACGACGTCGTGCACCAGCTCGTTGACGGGCAGGACGCCCTTGGCGGCCATCTCCACGGGGTGGCGGTACACGGTGATCGCGGCCGGCCTGCCCGGCCGCGCGGGGGTGGCGGAGCCCAGCAGGTCCCGCACCTTCTCCCGGGTCAGGTCCTCGAGCCCGTCGGGGATCTCCTGGACGATGATCTGCAGGTCCTGGATCCGCTCGCCCCACAGCCGCTCAAGTCGCTGGGCCGATTCCATCACCCAGTCGTCGAACCGCTCCGCGCGGGTGCGGAAGCCCGGCAGGTGCGATCCGATGAGGTCCCCCCGCAGGCCCCTGCCCCGCCGGTTCCTGCGGCGCTCGAAATAGGAGCGGCCCCCGCGGGGCCCGGCCGCCTGGGGGCCGGAAAGATTGACCGAAAATGTTGAAGCATCCCGCATGGTAGAACTGTATGCCCAACGCACTCCCGATGCATCCATCCGGTTCCCCGCCGCGGCGCTGCTCCCCGGGTTTGGCCCGGGCAGCGGGTAGGCTTGCCGATCGTGGGATCCCTCCGAACATGCTCTCGTTCCGCGTGCCAGCGCCCTGCCGTTGCCACGCTCACCTATGTCTATGCCGACTCGACGGCCGTCCTCGGGCCGCTGGCCACGTACGCGGAGCCGCACTGCTACGACCTGTGCGCCCAGCACGCGGAAACCCTGACGGTGCCCCGCGGCTGGGAAGTCGTGCACCTTGTGCTTCCCTCTCCACCTCCGGGGCCGAACCCCGACGACCTGCTGGCCCTGGCCGACGCGGTCCGCGAGGCCGGCGTCGAGCGGGCACCCGAGACCGGGCAGGGATCCCAGCGCTCGAGCAGGACCCCCATCGAGCCGCCGGCCGAGGGCACCGCTCCGCGCCGCGGCCACCTGCGCATCCTCAAGGAATAGGCGCACCTGCCCGGGTTTCCCGCCTCCACCGGCCCGGCGGTACGCTGGGAGAAGGCCTCCGTCCCCTCTCGAGAAAGCCAATCCCCATGGCACATGTGTCCAAGCAGTTGCTCGAGGTGCTGCGCTGCCCGGTCACCGGAGCGGCCCTTGCGGAGCAGGACGGCGTCCTGGTCACCCGCCCGGCCGGGTCCGGCACGCCCGCGCACACCTACCGGCTCGAGGAAGGCATCCCGGTGCTCCTCGCCTCCGAAGCACAGACAGCGGCAACCGAGGCCGCCCACCCCGGCACACGATGAGGAACCCCATGCCCCTTGACTACAAGATCGCCGACATCTCCCTCGCCGAGGCGGGCCGGCACCAGATCCGCCTCGCCGAACACGAGATGCCCGGGCTGATGGCCCTGCGCCGCGAGTACGCCGCATCGCAGCCGCTCAAGGGCGCCCGGATCGCCGGCTCCCTGCACATGACAGTGCAGACCGCCGTCCTCATCGAGACCCTCACCGCGCTCGGCGCCGAGGTGCGCTGGGCCTCCTGCAACATCTTCTCCACCCAGGACGAGGCGGCGGCGGCCGTCGTCGTCGGAACCGGAACCGTGGACGAGCCGGCCGGCGTGCCCGTGTTCGCCTGGAAGAACGAATCCCTCGAGGAATACTGGTGGACCGCCGCCCAGATCCTCACCTGGCCCGGCCAGGCCGAGGGCCTGGGCCCCAACATGATCCTCGACGACGGCGGCGACGCCACCATGCTCGTCCACAGGGGCGCCGAGTTCGAGGCCGCCGGCGCCGTCCCGGCGAACCCCGCCGAGAACGACGTGGACTACTCCCACGAGTACACGGTGTTCCTCGACGTGCTGCGCAGCACCATCGACACCGAGCCCGGGAAGTGGACCGCGATTGCCGCAGGCATCCAGGGCGTCACCGAGGAGACGACGACCGGTGTTCACCGCCTGTACCAGCTGGCGGCGCAGGGCAAGCTCCTCTTCCCGGCGATCAACGTCAACGATTCGGTGACGAAGTCGAAGTTCGACAACAAGTACGGGATCCGGCACTCCCTGCCCGACGGCCTCAACCGGGCCACCGACGTGCTCATCGGCGGCAAGGTCGCCGTGGTATGCGGGTACGGCGACGTCGGCAAGGGGGCCGCGGAGGCCCTGCGCGGGCAGGGGGCGCGCGTCATCGTCACCGAGATCGACCCGATCTGCGCGCTGCAGGCCGCGATGGACGGCTACCAGGTCGCGAAGCTCGAGACCGTGCTGGCGCAGGGTGACATCTTCATCACCACCACCGGGAACAAGGACGTCATCATGGCCTCCCACATGGCGGGCATGAAGCACCAGGCGATCGTCGGGAACATCGGCCACTTCGACAACGAGATCGACATCGCCGGCCTCGCGAAGGTCCCCGGCATCACCCGGATCGAGATCAAGCCCCAGGTCCACGAGTGGGTCTTCCCGGAGGACGCCGCCGCGGGGACCGCGGCGCACTCGATCATTATGCTCTCCGAGGGACGCCTGCTGAACCTCGGCAACGCCACCGGGCACCCCTCGTTCGTGATGAGCAACTCCTTCGCCAACCAGACCATCGCCCAGATCGAACTGTTCACCAAGGCCGGGCTCGAGGACGCCGACGGTTCGCCGGTGTACGGGAAGCAGGTGTACGTGCTGCCCAAGATCCTCGACGAGAAGGTCGCCCGGCTGCACCTCGGGGCGCTCGGCGTGGAGCTGACCGAGCTCACCAAGGCCCAGGCCGAGTACCTGGACCTCGACGCCGCGGGCCCCTACAAGGCCGACCAGTACCGGTACTGAGCCCAGGGCTCCAATCGTTGGCGGTTCGTAACCGTCCCTGCGCGGGGCGGCGGAAACGGGCACGTAAAATCGCTGCCGGGCAGCATTCTTCAAGGAACGGGTTGGGCGGATGACGGAATCAGCTGGGCAGGGCGGATCGGGCCGGCGTGCGGGGAAGGCGGTGGCGATGGCCGTCGCCGGAGTCCTCGTCGTCGGCGGGGGGATCGGACTGGCCGTCGCCTCCCCATGGGACGATTCCCGCAGCTCGGCCGGCGGTGTCCCGTCGGCGCCCGGCGGGATCCCGACCCGGACGGCGCCCAGCACCGCGCCCCCGGCGCGCGGCGTCACGGTCGACGCGGTGCCCGCCGACGGTGCCGCCGCCGTCAACCCGGTCACCGTGGCCGAGGTCCGCGCCGGCAACGGCAAAATCACCGAGGTCACCCTGGAGCCGCTCACCGGAGGCGCCCCGGTGGCCGGGACCCTCTCGCCGGACGGCACGAAGTGGACCGCGGCGGAGCGGCTGGCGTTCAACACCCAGTACGCCTTCACCTACACGGTCCGCGACGGTGCCGGCGGCACGACGACGCGCGAGCAGACCTTCTCCACCGTGGAGCCGGCCAACGAGGCCGACGCCGCCCTGTACCCGCTCGACGGCACGACCGTGGGCACCGGACAGCCGCTGGAGATCAACTTCAGCGAACCGGTCGTGAACAAGGACGCCGTCGAGAAGGCCATCACGGTCACGAGTACCAGCGGGCAGCCCGGGGCGTTCTACTGGCTCAGCGACACCAAGGTGCGCTACCGGCCGCAGGAGTTCTGGGCGCCCAACAGCACCATCACGGTCGACATGAAGCTCTTCGGCGTCGACTTCGGCAACGCGATGATCGGGAACTTCGACCGCACCTTCACCGTGAAGACCCACGACACCCGCCTCGCCGTCGTCGATGACAAGACCAAGACCATGAACGTGTACATCGGGGGCAAGCTGCAGCGGACCTTCCCGGTCACCCTCGGCACCCCGGAATGGCCCTCCACGGTGGGCTACCACGTGGTCATGGAGAAGTACGAGTCGACGAAATTCACTGCCGAGTCCATTGGCCTCAAGCCCGGCGACGAAGCGTACTACCCGCCGACCGTGGTGAAGCACGCCAGCCGGATCAGCAACGGCGGCGCCTTCGTCCACGAGGCGCTGCCCGCCGCGCAGGTCGCCCTCGGCCAGTTCAACGTCTCCCACGGGTGCGTGGGCATGTCCCCGGAGGGGGCGAAGTACTTCTACGACAACTTCGGCCCCGGGGACGTCGTGCAGATCCTCAACACCAACTACGGCCCGATGTATGTCCACGACGGCTTCGGTGACTGGAACCTGTCCTGGCAGGATTACGTGAACGGGACCAGGCAGTAGCACCGGGCCGCCCGGCGCCCGGCCGGACGGGCCGGCTACCGGCTGAAGGGAAGCCGGTGCAGCTGCGCGGCCGTCGCACCGGCGGCCGCCTTCTGCCGGAGCATCCGTGCGCGGTCCCGCTCACGGCGGGTGGCGGCGACGGCGGAGAGGAAATCCTCGGGATGTGTGCCCCGCGGAGGGGCCGGGGCCACGGCGGCGCCGACCTCACGGGCCAGCTCGCCGGCCAGGGCCGCCCGGGACTGCGGGGTGAGGCGCGGGGCCTGCGCCAGGAACTGGGCCACCCGGCGGGCCAGCGGATCGGGCAGCCGCCCGATATCGGCGGTCGACGCCCACGGGGCGAGGTGGTGCGGCACGACCGCCACCGCCCTGTGCTTCACGACGACCCGCTCGCGCAGCGCGTAGGTGCCCGCCAGCAGGTCCCCGAGCCGCTTGGAGCGCTCGTTGAACAGGGCCACGACGAAGGCGAGGGAGCCGACCAGCAGGTAGATCTCCAGCACGGCGAGCATGCCGCGGATGAAGGCGTGCCGGAACCGGACGGCCCCGCCGTCGTCGCGCACGATCCGCAGCCCAAGCACCGCCCGGCCGGCCGACTTGCCGCGGGTGAGGGTCTCGATCGTGACGGGCAGGACCAGGAACACCAGGACGAACAGCACGAGGGTCAGGGCACCGGTCAGCGCAGGATCGAGGGCGCCCTCGAGGGTGCTGCCGACGAGGAACAGCACGCCCAGGAACACGGCGATCTGGAGCACTGTGTCGATGATCGAACTGAGGGCGCGCGCGGCGAAGCCGGCCGAGCGCAGCTCGAGGACCACCGCCTCGCCGGTCACCACTGCGTCCACTGCGATTTCCCCCTCCGCACCGCTGGCTGTTTCGGGCTCCACCCTATCCTCCCGGCCGCGCTATAGGGTGTCACCATGGACCTCGACGCCTTCAGCGAAGTGCACCGTCCCGACTGGGAGCGGCTCGACGAGCTGGTGCGCCGGCGCCGCCTCAGCGGAGCCGAGGCCGACGAACTCCTGGTGCTCTACCAGCGCGTGTCGACCCACCTGTCGATGATCAGATCCATGGCTCCCGAGGGCGAACTCTCCGGGGCCCTGTCCATGCGCCTGTCGCGGGCGCGGACCCGCTTCAGCGGCGCCCGATCCCACTTCCTCGAGGACATCGCACTGTTCTTCGTCGTCTCCCTTCCGGCGGCCTTCTACCGCGTGCGCTGGCCGACCGTCGTCGTGGGCGTCCTGTTCACCGCCGTCGCCTGGGCCTACGGGGCGTGGGTGGTGAACACGCCCGGAGTGATCGCGGCGATCGGGACGGACGAGGAGGTGCGCGGGTACGTCGAGGAGGGCTTCACCGACTACTACTCGGAGAACCCCGCGGCATCCTTCGCCGGGCTGGTGTGGACCAACAACGCCTGGATCGCCCTCCAGGCTGTCGCCTTCGGCGTGACGGGCATCTGGGCACCGTACATCCTGTACCTGAACGCCCAGACCGTCGGGCTCGCCGGCGGGATGATGGCCGCCTACGGCAAGCTCGACGTGTTCTTCCTCTATATCCTTCCCCATGGGCTCATGGAGGTGACGGCCATCTTCGTCGCCGCCGCCGCGGGCCTGAGGATTTTCTGGGCCTGGGTTTCGCCGGGGCGCCGGACCCGGGCGGCGGCCCTCTCCGAGGAGGGACGGGCCCTGATCACGGTCGCCCTCGGCCTCGTCCTCGTCCTGTTCGTCTCGGGCCTCGTCGAAGGCTTCGTCACCCCCAGCGGGCTGCCGCACTGGGCGCGGCTGGGGATCGGTCTCCTCGTCCTCGCCGCGTACTGGGCGTACACCCTGATCCTCGGCGGCCGCGCCGTCCGGGCCGGGGCCACTGGGGATCTCGCCGCCCTAGACCGCGGAGGCTCGGTGCGCACCGCGTAAAGAACGCCGTGCGAGCCCTCCTTCCACCTGCGCGGGGGTGCGGCCCGGTAGTCTCAGAAGGAAAGCCGCCCGGCGGGGCGGAGAATGCCCTAGCAAGGAGACACAGCAGTGGCTGAGACCGACGGAACCGGCACGGACCAGGACCTCCAGGGGCGCGCCCCGGACTCCGCCCCGGCCCCCATCGCCCAGCGCAACTCGCTGCCCATGCGGAAGGCAAGCACCATGCCCGACGTGTCGCGGTATGTCCCCGCGGGGCTGCCGGAGGGCGAATGGCGCGGGTCCGCTTCGCCGGCCGGGTCTCCGGAGGCGGGGCAGGCGGCCGATCGTGCGGAGCCGACTCCCGCAGACCCGCGCCCGGCTGCGGCGCCCGTGGACGAACCAACCCTGAACGAACCAACCCTGAACGGACCGACCCGGGACCTATCAACCCCGGACCGACCAACGCTCGACGGACCAATGCAGACCGCATCGATCCCCGCCGTGCCGGTGGCGGCCGCAGGGGCACCGGCCGTGCCGACGCCGGCGGCAGCGCCGGACGATGCAGGGCCGACGCCGGACGCCGCAACGACGGCGCCCGGCCCGGTGGCACCGGAGGAGGCGGGCGCACCGGACGACGGGCCTGCCGGTCCGGTCCGGTCCGCCGAGGCCGAGCCGCCCACGGCCGCGCTGCCTGTGGCCGGTGGGGCCCCCGGTGCCACCGCGCTGACCGGCGGCGCGGCCGTTGGAGGGGCTGCCGGCAGCGGGACTTCGAAGCACCTGGATCCGGACGGCGGTCCGGCGGAGCGCCGGGAACCCGTCAATGAACCGGATTCCGACACCGGGGCGCTGCTGCTGCGCCCCTCGGAGCAGGAGGTGCGCCGCCGGGCCCTCGAGCGGGAACACGCCGTGGCGGCCAAGCCGGCCCTCGCCCGGTTCCTCCAGGTGGTTGTCGCCGTGATCTTCCCCGTCGTCGTGCTCGCCGGCGCGGTCCGTGCCGTCACCTCGTCCTTTTTCCTCTGGGCCGAATATCACCGCCCGGGCTTCCCCGCCGACGAATTCGGGTTCTCCACCGAGGACCGCCTGACCTACGGGTCCTACGCCGTTGACTACGTGCTCAACCTCGCCCCGGCCCGGTACCTCGGGGGCCTCGTCAACCCCGGCGGACAGCAGCTGTTCCTGGACAGTGAGGTGAGCCATATGGCCGATGTGAAGGCGGTCCTCCAGCTCTCCTTCGTTGCAGCGTTCGTGCTGCTCGTCCTCGGGATCGGGGCCTGCGTCTACCTCGCCCGCCGGTACAAGGGCGGAATCCGCAGGGCCCTGTTCTCGGGGGCCGTGCTGACCCTGGTGCTCATGGCGGCCCTCGCCGTGACGGCCGTCCTGGCCTGGGAGTTCTTCTTCACCTCCGTCCACGCCGTCTTCTTCGCCGATGGCACCTGGACCTTCCGGGTGGATGACACCCTGATCCGGCTCTTCCCCGAGCAGTTCTGGACCGACGCGGCGGCTACGGTGGGCTTCCTGGTGCTGGCGGCGACGCTGCTGACCCTGGCCCTCACCTGGCCCACCCGGCGGCGCCGGCAGAAATCGCAGGCCGCCCAGGACGAGCTCCAGGCCCGGCACCGTGCGGCGTTGTCGCCGACCTAGGCACCACCCGGACGGCCGCGGCCGGGGCCGGGGGGCGGGATCCGGAATTTTGACTACCACGCGGGCTCCCGGAGGCCCATAATCGGTGCTGAACCACCGGGCATCCCCGCCGGTTCGAACCGCCAGCCAGCAGTGCCGACCATGAGGAGGAAGTGCGATGACCACACGCCTTAACCCGTACCTGGGGTTCCGCGACACGGCCAGGGGGGCCATGGAGTTCTACCATTCGGTCTTTGGCGGTGAACTCACCCTGAGTACCTTCGGCGAGTTCCAGGCCAGCGAGGACCCGGCCGAGCAGGACAAGATCATGCACGGCATGCTGGTGACCGACGGCGGGATGGTGCTGATGGGCGCCGATACGCCGAACGGCATGGACTACACGGTCGGCACCAACTACTCGGTCTCGCTGAGCGGCACCGACGACACCGAGCTGCGCGGCTACTGGGACAGGCTCAGTGATGGCGGCACGGTGACGCTGCCACTCGAACGGGCCCCCTGGGGCGACAGCTTCGGCATGTGCAGCGACCGGTACGGGGTCAGCTGGCTGGTCAATATCGCCGCCTCGGATTCCTGAGCGGAGCCGGCGGCAGCGCCGCCGGCTCCATCGACCTCAGCCCCGCTGGATGCTCAGATAGCTCAATCCGCGCAGGTCAAGGACCGACCGTCCGCCCGCCTCGGTGAGGCGCAGCAGCACGGATCCGCACATCCTGCACCGGGCCGTCAGGCCCGGAGCATTCGCGTACACCCGTGTCGTCGCGAGCACGCCGGTTTCACCGCAGTTCTCGCACCGGCCCTCGGCCAGGGTCAGGTCGCCCGCGGCGAACTCGGAGAGCGGCCCGGCCAGCACGTTGCCATCGAGGCAGTCCTGCCCGTCCGTGTCCGGCCCGCCGGCCACTTCGTTTCCCAGTCCGAGGCTCATGTCCCGTCTCCTATTCCGCCGTAGCGTTCGGTCTTGATGCGGTCGGGGGAATAGCCGGCCTCGACGAGCCAGGCCGCCACGGCCTCCACGAAGGCCGTGGCCCCGCAGACGAACACCGCCGGGTCCGCCGCAGGGGGCAGGATCCGGGGCGCCATCGTGGCGGGGGTGAGCCGTCCCACGGGCTCACCGCCGGGTGCACGCCGGGTGTAGACGTACTCGACCGGCAGGGGCTGCGGTGCGGCTTCGAGCTTCTCGAGTTCCCCGCGGTAGTAGACGGTCGACGGCTCGCGCACCGAGTAGAGCAGATGCATCGGCGCGGTGCTGGCTGCGGCGCGGTGGGAGCGCACGATGGCCATCAGCGGCACCACCCCGGAACCACCGCCGATGAGCTGCACCGGGCCGGTGTCCGTGGGCTGCCACACGAACCAGCCACCGACGGGCCCGCGCATCTCGAGGTTGCCTCCCACCTCCAGGTCCCGGACGAGATACGGCGAAACCTCGCCGTCCTCAAGTTCCTCAACGGTGATCTCGAGGCCGTTCGGCGGCAGCGTGCCCGCCACCGAAAACGACCGCACGGCGGTGTAGCCGTCCGGGGCCGTCAGCCGGATATCGACATGCTGTCCGCCGATGCTGGTGACCGGTTCGGGGAACTGGAGGGCGAGGGTGCGCGCCGAGGGAGTCTCAAACCGGGCGGCGACGACGTCGGCGGTTCTCCAGGTGCTGCTCACCAGTAGCGCTCCTCAAGCCAGGGGTCACCGTGGAGGTTGTATCCGTTGGTCTCCCAGAACCCGGGGTCGTTGCGCTCCATCATCCGCGCTCCGCGGACCCATTTGGCGCTCTTCCAGAAGTAGAGGTGGGGGACGAGGAGCCGCGCGGGGCCGCCGTGGGACGGAGGGATCTCCCCGCCGTCGTACTTGTGGACGACCCACGCCTTCCCGTTGAGGAAGTCCTCCAGCGGAAGGTTCGTGGTGTACCCGCCGTAGCTTGAGAACATGGCGTAGGGGTAGGAGGTCTTGACATCCTCGAAGAAGGCATCGAGCGGAACGCCCTTCCACCGGGTGCCGAATTTCGACCAGCTGGTCACGCAGTGGATGTCGACAGTGACTTCCTCCTGGGGCAGGTCCTGGAACTCGTCCCAGGTCCATGAGTGCTTCTGCCCCTTCTCGGTGGTGATCTGGAATTCCCACTCCGCGGTGTCGACCCTCGGCGTCGGGCCGGCGGAGAGGACCGGGAAGCTGTCGGTCAGGTACTGTCCGGGCGGAAGGCCGGGCTGGTCCTTGTTCCTGCGTCCCCGGAATCCTGATGAGATGATGCCCATGGTGTTCCTCCAATCAGATGCGGTGCGCTGCGGCGGGAACGGACACTCCTTCCCCACGGGGAGCCCAGAGCGCTGCGCGGAGCGGCGAGGGTTTGTGCCTAGGGGCTTCGTTCTATCACTTCCCTGAGGCAATGGAAAGAAGAAGTCGCTTCCGTTTCAGGGCCGGTGCCGGACGCCTCCGACGGCGGTTAACGCACCTGCAGGCGGCGGGGAAGGCGCGTGTGTCCGCCGCGGCGAGGGCGTGCGGGGAGTCAGTCCCGCCGGCCGGCCGCAGCGGCCTCCAGGAGGGCGATGACCTGGCTTTCCTCGACCGGGGTGAAGTCCTCGTAGTGCTCGCCGACCGAGCGGAAGCGGGAGGGGGTGGCCAGGAAGACGTGGTCGTCGGCCCCGGGGATCCGGAGGGCGGCATCGGCGGGGGCGACGGGCGCCGCCAGGACGACCCGGGCGGCGCCCAGCCCGCGCACCACCTCGCACGCGACCCGGGCCGTCGCCCCGGTGGCCACGCCGTCGTCGACCACGACGGCGGTGTGGCCGGTGAGGTCGGTGCGGGCACGCCCGGCGCGGAGCAGCGCGGTGCGGGCCTGGAGGAAGGTGCGTTCGCGGGCCTCGACGGCGCGCAGGTCGTCGTCGGACACGCGGGCGCGGAGGATCACGCGTTCCTCGAGCACGCGGGTGCCGTCTTCGCCGATCGCCCCCATCGCCAGCTCCGGTTGGGAGGGGAGTCCAAGCTTGCGCACCACCACGATGTCGAGCGGTGCCCCAAGAGCGGCCGCCACCTCCGCCGCCACGGGCACCCCGCCCCTGGGCAGGCCGAGGACCACCACCGGCCCGGGCAGGTCCGCCAGGCGCCCGGCGAGCTGCCGTCCGGCGTCGGTCCTGTCCCGAAAGAGTCCCATGTCCGCACCCCCACCCCTCGTGGCCGGTGGTGCGGGCGCGGTGCGGCCCGCCCGGCACTTCCAGTATCCGCCGGTGGCCGCCTCCCGGGGAGAGCCGGGGTCAGATCCAGCGCGGGAACCACATCCGGTGGCGCCACTGCTCGTAGGGAATGACGTCGGCGGTCCAGATGGGCAGGAAGTAGGCCGAGACGAGGACCGCGGCGGCCAGGAACGCCCCGACGAGCAGGAGGCCGGCGCGCCGGCGCGCGGGGGAGTCCGCCGGGCTGCCCAGCACGAGGCCCAGGCAGTAGGCAAGGGCGAGGATGAGGAAGGGCTCGAAGGCGACCGCGTAGAAGTAGAACATGGTGCGCTCCGGGTACAGGAACCACGGCAGGTAGCCTGCGGCGGCACCGACGAGGATCGCCGCGGCCCGCCAGTCCCTGCTGCGGAGCCAGACCGCCACGAGGACGAGCAGGGCGAGTGCCGAGCTCCACCAGATCAGCGGATTGCCCAGCACCGTGACAGCCTGCGAGCAGGCCTCCGCGCCGCAGCCGGAGGGCTTCTCGTAGAAGAAGGAGGTGGGGCGGCCGAGCACCAGCCACAGCCCGGCGTGCGCTTCGTACGGGTGGTCGGAGCCGAGGCCCTGATGGAAGGAATAGGCGCTGCGGTGGTACTCGGCGAGGGACCGGAGGGCAGGGGGGACCCAGTCCCACCGGGCGGACGGGTTCGTCGCGGCCCACTGGCGGTCGTAGGCGTCCTCGGAGGCAAGCCAGCCGGCCCAGGTGCCGAGGTAGGTCAGCGCGGCCAGCGGAACGATCGAGGCGAACGCCTGGAGGCCGTCCTTCAGCACCGTCCCGGCGGCCCAGCGCCGGATACCGGCAACGCGGCGGGCACCCATATCCCAGGCGACGGTGAGGAGGCCGAACGCGGCGATGTAGGGCAGGGCCGACCACTTCGTGCCGAGCGCGAGGCCCAGGCAGATCCCTGCGGCGATCCGCCAGGGGCGCAGGCCAAGCCACGGGCCGAATCCCAGGACGGCGGGATGGATGTCCGCGGCCCGGCCGGCCGCCTCCGCCAGGCGGTGCGCCAGGCGCCGCCGCCCCTGCTCCCGGTCCAGCAGCAGCGCCGCGAAGGCCAGCAGCAGCCAGAACATCAGGAAAATGTCGAGGAGGGAGGTGCGCGAGTGCACGAGGTGGTGCCCGTCGACGGCCAGGAGCAGCCCCGCCGCACCGCCCAGGGCGGTGGAGCCGAAGAGGCGCCCGGCGACGAACGCCAGGAGGAGGATCGACAGGGTTCCCACCAGCGCCGCCGAGAACCTCCACCCGAAGGGGTTGTCCGCCCCGAAGAGCAGCAGGCCCCCGGCGATCATCCACTTGCCCAGGGGCGGGTGGACCACGTAGTCCGCGGTCGGCAGGATCACCGTGGGATTGCCGGCGTTGAAGGATGTGTTGGCGTCCTCGGGCCACTCCCGTTCGTACCCGGAGAGCAGCAGTGAGTAGGCTTCCTTGACGTAGTAGGTCTCGTCGAAGACCAGGCTGCCGGGTTCACCGAGGCGCACGAAGCGGAGCACCCCGCCGAGGACGGCGAGAACCACCGGCACGAGCCAGGCCGCGGGCCCGCCCGGCGCCGAGGCCCCCAGGAGCCGGGCGCGCAGCGACTGCTCGGTGAAGGCCGCCCGTGGGGAGGACACCCAGCTGCGCGGCGTCCCCGTCAGGGACTTCCCGGGCTGAAGGACGGCGGCGTGGCTCACCCTGCAATGCTACCGGGGCGCCTCCCCAACCACCCGCGGATCAGTGGGCGAGGCCCTCCTCGTGGAGGCGGTGGCTCGCGGGTTCGATCTGGAAGGTGCTGTGCTCGATGCTGAGGTCGAAGTGCTGCCCGACGCACACCTGCAGCTGGTCGAGGACCTGATGGGCGTTGCCGCTGGTGTAGCACTCCTCCTCGACCACCACGTGGGCGGTGAGGACGGGCAGGCCGGTGGCGATCTGGGTGATGTGCAGGTCGTGCACGTCGGTGACGAAGGCGAGGTTGGCGATGTGGGCCCGCACCGCGTCGGGGTCGATGCCCGCGGGGGTCGATTCGAGCAGGACGCTGACGGTCTGGCGCAGCAGCCGGACGGTGCGGGGGATGATCAGCGCCCCGATGAGCAGGGCCACGAGCGCGTCGGCGCGCACCCAACCGGTCAGGGTGATCACGACGGCGGCGACGATCACGGCCACCGACCCGAGGGCGTCGTTGAGCACCTCGAGGAAGGCGGCACGGAGGTTGAAGTTCGCCGAGCGGTGGCGCGCCAGCACCACCAGCGCGGCGATATTGCCCGCCAGGCCGACGGCACCGAAGACGATCAGTTCGGGGCCGGCGACCGGAGTGGGCTCGATCAGGCGACGCACGCCCTCGATGAGGACGTAGAGCCCGACGGCGAGGAGCAGGCCCGCCTGGGCCATGGCCGCCACGACCTCCGCGCGCCGGAAGCCCCAGGTGCGCCGGGCCGTGGCCGGCCGCAGCGCCAGGGTGGCCGCCGCCAGGGCGAGCGAGAGGCCCGCGGCGTCGGTGAAGACGTGGGCCGAGTCGAAGAGCAGCGCGAGGCTGCCGGTGAGCGCGGCGCCAACCACCTGGAGGACGAAGACGGCCACCGTGATCCCCAGGGCCGCGGCCAGCGGCCCGCGGTGCGTGGAGGTGTGTCCGTGGTGGTGGTTCCCCATGCGCCAAGGGTACCGTGCGGCGGATGCCCGACGGGAACCGGTGACCGGGAAAGTCAGCCCCCTGCCTACCTATTGGACCGATCGCGCGGACGTCACTTAGCGTTGACACTGACGGAATGCGGCACCGGCTCCGTGTTGCCGGGTGGAGAGACGAACCCATGGAGGGCGATTGTGAAGACGAAGGCACAGGACGGCACGACCCAGCGGCTGAAGGCCGTACTCAATGTCCTGGCGGAGCGGGCGCAGGGGGCGCCCGGCGGGCCGGGTTCCGCCGTGCTGGCCGAGGCCATCGCCCGCGTACCCCTCAACGAGCGGGAGAGCGAACTGCTCAGCGGCGGCGTGCCCAGGGGATTCAAGACCCTGACGACGGCCTCGGCGAAGCTCGTCAAGGCGGGCTGGATGGTCAAGGGCCGCAGCGGCTGGACCATCACCGAGGAGGGGCTCCGCGCAACCGTGGCGTTCCCCGACGAGGAATCCTTCGCCGCCGCGCTCGCCGGCGGCACGCCCGTTCCGGCGGACACGCCCCTGCCGGCGGCCGCCGGGGACACGGGCGCCAAGGCCGATGCAGCGGAGGACGCCGCCGCGGCGGCCCCGGGCGGGGACCGGGACGCCACCGGACGGCCGGACACCGGCCAGCCGGCGTCCGTCGCCATCGCCGGCAACTTCGCCTCCCACCTGGGGGCGGCCGAGGACTGGGCTCCGCACGTCGATGAGGTCCAGATGGTGTTCGACCAGGAGGAGAAGGTCTGGAAGATCACCACCGACCTGCCGGCCGGGGCGTACGCCTACAAGGTGGCCATCGACCGCTCCTGGGTGGAGAACTACGGGGCCTTCGGTGTCCGGGACGGGTCCGACCACGAACTCCACCACCCCGGCGGGGAGGTCACCTTCCGCTACGACCACGCCACGAAGGACGTCAGCACCACCTGAGCCGTCCGGGGGTCCGGTCCGCGGCAGGGCCGGCCCCGGGCGCAGGGGCTACCCTTGGATGGTGAAGAAACCTGCAGGACCCACCCCGGCGGGCGCGCCCGACGACGCACCCGCGGCCGGGCCGGACGCCGCCCGGCCCGCCTTTAGCGCCTACCGCGGCACCGCGGGCGACGGCGGAACCCGCGGCCGCGTGGTGCTGGCCGCCACCCCGATCGGCAATATGGGTGACGCCACCGAACGGCTCCTCGGGCTGCTCGGCAGCGCCGACGTCGTCGCCGCCGAGGACACGCGCCGGCTGCACCGGCTGGTGCAGGCCCTCGACGTCACCGTGGGCGGGAAGATCGTCAGCTACCACGAGCACAACGAGGCCGCACGCACGCCCGAGCTGCTCGAGGAGGTCCGCTCCGGCGCGACCCTCCTGATGGTCACCGACGCCGGCATGCCGTCGGTCTCCGATCCCGGCTACCGCCTCGTGGAGGCCGCCGTCGCCGAGGGCATCGACGTCACGGCCGCGCCGGGACCCTCCGCCGTGCTGACCGCCCTGGCGCTGTCGGGACTGCCCACCGACCGGTTCTGCTTCGAGGGCTTCCTTCCGCGCAAGGCCGGTGAACGCTCCACCCGGCTCGCCGAACTGGCCGCCGAGCGCCGCACCATGGTCTTCTTCGAGGCGCCGCACCGCCTCGAGGCGATGTTGCGCTCGCTGCGCTCGGCCTTCGGCAGCGACCGGCCGGCCGCGGTGGCCCGAGAGCTGACCAAGGTGCACGAGCAGGTCCTGCGCGGATCCCTGCTCGAGCTCCTCGAATGGGCCCAGGACGGGGAGGTCCGGGGCGAGATCGCCGTCGTCGTCGGCGGTGCCCCCGCAGCGGTTCCCTCCCGCCCCGAGGATCACGTCGCGGCGGTCGATGAATTGATCGGCAACGGGCTGCGCCTCAAGGAGGCGGTGGCGGCCGTCGCCGAGGAGGCCCGGGTCAGCAAGCGCGAACTCTACGCCGCCGTTCTCGCCTCCCGCTGATCCGCCCGGCCGGGCGGTTGTGCAGGTGAACAACGGATGCCGCCAAGTGTGGTGCACCACAGTCTGGACACGTGTGCCCGCCCGGGGCTACCGTGAGCGGGAATCCGGGCCGCGCCCGCCGCAGCCACCGTGCCGCTTCCACCGCCCCTTACCGTCGAGGAGTTTCTCATGACCGTCACCGTCGAGCGCGAACAGGACCTGCTGGCCCGGGTCCCCACCGGACTGCTGATCGGCGGGCAGTGGCGGGACTCCTCCTCCGGCGCCGTCTTCAACGTGGAGGACCCGGCGACGGGCAAGACCCTCCTGACGATCGCCGACGCCACCCCGGCCGACGGCGCGGCGGCCCTGGACGCCGCCGTCGCCGCCCAGGACGACTGGGCGCGGACCGCCCCGCGCGAGCGCGGCGAGATCCTCCGCCGGGCGTTCGAACTGGTCACCGCGCGCGCCGAGGACTTCGCGCTGCTGATGACCCTCGAAATGGGCAAGCCACTGGCCGAGGCCCGCGGCGAGGTCACCTACGGCGCCGAGTTCCTGCGCTGGTTCTCCGAGGAGGCGGTGCGCGCCTCCGGCCGCTACAGCATGGCCCCGGACGGGAAGTCCCGGCTGCTGGTCACCAAGAAGCCCGTGGGGCCGTGCCTTTTGATCACCCCCTGGAACTTCCCGCTGGCCATGGCCACGCGCAAGATCGCCCCCGCCGTGGCGGCCGGGTGCACCATGGTGCTCAAGCCGGCGAACCTCACGCCGCTGACCTCGTCGCTGTTCGCGCAGGTGATGGAGGAGGCGGGGCTGCCGGCCGGTGTGCTCAACGTCGTTCACACCTCGACCGCGCAGGCCGTGACCGGTCCGCTGATCGAGGACCCGCGCCTGCGCAAGCTCTCCTTCACCGGCTCCACCCCGGTGGGGCGCAGCCTGCTGGCCGCGGCGTCGAAGAACGTCCTGCGCACCTCGATGGAGCTCGGCGGCAACGCGCCCTTCCTCGTGTTCGAGGACGCCGACCTCGACGCCGCCGTCACGGGCGCGCTGGCGGCGAAGCTGCGGAACATGGGCGAGGCCTGCACCGCCGCCAACCGCTTCCTGGTCCACGAGTCGGTCGCCGATGAGTTCGCCGCCCGGCTGGGGGAGCGGATGGCCGGAATGCGCACCGCCCGCGGCACCGAGGATGACTCGAAGCTCGGCCCGCTGATCGACGGCAAGAGCCGCGACAAGGTCCACGAACTGGTGACGGACGCCCTCGCCGACGGCGCCGCCGCGGTGACCGGGGGGACGCCGGTCGAGGGACCGGGGTACTTCTACCGGCCCACGGTCCTCAAGGACGTGCACCGGTCCTCGCGGATCCTGCGGGAGGAGATCTTCGGTCCGGTGGCGCCGATCGTCACCTTCTCCACCGAGGACCAGGCCGTTGAGCTGGCCAACGACACCGAGTACGGCCTGGTGGCCTACGTGTTCACGAGGGACCTCAACCGCGGGCTGCGCCTCGGGGAGCGGCTCGATACCGGGATGATGGGCCTGAACGCCGGTGTCATCTCCAACGCGGCGGCGCCCTTCGGCGGCGTCAAGCAGTCCGGGCTCGGCCGTGAAGGCGGCGCCGAGGGGATCGAGGAGTACCTCTACACGCAGTACATCGGCATCGCCGACCCGATGGCCTCCTAGCCCTCGGCTCCCGGCCGGGAAGGGACTGCCGCGGGTCCCTTCCGGGCCGGGTTCCGACGTCGCGGTGAACGCCTACCGGGCCGGACGCAGGAGGGACCGCGGCAGGAACAGGGCCCGCAGCCGGACCGGCAGGCTGCTGCGTTCCCGAAGGGCCGCGGTCACGACCGCGACGTCGTCCCAGGCCACCGCCGGGGCGTCGGTGAGGGTTCCCGCCGCACCGGGAACCGGAGCGGGGACCGGCCCGGCGTATTCCTCGCGTTCGAAGGCCCGCTGCAGCCGCTCGAGGGAGGCCGCCTCGGGCCCGTGGAGCCCCGCACCGGCCCGCAGGCGCTGCGAGAACGCCCGGGGGGTGTCCGTCGGAAGGGACGGGTGGCCGTAGTCCCCGGCGATCTCGGTCATCTGGGCCCAGGCGGCCGCGGCGGTGCCCGGCCCGTCGCCGGCCTGCACCTGCCGGCGCCGCGCCGCCGTCCGCGCCGAGCGGATCAGCATCGGCAGCAGCGCGAGGAGGAGCCCGGCGGCCACCGCGGTCCCCGCCGCGGCGGCCCGGGAGCCGGCGGCGGCCGCATCCGCGGCGCCGGACGCGCCGGCCTCCTCGGCCTCGGCGGGCGTGCCCCGCGGGACGTCCGCCGCGCTGGGGTTGAGGCTGTCGTAGTCGTCGGCGCGGATGCTGAACGGGGACGTGATCGTCTGGGCGTAGTCCGGGACGACACCGCGCGAGGGGGTGGGCTCGAACCGCACCCAGCCGACCCCGTTGAAGTACAGCTCGGGCCAGGCGTGCGCGTTGCGCGAATCGACAGCGAACTCGCGCAGTTCGATTCCGTCCCGGCCGGCCTGGACCTCGCCCGTCGTCGTGCCCGGGGTGTATCCGACGGCGACGCGGCTCGGGATACCGGCGGCCCGGGCCATCACGGCCATGGTGCCCGCATAGTGAACGCAGTAGCCGGAGCGCGTTTCAAGGAACCGGGCCATCACGCCCATGCTGCTTCCGTCGTAGCCGCCCTGGACCGGGGCGTCCACGGAATAGGTGAAGTCCCGGCTCCTAAGGAAGTTCTGGATCGCGACCGCCTGGTCGTAGGGGTTGCGCAGTTCCCCCGCCACCTCCTCGGTCGTGCGCCGGACGATGTCCGGGGTGTCCCTGGGCAGTTCGGTGAAGACCTCCGCGACCGCGCCCTTCGGCGCCGGCCGGATGGCGCGCAGGCGCGCCTGGGTGAGGTCGGGCAGAGTACTGAGCACCTCGTACTCCTGCCGCACCGCGGTTCCGCCGTCGAAGGAGAGGATGCTGAGGTTCTTCGGGTCCCAGGTCCAGCGCCCGTTGAGGCTGGCGACGCTCAGCGGGGCATAGGGGGCCAGCAGCCAGGGGCTGGCGTAGCTGTCCGTGTTGATCCGGGTGAAGGCCGTCGCGCCGAACTCCCCGGCCGAACGGACCGATTCGGAGCCCATGCCCTGGAGGCCGGGTTCACGTTCGTCCCGCCGCTGCTCGGGCTCCCACCGCTGGCCGGCGAAGTCCTCGAGCGTCACGGCCCGCAGGTACACCGGTTCCGGGGAGTTCGTGGCATAGGTGACGCGGCCGAAGCCGGAGGGATTGCGCAGGTCGTTGCCGAGGGTCACCGCCGGGTTGAGTCCCGAGGTGCCGCCCCACACGTCGAGCCGGGCACCCTGCGGGAAGGCGCCGCTGTTGAATCCGGGAACCGCGAGGGGAAGCAGGATCGTCACGGTCATGGCGGCCGCACCCACCGCAAGGCCGCGCCCGAGGTAGCCGGTGGAGCCGTGCTCCGTGGAGGCGGCCAGGAGGCCTTCGCGCCACTGCGCGCAGCCCAGGAGCAGGAGGTAGGCCGCGACCGTCACCAGGAACGGTCCCATGCCGACGCCGAGGGGCTTGACGACGGCCGGCACGACCATCAGGGCCAGCAGGCCGACGCCGCTGACCGCCGGCATCCGCAGGGTCGTGGCAAGGGTGTCGACGGCGATGGCGATCAGCCCGATGGCCGCGCAGGTCACCAGGAAGATGCCGTCCCCGGGGAGGACCGGCGCGGCCTGGGAGGTGACCGTGTCCTCCGCGTGGTTCAGCAGGACCTGCAGCTGCACGCCGGTTCCGGGGCCGGGGATCACCCCGAGGATGCTCTGGTCCGGAACGAACCGCGAGGTCAGGCAGCCGCCCAGGGCCAGGAGGCCCGCGAGGATCGTGACCAGCCCGGGCAGCCGCAGGGCACGGGTCACGGACATGAAGAACAGGACGGGCACCACGGTGTTGAACACCGGTCCGAACCAGGTCCAGGGCTCGATGACGCCGTTGAGGCTGGTGGCCGCGGCGAGCACCCCGGTGCCCGCCGCCGCGGAGACGGCCCAGTGGGCATAGTCGGGCCGGACCGGCGGGGGAGCGGCCCGGGAGGCCTCCGGCGGGCCCGCAACGGGGCGTTCCAGCGTCGCTGTCACCGGAGACCTTCCTGGTGGGTGGGGGTGCGCTGCCCGGACGGGGCGGGTGCGGGGTGGCCGAGGGCGGCCCAGACGGCGGGCATGTCGGCCCGGGGGGAGGCGGCGGCCGCGTGCCACCCGGCGGTGCGCAGGATGTCGACCTGGGCCGCGGCATCGGCCGGTCGGTCGACGACCATCAGGGCGAGTGCGGCGGAGCCGTAGCCCGACGCCGTGGCGAGGGTCCGGGCCTCCTCGGCGGTCAGCAGCCCGACGACGGCGATCAGCGGACCCCGATGCCGGTTGGAGGCGAGCTTATCGAGGAGGTCGTCCCCGAAGGCCCGCCCGGCGTCGTCGTGGGCGGCGTCCTCCCGCCGCGGGGTGCGGGCGGCCGGCACCGGGTGCCCCGCGGCCCTGCTTCCGGTGCGCCGCCGTGCATGCCGCCGCACCGGACCTGCCCCGGCGGCGGTGCTCCCGGAGCGCCGGCCGGCCTCGTGGGCGGGGCCGAGCGCCGCGAGCCCCTCGGCGATGGCGGCCAGCGCCCCCGGACCCTCGAATTCCTCGTCCCCGGGGAACGGGGCGGAGGGGGAGCGCAGCAGGGCGGGCGCCCCGTGGTGGTCGAGAAACCGCAGCGCGTAGCTGCGCTCCAGGAGGTGGGCGCTGATGGACACCGCCGCCGTCACCGCCCATTCGAAGGCCGGGATGGTGGATCCGGCACCGCCGTGCCCGGGCTCGGCGCCGAAGACGGCGTTGAAGCCGTAGCTGAAGCTCGACTGCCGCTGGTCCATCAGGAGCGTTGCCTCCGGGGTGGTGACCGATTCCTCCTGCCGCACCATCAGCTCGTTGTGCCGGGCGGTGGCGGCCCAGTGCACGCGGCGCATCGAATCGCCGTGCCGGTACTCGCGCGTCATGACGTCGTCGTCGCTGGGGTTCGCCCTGCGGCGCGTGGCGGCAGGACCGTCGGTGCCGCGCGAACCCGACAGCGGGGCGGCGGCCAGGTCGAGCGGCGCCGGAGTCACGACCAGGGGATCCGGGGAGCCCAGCAGGTGGCTCGAGGTGCCCAGGCCGAACGGGTCGGTGAACTGTGCGGTGACCGGACCGATGTTGAACATGCCGCGGGTCGCGGAGCGCAGGCGGTATTCGTAGAGGCTCACGCCGGTGCGGGTCGGATTGGAGGAGGGGTAGGTGAACTGCGGGGCCCGCCCGAAGCGCGGCGGCACATGCTCCTCCATGGTCACCGGCGGACCGGGCGGGCCGCTGGAGGCCACCGCGAGGGAGACGGTCGTCGTCGAGCCCGTCTCCATGGTGGAGGGGGCGAAGCTGCGTTCGATGGTGAACCGCGGCTTGATGAGCCGCAGCATCAGCACCGACAGCGCCGGGAGGCAGGCCAGGAACACCCCGACGTAGAGGAGGTCGCGGCGGCCGAGGACCTGCGCGGCGAGCAGTGCCGCGCCGGCCGCGATCACGAATCCCCACCCGCGCTGGGTCAGGACGTTCGAGGGGAACCGGTCGAGCAGTGCCATGGCGGGCCGGTTCCGTCAGCGGCTTCGGACTCCGGTCCCGCGCGCGTCACGCGGAACCGGTACCTTTGCCAGCACGTTTTCGACGACCGAGGACGCGGTTTCGCCGGCGCTCGCCGCCCTCCGGTCGAGCATCAGGCGGTGGGCGAGGACCGGTCCGGCCATGGCGGTGATGTCGTCGGGGAGCACGAAGTCCCGTCCCTCGAGGGCCGCCGCGGCCTTGGCCGCGCGGAGCAGCTGCAGCAGCGCCCGCGGGCTTGCCCCCAGCCGCAGCCGCTGGTGCGTGCGGGTGGCAGCCCCCAGGGCCACCGTGTACTCCTTCACCGCCGGAGAGACGTAGACGGTGCGCACCTGGGCCATCATCGCGGCGATCCCGGCGGCCGTCGTGGACGGGCGGATCCCGGCCAGCGGAGACAGGGACTGGTGGGTCTCGAGCATCTCGATCTCGGAGCCGGCGTCCGGGTAGCCCATGGAGATCCTCGCCATGAAGCGGTCCCGCTGGGCCTCCGGCAGGGGGTAGGTGCCCTCCATCTCGATCGGGTTCTGGGTGGCGACGACCATGAAGGGATCACCCAGGGCGTGGGTGCGCCCATCGACGGTGACCTGGTGTTCCTCCATGCATTCGAGCAGCGCCGACTGGGTCTTCGCCGAGGCCCGGTTGATCTCGTCACCGATCACGATGTTCGCGAACACCGGTCCGGGCCGGAACTCGAAGCGGCGGGCATCCTGGTTGTAGATCGAGACACCGGTGACGTCCGAGGGCAGCAGGTCCGGGGTGAACTGGATGCGGTTGACCGTGCAGTCGATGGTGCGCGCCAGGGTCTTCGCCAGCATCGTCTTGCCCACCCCGGGCACATCCTCGAGCAGGAGGTGCCCCTGGGCCAGCAGCACCGTCAGGGCCAGCCGGGCCGCATCCGGCTTTCCATCGATCACCGTGTTGATCGATTCGAGGATTTCCGAGGCCACAGCGGCAAAGGACTCCACCGCCGGGGCCTGCCCCGCCGGTCCCGGCAGGTGGGAATCCTCGACGGTCGTGTTGTGGACGTCCATGAATGCCTTCCGCGCTTCGGCAGCTACGGGTCGGGGTCCGGCGGAGGGCGGCCGGGGAACACGACACGCAGGCGGTGACCTCGGCTGCCGCCACTGGCGGTGTGCTCCGGCTGACTAGATACCTAGATTACTAGGTCAACCTCCGGTGCGGGTGGAAAGTTCCCGCGCTGGATAGGCTGGGGAAATGGTCAACAATTCCGCGTACGCAGCAGGTTCCATCCCGGGGCCCTACCGGGCAGCCGGCACTCCGGAGGAGCCCGCCGGCCCGGGCGGCCCCGGGTCCGGTCCGGGTCCGGTTCGGGCAAGGAAGCCGGAGGGCGATGGCGGCCAGCGGCGGAAACTCGACTACCCCCCGCTGCCCGAACCGCTGCCGTCCCCGGTCATCGACAACCACACGCACCTCGACTTCCGGGACGGGCTCGTGGAGGTCAGCCTGCGGGCCGCCCTCGATGCGGCGGAGGCCGCCGGGGTGGCGGGCGTGGTCCAGGTGGGGTCGGACCTCGAGTCCTCCCGCTTCACGGTGAAGGCCGTGGACGCCGATCCGCGCGTCCTCGGGGCCGTGGCGCTGCACCCCAACGACGCCCCGAAACTCGCCGCGGAGGGCTCGCTCGAGGAGGCGCTCGAGGAGATCGAGCAGCTCGCCGCCCATCCGCGCATCCGGGCGATCGGCGAGACGGGCCTCGACTACTTCCGCACCCCCCAGGAGGGCATTGAACGGCAGCGCTACTCCTTCCGGCGCCACCTCGACATCGCCAAGCGGCTCGACCTGGCCCTGCAGATCCACGACCGGGACGCCCACGACGACGTCGTGGCCACCGTGCGGGAGGAGGGAGCGCCGGAGCGCGTGGTGCTCCACTGCTTCTCGGGGGATGCGGCCCTGGCCCGGATCTGCAACGAAAACGGCTGGTACATGTCCTTCGCCGGCACCGTCACGTTCAAGAACGCCGGCAACCTCCGGGAGGCCCTGGCCATCGCCGAGCCCTCGCTGATCCTCGCCGAAACGGACGCCCCGTTCCTGACCCCGCACCCCTACCGGGGCCAGCCGAATGCCTCCTACGTGGTGCCGTACACGGTGCGCGCCATGGCGGAGGTGCTCGGCGCGGACCTTGAGGAGCTGTGCGGGCGCATCTTCGCGAACACGACCGCCGTCTACGGTTCCTGGGACTGACCGGTGCCCCCGCCCGGTGGCGGGGTCCCGCCGGGTGCGGGCGGCCCTGCGGGGACCCGCAGGCGCCGGCCCCGCAGCGCTCAACCCCTGCCTCCCGTCCCCTTCGGTGTGACCTGTGGGACGCGAGGGTTTGGAGTTAAGGTCACGGCGCGGTTACGGTTAGCTCCTGTTAGCCGGGGTCGGGGAAGGCATTCGGACTAGCACTGCCTCCGGGCGGCGGTACCGGCACGCAAAAGCGCGCCGCCCCGTCCGCCGGCAACTCCAGCAGCTCCGGGACCGCTTCCGCGCCCCGGTGGCCGCCGTGCCCTGCGGGCCGCGGCTGCCCGCTGCGATTCCCCGTGCCCGGAGACTTCGTACATGGGGGACACGGTGGGGAAAAGGGTGCGCAGGCGCAGGCGCTGGCTGAAGCGGACCGGGCAGACGGTGGTGATGATGAGCCTCGTCTCGGGGCTCGTCGCCTTCGTCGGCAACGGCAAGCAGGTCGAGCTCACCGTCGAGGGCCGCACCTCCACGGTGCAGACCTACGGGGGCACGGTGGAGGAGATCCTCGCCAAGGCCAACGTCCCGCTCGGCCCGCACGACGCCGTCATCCCCGCCCGCACGGCTGAGGTTCCCGACGGGGCCGCGATCCGGGTGCGCAGGGCGCAGGAGGTCGACCTGATCCTCGACGGGGTGCGCGCAGCGCACCCGACGTCCGCGGCGACCGTCGCGGACCTGCTCGACGAGCTGGGCCTGGCCCGCACCTCGACGGTATCGCTGCCCCTGGCGGCCGAACTGCGCACCGTGGATTCCGCCATCACCATCCGGACCCCGAAGCAGGTGACGCTCACCGTGGGCGGGACCACCTCGGTGCACACCACCTCGACCGTCTGGCTTCCCGAACTGCTCGCGGAGGCGAAGATCGTCCTCGGCGCCGAGGACCGCATCTCCGTCCCGGTCTCCACCGCGGTGATCGACGGACTGGGCGTGAAGATCACCCGCGTCACCAGCAAGGAAGCCCGCACGGCCGAGCCGATCCCCTTCCCGCGCGTCGAGACCGAGGACCCGAACCTTCCCCGCGGCGAGCGGAAGCTCAGGGTCAGGGGCGTCGATGGGGAACGGATAAGCGTCTACGCGGTCCGCCTCGAGGACGGCAGGGAGACCTCGCGCCGGCTGATCAGCCAGACCGTCACCCGGGAACCGGTCGAGGAGCGGACCGCCGTCGGAACGCGTGCCGCCGCCGGGCCCGACCCGGTGGAACCGGAGGAGCCCGGGGTGGAAAAGCCCGCCGCCGGCCCTGCTCCGCAGGGGAACGTCTGGGCGGCGCTGGCCGAATGCGAGTCCGGCGGAAACTGGTCGATCAACTCCGGCAACGGCTACTACGGCGGGCTGCAGTTCAGCCGCCCGAGCTGGCTGGGCGCCGGCGGCGGCAAATACGCCCCGCTGCCGCACCTTGCGACCCCGGCCGAGCAGATTGCCACGGCCGAGGTACTCAAGGGCAACGGCGGATGGGGCCACTGGCCCTCCTGCGCCTCGAGGCTCGGGCTGCGCTGAGGATAACCCGCTGCCGGGACCCCTCCCCATCGGGGAGTGACAAATTGCGTCACCTTGGGGACCTCCCGGGGAGTGCGGAATATGATGGCACCCGGAGGATGTGCCATGAGACCGTCTGATCCACCCCACCTCCCCTCCGACGCGCTGCGGAACAGGGGCCTCCCGCCCGCGCCGGCGGCATCGATCCCTGCCCTGAAGGCCCCGGCGTTCCGCCCACGGCCGTCCCCGTCGTCCTGCGGTTCCCTCCCCCTTCCCACGGCAGGGGGAGCCGGGCACGAAACCCGTTTATACGGGTGCGGAGCGACGAACAGGATCCGCACCCGCAGACCCTGAAACCGGAACAGACCTATCGATGGAGGCGCAGCGGGATGCCCAAAATATTGATTGTCGGAGGCGGCTACGCCGGCTTCTACACGGCCTGGAAGCTGGAAAAGATCCTCCGCCCCGGTGAGGCCGAGGTGACCCTTGTGGATCCCCTGCCGTACATGACCTACCAACCGTTCCTGCCCGAGGTCCTGGCCGGCTCGATCGAGGCCCGGCACGTCGTGGTGTCCCACCGGCGGCACCTGCGCCGGACGCGCACCGTCACCGGAAAGGTGGTCTTCCTCAACCATGCGGAGAGGAAGGCGACAATCCGCTTCGCGGACGGCCAGGAAAGGGAACTCACCTACGACATCGCCGTGGCCACGGCCGGAGCCGTGAGCCGAACCTTCCCCATCCCGGGCGTGGCCGAGCAGGCGATCGGGCTGAAGAACGTCGAGGAAGCCGTCTGGATCCGGGACCGGCTCCTGCTCAATTTCGACAAGGCCGCCGCGCTGCCCCCCGGCCCCGAACGTGACCGGCTGCTGACCGTGGTGTGGGTCGGTGGGGGATACGCCGGCATCGAGGGTTTCGCCGAGCTGCGTTCCCTGGCAACGTCCCTGCTGCGGAAGTATCCGGAACTGACCCTGGCGGACACCCGGTTCCACCTGATCGAGGCCACCGGGCGCATCCTGCCGGAGGTATCCCTCGCCACGAGCAAGTGGGTCGAACGGCGCCTGGCCCGGCGCCAGGCCTTCATCCATTTCAACACCCAGGTCAGTTCCGCGGAGAACGGCGTCGTCACCCTCTCCACCGGGGAGCGCTTCGAAACCGACCTCCTGGTCTGGACGGCAGGGGTGGTGGCCAACCCGGTGATCACCCGCCACACCGACCTGCCCATCGATGAGCGGGGCCGGATCATGACCCGGGCGGACCTGCGGGTCGGCGGCGAGGACGGGCCCGTGCCCGGCGCGTGGGCGGCCGGGGACGATGCCGGAATTCCGGACCTTTCCGGCGGAGGCATCGGGGGCTACACCGTGCCGAATGCCCAGCACGCCGTCCGGCAGGGCAAACTCCTGGCCCGGAACATCGCGGCCACCCTCCGCGGTGAAGAACCCGTCCCCTACCTGCACAAGGACCTCGGCGCCGTGGCGACCCTGGGCCTTGGCACGGGAGTCTTCCAGTCCGGGCCCATCGTCATCAAGGGATTCCCGGCCTGGGTCATGCACCGCGGCTACCACGTGCTGGCCATCCCCACCTGGGAGCGCAAGTGGCGCGTGCTGTGGGGCTGGTGGCACAACCTGTGGCTCGGCCGGGACACGGTGGGCCTGCGGGGTCTCGAGCGGCCCCGCGGCTCCTTCGAGGAGGCAGCAGCCGCCAACACTCCGCGGCCCGAAAAGCGCACCTGAGCGGGCTCCTGCGCCGGCCACCACGCACGGGGCCGGGCGGCCGGGCCCGCGGCGCCGTGGACGGTCCGTCGGGGCGCCGGCACCGCCCGGGCTACCATAACTAGGTGACTTCGCCCCCAACCTCGCCGCCTCCAGCACCCCTGCTCGGTGCCGCCGACATCCGGCGGCTGGCGGCGGAACTCGACATCCGGCCCACCAAGACGCTCGGCCAGAATTTCGTGATCGACGGCAACACGATCCGCAGGATCGTCGCCGCGGCCCAGTTGGGCGAGGGCGAGACCGTGCTCGAGGTGGGCCCCGGACTTGGCTCGCTCACCCTCGGCCTGCTCGACGCCGCCGAACGCGTCGTCGCCGTCGAGATCGACCCGGTCCTCGCAGGACGGCTCCCGTCCACCGCCCTCCAGTGGCGCCCGGACCGGGCGGAGGCGCTCGACGTGGTCCTGGCGGACGCGCTGCGCGTCACCGACCTGCCGCACCCGCCCACGGCCCTCGTTGCCAACCTCCCCTACAACGTCGCGGTGCCCGTGGTGCTGAACCTGCTCGCCCGGTTCCCCTCGCTGCGCTCGGGCCTGGTGATGGTGCAGGACGAGGTGGCCGACCGGCTCGCCGCCGGCCCCGGATCCAAGGTCTACGGGGTCCCCTCGGTCAAGGCCGCCTGGTACGCGCGCATGACCAAGGCCGGAGTGATCGGCATGAACGTCTTCTGGCCGGCCCCCAAGATCGCCTCGGGGCTCGTTCGCTTCACCCGGCATGACCCGCCCGCCACGACGGCGTCCCGCGAGGAGGTCTTCGCCGTCATCGACGCCGCCTTCGCGCAGCGCCGCAAGACCCTGCGCGCAGCCCTCTCGGGCTGGGCCGGCAGCCCCGGCCTTGCGGAGCAGGCCCTGGTGCGGGCCGGCGTCGACCCGACGGCGCGCGGCGAGGTGCTCGACGTCGCCGCCTTCGCCCGGATCGCCGAGGGGAAGGCCCCGGCCACCTGAGCCCGCGATTTTCAGCACGGAAGCCGGTGATCTAAGTTGGAGGTTATGGAGTCGGTACGAGCTGGACAGGTGCCAGGTGGCCAGCGCAGGGTCCGGGTCCGGGCCCCCGGCAAAATCAACGTCTCCCTGCGGGTGGGTCCTCCCCGCGAGGACGGCTACCACGGAATCGCCAGCGTGTTCCTTGCCGTCTCCCTCTATGAGGAGGTGACGGCAACCCGGGTCGACGGCGACGGCGTCACCGTGAGCGTCAACGGCCAGGGCACGCTGAACCTGCCCCCCGGCGCCGTTCCGCTCGATGCGACGAACCTTGCGGTGCGCGCCGCGCACCTGCTCGCCGAGGTAAGCCCGGCCTCGGGCGGGGTGCACCTCGACATCACCAAGCGCGTCCCCGTCTCCGGCGGGATGGGCGGCGGATCCGCCGACGCCGCCGCCGCGCTGCTCGCCTGCGACGCCCTGTGGGGCAGCGGCTTCTCCCGCGACGAACTGGCCAAGATCGCCGTCGGCCTCGGCGCCGACGTGCCCTTCGCACTGCTCGGCGGCACCGCCGTCGGCCTCGGCGTTGGGGAGCAGCTGACACCAGCGATCTCCAAGACACCGCTGCACTGGGTGCTGGTGCCGGCGGACTACGGCCTGTCCACCCCGCAGGTGTACCGGCTGCTCGACGAGATCCGGCTGCGCACCGGTGCGGACGCCCCGCTGCAGCCCGAGATCGATCCGGCGATCCTCGGCGCTATGCGCGCCGGGAACGCCTCCGCCCTGGCCCCGCTGCTCTCCAACGACCTCCAGGAGCCGGCGTTGGAGCTCGCACCGGGCCTGGGGGATATCCTTGAGGCAGGATCCAAGGCCGGGGCGCTGGCGGGGATCGTCTCCGGCTCCGGACCGACCGTCGCGTTCCTGGCCGGCAGCGCCGCGCACGCCGCGGACCTTGAGTCCCGGCTCGAGGCCGAGGGCATGACCGCCACCGCGGTCCACGGTCCGGCGCACGGCGCGCGGATCGCCACCGACACCATCGGCTGAGGTCCGCCGGTCGACAACCCTTACTGAAAGCAGTTCGCATTGGCACACCTTCTCGGCGCTGAAAACCTCAGCGTCGCCTTCGTTACCCGCACCATCCTCGACGGGGTGTCCCTCGGGCTTGAGGACGGCGACCGCATCGGCATGGTGGGGCGCAACGGCGACGGCAAGTCAACGCTCATGCGCCTGCTCGCCCAGCGCACCACGCCCGACTCCGGGCGCGTCACCCGCCGGCGCGACGTCAGCGTCGGCTACCTCGACCAGACCGACGTGCTCGATGGCTCACTCTCCGTGGGCGAGGCGATCGTCGGAACCCAGGACGACCACGAATGGGCCTCAAGCCCCAAGATCCGCGACGTGATGGGCGGGCTGGTCTCCGAAGTGGACTGGCACGCGCCCGTCTCCTCGCTCTCCGGCGGGCAGAAGCGCCGGGTGGCGCTGGCGAAACTGCTGATCGGCGACCACGACGTCATCATGCTCGACGAGCCCACCAACCACCTCGACGTCGAGGGCGTCGCCTGGCTGGCCGGGCACCTCAAGCAGCGCTGGCGCCCCACCGAGGGCGGGCTCCTGGTCGTCACCCACGACCGCTGGTTCCTCGACGAGATCAGCACCCGCACCTGGGAGGTCCACGACGCCATCGTCGACGGCTTCGACGGCGGCTACGCCGCCTACGTGCTCGCCCGCGCCGAGCGGGACCGCATGAACGCCGTCATCGAAAGCAAGCGGGTCCAGCTGGTCAAGAAGGAACTCGCCTGGCTGCGCCGGGGCGCTCCCGCCCGCACCGCCAAGCCCAAGTTCCGCATCGAGGCGGCGAACGAGCTCATCGCCGACGTTCCGGAGCCCCGTGACACGCTCGCCCTCAACAAGATGGCGATGTCCCGCCTTGGACGGGACGTGCTCGACCTCGAGGACATCAGCCTCACCATCGACGCCGGCGGGCAGGAGCGCCGGCTCTTCTCCAACGTGACGCTGCGCCTCGCCCCCGGACAGCGCCTGGGCCTGGTCGGCGTCAACGGCTCGGGCAAGACGACCCTGCTGCGCATGCTCAACGGCGAGGTCCCGCCGACCAACGGACGGCTCAAGCGGGGCAAGACCGTGCAGACCGCCGTGCTGTCCCAGGAGGTCCGCGAACTCGACGAACTGGGTGACAGCCGCGTCATCGAAGTCATCGAAGCCGAAAAGCGTGTGTTCAGCGTCGGCGGCAAGGAGGTCTCGGCCAGCCAGCTCGTCGAGCAGCTCGGCTTCACCAACGAGAAGCAGTGGACCCGCGTCAGCGAGCTCTCCGGCGGGGAGCGCCGGCGGCTCCAACTGCTGCGCCTGCTCGTGGGGGAACCGAACGTCCTGATGCTCGACGAACCGACGAACGACCTGGACACCGATACCCTCTCGGCCATCGAGGACGTCCTCGACGGCTGGCCGGGCACGCTCGTCGTGGTCTCCCACGACCGGTACCTGCTCGAGAGGGTCACCGACACCCAGATGGCACTGCTCGGCGACGGGCGGCTGCGCGACCTTCCCGGGGGCGTCGACCAGTACCTCGAACTGAGGCGGGCCGCGCCCTCGCTCCGGGTGACCGGGTCCTCGGCGTCCCCCGCCGTGTCGAAGGACGGCGGCACCGCAGGCGGATCCTCCGAGGCCGAGCTGCGCCAGGCCCGCAAGGACCTGGCCCGGATCGAGCGGCAGATCACCAAACTGGATGCGCAGAAGGGCAAGCTGCACCAGCAGATGGACGAGGCCGGTTCGAAGCCGGACGCGGACTTCGGGTACCTCGCGGAGCTGAACGTGAAGCTCAGTGCGCTCCAGGCGGAAACCGAGGGCCTTGAGGAGCAGTGGGTGCTCGCAGCGGAGGTCCTGGGCGAGTAGTCCGCGCCTAAATATGAGTAGCGGTTACGCGGAATTTCCGTCGTCGGCTGTGGAAGCCCGGTGTTAGCTTGAAACAAGCCCGTCGCGACCGAATGCGCTCATTGTTTAGGAACTTCGTATGCCGTATGTCCTTGGCGTTGATATCGGAACGAGTTTCACGGCAGCCGCAATCACCCGACTCGGCGGCGACTCGGTAGCGACGCCATCGACCCTCGGCCTGGGGCTGCGCGGGGGGCCGGTGCCGACCGTCATCTTCCTCGGCGAGGATGGACAGATGCTCGTCGGGGAGGCCGCGGAACGGCGCGGGCTGGAGTGCCCCGAGCGCATGGTGCGTGAATTCAAGCGCCGGGTCGGCGACTCCGTTCCCTTCGTGATCGACGGGGTGGGGGTTTCCGCGGAAGACCTGTTCGCCATCCTGGCGCGCTGGGCCGTGGACCGTGCCCAGGAGCGCGAGGGCGAACCCCCGGTCGCTGTCACCCTTTCCCATCCCGCGGGTTGGGGCACCTACAAGACGGGCCTGATCCGGGGCGCACTGGCCCGGGTGGGGCTGGCCGATGCAATGCTCCTGAGCGAACCGGAGGCCGCCGCCCTCCACTATGCCTCCCAGGAGCGGATCGAACCGGGAAGGACGGTCGCCGTCTACGACCTCGGCGGCGGAACCTTCGACGCCGCGGTGCTGCGGAAGAACGACACCGATACCTTCACGGTGCTTGGGCGTCCCGGCGGCATCGAACGGCTCGGTGGGGCCGATTTCGACCAGGCCGTGTTCGCGCATGTAGCTGCCGGCGCGGGCACCCCCTTCGCCGGGCTTGATCCGTCCGACCCCGACGTCCTGCTGGCCCTCGCGCGGGTCCGCCGCGAGTGCACCGAGGCGAAGGAAGCCCTCTCCGCGGACTCCGAGGCGACGATCCCGGTGCTGCTGCCCTCTGCGCACAGCTCGGTGCGGCTGGTCCGCTCCGAGTTCGAATCGATGATCGAGGAGCCGGTGCGGGAGACCGTCGAGGTGCTCGCCGGGGTGCTCGAGGACGCGGGGGTGGCGCCGGGGGACCTCGACGCCATCCTGCTGATCGGCGGTTCCTCCAGGATTCCCCTCGTCGCCGAACTGCTCTCCGAGGAATTCGACCGACCCATCGCCATCGACGCCGACCCCAAGGCGTCGATCGCCCTCGGTGCCGCGTTCGCCGCTGCCGGGCTCGTGGAGGAGGACCCGGCCGAGGACCCCGCCACCGTGCCCGCCGGAGTGCCCGGGGCACCTCCCCGGCCCGCCCTGGCTTCCGGGGCGCCGCCGGCACTCGCCGGGACCGGCGCGGGCCGGGCCCGGTCGCGCACCGGACTGCGGGTCGGTGCGGTGGCCGTGTCCGCCGCGCTGCTCACGGGGCTCACGGCGACGGCGGCCCAGAGCCCGCGCTTCTTCGGGGGGCTGAGCGCCGCCGCGGAGGCCGATTCGAGCACCGGCACGCCGACGCCGTCGACCGGGGAAGCGACGGCCGGGAACGCGGGGAGGGGCACCCCGGGCACCAGCTGGTTCTCCGAGCTGACGAACCCGACCCCACCGGCCACCACCGAGGGCGTACCGCAGGGCATCGCAGCGCTGGACCCGGCGGGCGGGGACCGTGCCGGCGCCGAGGCCCGGCAGGAAACGAAGGACCGCCGGACGGCAACCGGGGACTCGGTGGAAATCGGAGACGCAGGGTTGGGGGCGCCTTCCGGAACTCCCGACCCGACCCCCGGCGCAGCACCAAGCTCTCCTGAGCCGTCTCCCGGTCCGACGACTCCGCCACCGGCCTCGCCCGATCCCACCGTTCCTGCTCCGACGGTTCCCGGTCCGACGGCTCCGCCGCCGACGTCCCCGGATCCGACGGCTCCCGGTCCGACGGCTCCGCCGCCGACGTCCCCGGATCCCACCGTTCCTGCTCCGACGGCTCCGCCGCCGACCTCTCCCGATCCGACGTCGCCCGATCCCACGACCCCGCCGCCGACGTCCCCGGATCCCACCACCCCGCCGCCGGGCTCTCCTGAGCCCACGACGGCGCCGCCTGCTCCGGATCCGTCGACGCAGCCGGGCGGTCCGGGGCCCACCGAGTCTTCCCAACCGGTCCCCAGCTCGGATCCGGGGGCCCCGGTCGTCCCGCCGCCGGCACCGGAAGGCTGACCGGCGGTGCAGGCAGGAAGTCTGGGGGTCTCATTGACATGTCCGCTGCGGGAGACGGTGGCCGCGTCCTTCCTCGGCGCCGCGGACCGGTCCGCCGCCGATCCGCACCTGCGTCTCGTCGCGGGCGTCTCGGGTGCCGGCGGAACCGGCAAGAGCGCCCTGCTCGACCTCGCCGAAGAACACTACCGGGCCGCCGGGGTCGGCGTCGTCCGCGGTCCGGCGGCCCTTGGACCTCCCCTCCGGGGCACCCGGCGGGCGGTCATCATCGACGACGCGCATCTCCTCGACGACGCGGCGCTGGCTCGAATCTCCTCGATCATCGAGGACCGCGCCGACCATGTGATCGTTTCCTACCGCACCTGGCCCCGGACATCCGGGCTCGAGCGCCTCGCCGCCGTCCTTGAACAGCACCATCCGCCCGTGGTGCTGGGGCCGCTTGGCAGCGATGACCTCGCCCGCTACCTGGGGGCCGCCCTGGGCGAACCGGTTCCGCCGGCAACCCTTGAACTGGTGGCCGAACTCACCGGCGGGATGCCGTGGCTGGTGCAGCGCGTCACCGCGGGCCTGCAGCAGCAGGGCCGCGGAACGGACACCGTGCCGGAGGTGCCCCGCGGCGTCATGGACCAGCTCGGCTACGAGCTCGACGGCGTCGAGACCGCGCTGCGCGAGCTGCTCCTCGCGATGGCCGTCGGCTTTGCCCCACCGCGGCAGGTGCCGCCCGGGCTCGAGGGATCGGGAACCCCGATCGATGCCCTGCTCGCCAAGGGCCGGGCCGGCGGGCTGCTGCTTCCCGATGGACGGCTCGTCCCACTGATCCGCCGGGCCCTGCTCGCGGCCACTCCCGACTACCGCATCCTGGAACTTCAGCACTTCCTCGTTGACGTGTTGACCCGGGACGGCGTGCTGGGCGGGGACGTCGCGCGCGGGCTGGCCCGGGACGGGCTGCGGCACCCCCGGGTGGCCGCGGCGCTCGTGGCCGCTGCGGATGCGGCGCTGTCGGACGCGCCGGAGGCCGCGGCGGCTCTGTATGAGGAGGCGGCCGCCGCGGGCACCGACAGGCTCGCCACGGCGGCCCGCCGCGCGCAGGCCGCCGCAGCGGCCGGGGACCTCGACGGCGCGGGCCGGATCCTCGACTCACTGCTTGCCCAGGAGGAGGTACCCGATGTGGCCCGTGCCGCCGATGTCGCCGCCTCGGTCTGGGCCCAACGCGGAATGCTCTCCCGCGGCGCCGAGGTGTACCGGTGGCTGGGGGAGGGCCGGGCCGGAAGTTCCGCCGCCCTTGCCGCCGTCACGATGATCGGCAGCGGGGACCGGGAGGGGGCGGACGGAATGCTGGAGGGGACGGCGCCGGGCGGCTCCCCGACGCTGCGCGCGGTGTCCACCGCCCTGATGGGGCGCGCCGTCCTTGACTCGCTCGGACCCTCCCCGGCGCAGGCCCTTCCCGGACTCGTCCGGGCCTCCGACATGATGACAGCCTCCGGCCAGAGCGTTCCCCTGCCCGACCTGCCGGCCGCCCTGGCCGCGCTGGCGGCCCTGAGCAGCGGCGAGCTTGACCTCGCCCAATCCGTCCTGGATGCGGCGCTCGCCGGTGGGCAGGGAGGACCTGCGGCGCGGCCACGCCTGACGCTGCTGCGGGCCTGGACCGCGCTGCAGCAGGACAAGCCCGGTGAGGCCCGGTTGTACGCCGCCGAGGCAGTCTCCGGCCCCGGTACGCTGGCGCCCCGGGACGGGTTCTTCCTCACGGCGCTCGAGGTGGCGCTGGCGAGGAGGACCGGGGATGTTCCGGCCCTCGTGGCAGCCTGGCAGCGCGCCCGGGAGGGCATCCTGCGCGTGTCGATCGACCTCTACCTCCTCCTGCCCCTCGGCGAGCTCCTCGTGGCCGGTGCCCGGCTGCGCGACGCGGAAAGGCTCGAGGTGCAGCTCGCCGAGGCGTGGTCGCTGCTGGAACGGCTGGGCCACCCGCCGCTCTGGTCGGTCCCGCTGCACTGGGCCGCCGTCCAGGCAGCGCTCCTGGCGGAACGGCCCCAGGACCTTGCCCCGCATGCGGCGGCCCTTGTCCGCAACGCCCAGGGGTATCCCCTGGCTGCGGTGCTCGCCGCCGCGGGCAGGGCGTGGATCTCGGTGCTGGCCGGCCGGTTCGAGGTCTCCGTCGTGGAGGGTGCTGCACGCGCCCTGGCGGCAGCGGGTTTCACCTGGGACGGCTCGCGGCTCGCGGGCCAGGCCGCCGCCCGCGCCGATGACCGGAAGGACATGGCCCGCCTCATGGCGTGCGCCCGGGACCTGCACCCGGTTCCCTTCGCGACGGCCGGGACGCAATCCCCCCGCGCGGCGGCCGGCACCGCGGCCCCGGAACCGCGCCTCCGTGCCGGTGCGGTGTCCGATGAGTCAGGGCTCAGCGCCCGTGAGCGCGAGGTAGCGCAGCTGGTGCTCGAGGGCCGGACCTACCGGGAGATCGGCCAGGCGATCTTCATCTCTCCGCGTACCGCCGAGCACCATATCGCACGCATCCGGCGCCGTCTTGGCGTCACCACCCGTGCCGAACTGCTCGACCGGCTGCGCATCGCCCTGGTCCGCGCCGAGGAGGGCGAGGGGTCGTAGGGAGGGGCCCCCGGCGCCCTCCTTAGGGTCCCGGGCCGGCCCATAGCCCCTCCCGGTGCAGGACGCGTCCCCCTCCTCCGGCCCCCGGGTGCCCGGAAACCCCCTGCCCCTCCATCCCCGGGGCGCCGAAACCCCTGGTCGGCCGGTCCGCGGCAGGGGAGGGATCCCCGATGGCGGCGGCCGGCCGCGGTCCTAGGTTGGATTCAGGCGTTTCAGCATCGGCGCTCACAGGTCAACCACCGAGCCCACACCAATCACTGACCGATACGGGGGAAACAAAATGCCCACACTCGCAACGACCCTTCTCGAATTCCTGATGAGCCTGTTCAAGGATCCCGAGGCGGCGGCGGCGTTCAAGGCGGACCCGGAAGGGGCCCTCGCCGACGCAGGGCTTGCCGGAGTCTGCATGGAGGACGTCGACGCCGTGATTCCGGTCCTGCTCGACTACGCCCCCGTCGAGGTCAGCTCCTCCTTCGACCGCGAGTATGACACCGGCGGCAACTCCTCCTCCATCGAGGCGCCCATGAGCGGCGATGCCGGTTCGGTCAACGTCGGCCCGATCGTGGCACCCGGCAGCGGCCACGGGCACAGCCACGATGACGATGACGATGACGATGACGATGACCGCGACCACGACCACGGTCGCGACCGCGACGATGACCGCGACCACGACGATGATGACGACCGCGGTGACGACGACTACAACGACCACGCCCACGCGGTCCAGACGCTGACCCACGTGATGAACAACTACTCCTACACCTCCACCATCGACGACCGGGACACGATCACCGACCAGTCGGTGAACCAGAACATCTGGGCCGACGGCGACGTCTCGCAGTTCTTCGACAACGACGCCATCGTTGCCTCGGGTGATGACGCCATCGCCGCCGAAGGCGACGTCGAGGTCGACAACTCGGTCGACGAATCAACCGACAACTCCACGACGGTGCGCGCCGGGGACGACGCGCACATCGGAATCGGCAACACCGACGTCGACGTCGAGATCGAGGACTCCTACAACGAGGATTCCTACAACGAGGACAACGACATCGACGACTCCTACAACGAGGACAGGTCCGAGGACCACTCGGTCAACGACTCCTACAACACCGATGTCGATCTGGACGTCGACCTCGAGGACTCGTTCAATGACAACTCGGATTCCTCGGAGACGACGGTGAGGGACTCGTACAACGACGGGTCGACCAACGTCGACATCGACGAGTCCTTCAACGAGGTCGACAAGTCCGTCACCGACAACACGGTCAACACCGACCTGGACGTCGACATCGACGACTCGTTCAACGAGGTTGAAATCGAGGATTCGTACAACGAGACCACGACCGAGACCACGACCACGACCGAGACCACGACCACGACCGAGACCGAGGTCGTCATCGACGACTCCTTCACCACCGACAAGTCGGTCGAGGTCGACGCGGAGTTCGACGACTCCTTCAACCAGACCTCCACCGACGTCGTCGTCGACGACATCAACACGGAGTTCACCTCGATCGACGAATCGGTCGTCCTCACCGACACCGAGGTCACCGCCGTCGAGGCCCCCGTGGAGCTGGAGGCCGACTCCTAGGAGCCTCCCCAAGGTTTGTCTCAAGAAGAACAGAGCGGCCCGGCCGGAAGCGTGCTTCCCGCCGGGCCGCTCTGTAGTCTCGTTTCATCGTCTTCGTCGGGAGGTGCACCTGTGGCCGAACTGGTTCAACTCGTGGAGCACGGCATCGAACTGGCCCGGGCAGGCGATCGGGCGGACCTGCGCCGGCGCCTCGAATCGACCCGCGGCCGCCTCCTCGATCCGAGCGTCCGGGTGATCGTCGTCGGTGAATTCAAACAGGGAAAGAGCAAGCTCATCAACGCCCTCGTCAATGCCCCGGTGTGTCCGGTCGACGACGACATCGCCACCTCGGTTCCCACCGTGGTGCGCTACGGCGAGCGGGCCTCGGCGGTCCTGGTGCTTCCCAAGGACGCCGACGGCGCCGCCGGGGACGAGCCGGCGCTGGAGCGGCAGCCGGTCGACCTGGCGGACATCGCCTCCCATGTCTCGGAAAAGGGAAACCCGGGCAACCGGCGCCGGCTGGTGGCGGCGGAGGTGGCACTTCCGCGCAAGGTCCTGACCGGCGGGCTCTGCCTCGTGGATTCACCGGGGGTGGGGGGCCTCAACTCGCCCCACTCGCTGACGACGCTCACGGCGCTGCCGACGGCCGATGCGATGCTGCTCGTCTCCGACGCCTCGCAGGAGTACACCGAGCCGGAGATCCGGTTCCTGCGCCAGGCCCTGCGGGTCTCGCCGAATGTCGCCTGCGTCCTCACGAAAACCGACCTCTACCCGCAGTGGCGGCGGGTGGCCGAACTCGACCGCGGACACCTCGACCGGGTGGGACCCTCCATTCCACTGATTCCGGTGTCCTCCGATCTGCGCCTCCACGCGGCCCGCCTCAAGGACAGCGAACTGAACGCCGAGTCGGGCTTTCCGGCGCTCGTGGCCTACCTGCGCTCGAACATCCTGGGCTCGGCCGAGAGTCTCCAACGGCGCTCCGTCGCCCAGGACCTGCTCTCGGTGACCGAGCACCTGCGCCTGTCCCTGCAGTCCGAGCTCAGCGCGCTCGAAGACCCCGAAGCCGGCCCGCTGATCGTCGCGGGACTCGAGGCCGCCAAGGAGAAGGCCGATGAGCAGCGCCGGCGGTCGGCCCGGTGGCAAATCACGCTCAATGACGGGATCAGCGACCTCATCGCCGACATGGAGTACGACCTGCGCGACCGCCTGCGCAGGATCCAGCGCGAAGCCGAGCAGGCGATCGACGAGGGCGACCCGGGGCCGACCTGGGACCGGTTCGCCGAGTGGCTCGAGCAGCGGGTCGCCTCGGCCGTCTCGGACACCTTCGTGTGGACGAACGAACGCTCCGCCTGGCTGGCCGGGCAGGTCGCCGAGCATTTCCAGCAGGACGAGGTGCGGCTGCCGGTCCTGCAGGTCTCCGACACGCAGGACGTGCTCAGCCCCGTCGAGCGGGTGCCGACCCTCGACCCGGGCAGGGTCAGCCCGATGGGGAAGGTCCTCATCGGCATGCGCGGCTCCTATGGCGGCGTCCTGATGTTCGGCCTGCTCACCGGCATCGTCGGAATGTCGCTGATCAACCCCTTCTCGGTGGGAGCCGGCCTCCTGCTGGGACGCAAGGCCTACCGGGAGGACAAGGAAGCCCGGCTGAAGCGCCGCCAGGGCGAGGCGAAGGCGCTCGTGCGGAGGCAGATCGACGACGTCGTCTTCCAGGTGGGAAAGGAACTCAAGGACCGGCTGCGCCTGATCCAGCGCGCCACCCGCGACCACTTCACCGAGATCGCCGAAGAACACCATCGTTCACTGGGCGATTCGGTGGCTGCCGCGCGCCAGGCCGCGGCCACCTACACGCTCGAACGCGACCAACGGATGCAGCAGATCCGGGCCGAACTGAAGCGCGTCAACGCCCTGCATGCCCGGGCCCGGGCGCTGGAGCCGCCGGTGGCGGCGGGGACATGAGCGATGCCATGGGTGCGGCGGCGGCCGCGCTCGTCCGGGACGCCCTCGAGGTGTACGGGGACGACCCCGCCGCCCGCGACGCGCTCGAAGCATACGCCCGGAGGCTCGAGGAACCCCTGCGGGTGGCCGTTGCGGGCATGGTGAAGGCGGGAAAGTCGACCCTGCTCAACGCGATCATCGGCGAGGAGATCGCGCCCACCGACACCGGCGAATGCACCCGGGTCGTCACCTGGTACCGCCACGGAGACACTCCGCGGATAACCCTCCACCTCCGCCAGGGGCCCGCGCGGGCGCTTCCGGTGCGGCGGGTGGAGGGACGGCTGCGGCTGGACCTGGGCGCCGTCCGCGCCGAGGAGGTGGACCGGCTCGTGGTCGACTGGCCGGCGCGGAGCCTGAGGGACCTCACCCTGATCGACACCCCCGGGATCGCCTCGCTGTCCGGGGAGGTCTCCAAGCGCTCCACCGGATTCCTCCTGCCCGCCGACACGCCCTCCGAGGCGGACGCCGTCATCTACCTGATGAGGCACCTCCATGCCAGCGACCTGGACTTCCTCAAGTCCTTCCAGGACACCGCGGTGGGCCGCTCCGGGACCGTCAACGCGCTCGCCGTGCTGTCCCGGGCGGACGAGGTGGGCGCCGGCCGGATCGACGCACTCCTGTCCGCGCGCGAAATCGCCGCCCGGTACCGCACCGATGCCAACCTGCGAAGCCTCGCCCTTGGAGTGGTCCCCGTCGCCGGGCTGCTCGCCCAGAGCGCGCGGACGCTGCGCCAGCACGAATTCACGGCCATGGTGGAACTGGCAGGGCTTGAGCGGAACGAGCGCGAACGCATGCTGCTGTCGGCGGACCGCTTCGTCCGGTCCGGGGGCGTGCGCTCAAGCGCGGCGGAGCGGGCCCTGCTCCTCGAGCGGTTCGGCATGTTCGGCATCCGGCTCGCCTGCGCCGTGCTGCGCGGCGGCGTCAGCGAACCGACGGCACTGGCCCGTGAGCTGGCCCGGCGCAGCGGCCTCGACGACCTGCTCCGGAACCTGTCCGGCCAGTTCCAGGCCCGGGCCTCGCACCTGAAGGCACGCAGCGCCCTGATCGGGGTCGAGGCGCTCCTGCGCTCCTCGCCGCGGCCGGATGCCGGGAAGCTCGCGGCGGACCTCGAGCAGGTCCTCGCCAGCGCCCACGAGTACCGGGAGCTGCGGATGCTCGGCGTGCTTCACACGGGCGGAGTGGCCCTGGCCCCGGAGCTGGCCGCCGACGCCGAGCGGCTCATCGGGGGCAGCGGGGTGGCCCCGGCGCACCGGCTGGGCCTGGCCGGGAACACCCCGGCGGCGGAGCTGCGGGCGGAGGCGCTCGTCCAGCTGCGCCGCTGGCATGCGGTGGCCGAGAACCCGCTGACCGACCGGACCGCCCTCGACCTCTGCCAGACCGTGATCCGCACCTGCGAGGCGCTGCTTGCGGACACCGTCCGGGACACCGCGCCCGGGGAGCCGGCGCCATCCGCATCGGGTCCCCGGAATGTCCTATCCCGGGACGCCGGCGGAGTTCCGGCCGGCACGGAACCAGGCGTTGGCGCGGGGGAGCAGGCTGGCGGCCAGCGCCGCAGCGCCCAGCACGGCCTGCGCCGCCAACAGCACGACTAGGTAGGTCTCCGCTCCGGGAGGGCCAAGGATGGAGGCGCCCACGACCATCACCGCGACGTGCACCGGGAGGACCACCAGCAGCACCCACCGGGGCCAGCCGCCCGTGCGGAGCAGGACGGCGAGCAGGAGCGCCTCGACCGCCATCAGGACGAGGAGGGCGCCCAGGGCGCTCCACCACGCAACCGAAGCCACAGTGTCGAGGGTCGAAGCATCCCTTCCGGACCCCAGGCCGGCAGCCGCCTCCCTGAGGCGGTCGATCTGCGCCCTCCGGTTGAGGAACGCGACGAGGGCCGCCACAAGCCCGGCCGCGAAGCTGGCAAGCCACAGGGACAATGCCGCCCGGACCGGACCCGGAGGCGGCACCGATACGACGATCGGTGCCGGGATGCCCGGGGCGAGCGCAGGCCGTGGCGGGGCGGCGTGCGGGATGCGTCCCGCCCGCTGTGCCTCAGCGGGCGGCCCCGCGCGGCCGGGCCTTCCCTGGGCGGGCTCGTTCGACATGGGGGTAACTTAGCACCGCCATCCGAGGGCCGCAGGAAAAACCGCTCCGGGTGGTTTCCGCCGAGGAACGAGTAGCCGGTACGGTGGCCCGTGCCGGGGGCCGGACCTAGCCTTGGTGCCATGAGCAGCAACGGTGGAAATGCAATCCATGGCAGGCGCAGGAAACAGGACACCCGCCCCGCCACGGGCCGGAAGGTGGGGCTCGGCGCAGCGCTGGCCATCGTCGTCATCGTGGCGCTGATCGTCCTGTTCTGAGGCCGGCGCCGGTCCGGGCGGGCTTGCGGGATCCTGCCCGGGCGTCCGGTGTCCGCTTCAGGCGCTGCGGAGCTTCGGATCCGGCGACAGCCCGCTGAGCCCGTTCCAGGCGAGGTTCACAAGGTGGGCCGCCACCGTCCTCTTGTCCGGCCGGCGCGCGTCGAGCCACCACTGGCCGGTCATCGCCACCATCCCCACCAGCATCTGGGCATAGATGGCGCCGTCCTGCGGCGAGTATCCGCGCTTCCCGAATTCCGCCGCCATGATGTGTTCGACCCGGGCGGCGATCCGGGACAGGAGGGTGGAGAACGCACCCTCGGGCTGCGAAGGGGCCGCGTCGCGCATGAGGATCCGGAAACCGTCGGTGCTGGTTTCGATGTAGTCCAGGAGTGCGAGCGCGGCGCGCTCGAGCAGTTCGCGTGACCCGGCATCACCGGCAAGGGCGGTGGTGACACTGCGCAGCAGGATGTGGAACTCGATGTCCACCACCTGGGTGTAGAGGCCCTCCTTGGTGCCGAAGTGCTCGTAGATCACCGGTTTGGACACCCCGGCGGCCGCGGCGATCTCCTCGATGGTGGTCCCGTCGAGTCCGCGGAGCGCGAACAGGCCCCGCGCCACGTCGATCAGTTGGGCGCGGCGCTGCGCGCCGGTCATGCGGGGGCGGGCGGCTCCGTCGCCGGGCTCGGATGGTGGGTTCACCGCTCCATCCTACGGACCGGCCCGGGTCGCCGTTGGAAACCGAACATGGCAGACTGGATAACCGTGTGCATGTCCCCGGCCGCACGGCCGCGGATGCGCATGGTCCGCCCTGGTGTAATGGCAGCACCCCAGCCTTTGGAGCTGCGGAGTATAGGTTCGAATCCTATGGGCGGAACGGCGGTTGCCTCCCGGTACTATGTCCGGGTGGCCTCCCGTCGGTCAACACTCCCAACAGGTAGGAGCGCTTCTTCGTGAGCCACCAGGACGCAGCCACTGCGACGGCACCAGTAGAGTCCTCCCCACCGGCCGCAGTGATCGTTCTCGCTGCCGGAGCCGGCACCCGGATGAAGTCCCGTACTCCCAAGATCCTGCACCCGTTGGGTGGCCTCTCGCTCGTGGGCCACGCCCTCGCCGCGGCGCGGGCCCTGCGGCCCGAGGCACTGGCCGTGGTGGTCCGCCATGAACGGGACCGGGTGGCAGGCCACGTCGCCGCCCTCGACCCCGAGGCGCTGCTGGTGGACCAGGACGAGATTCCGGGCACCGGCCGCGCCGTCCAGGTCGCCCTCGATGCCCTTGATGCCCGCGGGGACGCCCCCGTCGAAGGCACCGTCGTTGTCACCTACGGCGACGTGCCGCTGCTCACCCCCGAAACCCTTGGGCACCTCGTCGCCGAGCACCGCGCCGGGGCGAATGCGGTGACCGTCCTGACGGCGGTCCTTAACGACGCGGCCGGCTACGGGCGGATCCTGCGGGGGGCCGACGGCACCGTGACGGCCATTGTGGAGCACCGCGACGCCACCGATGCCGAACGGGAGATCCGGGAGATCAACTCGGGCATCTACGCCTTCGACGCCGCGTCCCTGCGCGCCGCCCTGCGGCAGGTCGGGGCGGACAACGCCCAGGGCGAGATGTACCTGACCGATGTGCCGGCGCTGTGCCGGGCCGCCGGCGGCCGCGTCGCCGCGGTGGTCTCGGACGACCCCTGGCAGGTCGAGGGAGTCAACGACCGTGTGCAGCTCGCCGGACTGGGCGCCGAACTGAACCGGCGCATCCTCCAGGAGTGGATGCGGGCGGGGGTGAGCGTCCTCGACCCGGCAACCACCTGGATCGACGCCACCGCAGTGCTCGACGAGGACGTCACGATCCTTCCGGGCACCCAGCTGCACGGCACGACGCGGATCGGGCGCGGCGCGGTCGTCGGGCCCGACACGACGCTCACCGACGTCGTCGTCGGGGAGGAAGCCTCGGTCGTGCGCACCCACGGAAGCGGTGCGAGCATCGGCGCCGGCGCCTCGGTGGGTCCCTTCACCTACCTGCGCCCCGGCACGGTGCTCGGTGAGGAGGGGAAGATCGGCGCCTTCTACGAGACCAAGAACGTCACCGTCGGGCGCGGCTCGAAGCTGTCCCACCTCGGATACGCCGGCGACGCCGAAATCGGCGAGTACACGAACATCGGCTGCGGAAACATCACGGCCAACTACGACGGCGTGAACAAGCACCGCACGGTCATCGGATCCCACGTCCGCACCAGCTCGAACACTGTCTTCGTCGCGCCCGTCACCGTCGGCGACGGCGCCTACACCGGGGCCGGAGCGGTGATCCGCAAGGACGTGCCCCCCGGCGCCCTGGGCCTGAGCATCGCCCCGCAGCGCAACGCCGAGGGGTGGGTCGGCGCGAAGCGGCCCGGCACCGCCTCCGCGCGGGCCGCGGCCGAGTCCGCCGTCCCTGCGGCCGGTGCCCCGGTTCCCGGCCTTTCCTCCACCAGCACCGCGGCTTCCACCCGCGGCACAGCGGCGACACCAACAGAAGAGAGCAGCCAGGCATGAGCGAAATCACGGCACACGGCGAGAAGAAGCTGGTCCTTGCCTCCGGGCGCGCCCATCCGGAGCTCGCCGAGGAGATCGCTTCCGAGCTGGGGACCGAACTCCTTCCGGTCTCGGCGTATGACTTCGCCAACGGTGAAATTTATGTCCGGTCCGGGGAGAGCGTGCGCGGCACCGACGTATTCGTGATCCAGGCGCACCCGGCCCCGCTCAACAACTGGCTGATGGAGCAGCTGATCATGGTGGATTCGCTGAAGCGGGCCTCCGCCAAGCGCATCACCGTTGTCTCCCCGTTCTACCCGTACGCGCGCCAGGACAAGAAGGGCCGCGGCCGCGAGCCCATCTCGGCCCGCCTCGTCGCCGATCTCTACAAGACGGCCGGTGCCAACCGGCTGATGTCCGTGGACCTCCACACGTCGCAGATCCAGGGCTTCTTCGACGGCCCGGTCGACCACCTGATGGCGATCCCGCTGCTCGCCGAGTACATCCGCTCGCGCGTCGACGCCGATAACGTCACGGTTGTCTCCCCCGACACGGGTAGGGTCAGGGTCGCCGAGCAGTGGGCGGAGCGGCTCGGCGGAGCACCGCTCGCCTTCGTGCACAAGAGCCGGGACCTCACCGTGCCGAACCAGGCGGTGTCCAAGCAGGTGGTCGGCCAGATCGAGGGACGGACCTGCGTGCTGATCGATGACATGATCGACACCGGCGGCACGATCTCCGGGGCCGTGCAGGTGCTGAAGAACGCCGGCGCGAAGGACGTCATCATCGCCGCCACGCACGCGGTCTTCTCCGAGCCGGCATCACGCCGGCTCGCGGAGTCGGGTGCCCGCGAAGTGGTCGTCACCAACACCCTTCCCATTCCGGCGGAGAAACGCTTCCCGCAGCTCACCGTTCTCTCCATCGCCCCGCTGATCGCCCGGGCCATCCGCGAGGTCTTCGATGACGGGTCGGTGACGAGCCTCTTCGACGGCATCGCGTGAGTGGCAAGGCCGGTAGGACCGCCTCCGCATAGGTGGGGTCCGCCGCCGTGGAACCAGTAGCCTTCGGTGCCGCAGCCCCCGTTTCAGGTAGTGACCGCCTTGAAAATGAGTAGGGGCGGCGCTCCGCGTACGCCAAAACAAGTAACTTCACGGAAAGATCCGTAGTAACCACTCGTGTCCCCGGGGGGCACTCGTTCCTAGGCTGTGTAGCAGGAAAACTCATAGCCCGGGGAAGAGAAGTTGGTCTCAATGCGGTCTCATAGAGGTTTTTGTTCGTGTTCTGAAACGCGCCCGTACTGCCTGAACCTCCAGGGTGGTGTCCGGTGAACCCGCTGCTGTCCGGCAGCTTCTTCATCGGTCGGACGGAACTGCTCCAAGGAATCGCCGATGCGCTCCGGCGGCCGGGATCCTCGGGCGCCGTCCTCGTCGGGGGGACGGGAGCCGGCAAGACGGCGCTCCTGCAGCAGGTCCTGCAGTCCGGAACCGGGGCCCACATCGTGAACGTGCGGGGTTCGTCCTCCTCCCGGCGTACCCCCTACCGCGCCCTGAGCCTGCTGCTCTCGGAGGTTGAGCCGGAGGTGCTCGACAGTCCGGTGATGGTCCTGCAGGCGCTCACGGCGGCGCTGCGCCGCCAGGCCCAGGGCGGGCCCGTCATCGTTGCCGTCGACAACGCCGAGCAGCTCGACCCCGCCTCCTCCGGCGTCATCGCCCAGCTCGTGAACAACGGCGTCGTGCGCGTACTCCTCGCAGTGAAGGATTTCGCACGGGCGGATGCGGCGTTCATGGCGCTGTGGTGCGACGGCTCGCTCCAGCGTTTCGAGGTTCCCGCCCTGACCTTCGCCGAGTCCGCCCTCTTCGTCGAGGCCGAACTCGGCGACCCGGCCTCGAGGGAATGCCTTGAGGTGCTTTGGGAGCTCAGCGGCGGAAATCCCCGGGCCCTGCGGGCGGCGCTGCTCGGAATGGCCCGGCGCTCCCTCTTCGCGCGGGAGAACGGCTCATGGGTCCTGCTGCCCGGCCGGACCGCCCTCGGCGAAGACCTCACGGAGGCGGCCTCACCCCTGCCGCACGTCAGCCGCGAACAGCGCCGGATCGTGCGCCTCACAGCGTTGGCAGGCCGCGTGCCCTGGCCGGTACTCCTTGGCCGTTTCCGGCCCGAAGACCTTGACTCCGTCGAAGAGTGCGGGTTGATCCGGGTCGACCACGGGCCCTCGCCGATGGCCCAGTGCGCGTGGCCCTCGCTTGCCGACGCCGTCGCCGAGAGCGTCCCGGCCGAGGAGGCGGGCGCGCTGTACGCCGAATTCTCCCTCCTGCCGGGGTTCGACGCCGTACTCGCCGCCGAGCCGTCCCGGCACGCCAGGTGGCTGCTCCGCGCAGGGCTGACGCTGCCGCCGGGGGTGGCGCTGGCCGGGGCCCGTGCGGCCAACAGGGTCGGGGACCACGCCGGTGCGGCCGAGATCGCCGAGCGCGGAACGGAAAGCCGACGCGGGACCGACCTCCACCTCGAAGCCATCACGGCCGACCTCGGGCAGGGGAACTTCGAACAGGCGGCCGCCCGAGCCGCGGCGCTCGGCGCCGAGCTGTCCCCGGACGGCCCGGAGGCGGTCCGGTTGCTGCTGCTGCAGGCCCGCGCGGACCGCCACCTCGGTCAGCAGGGCAGCGGGACCCTCCTCGACGAAGCGGAATCGCGCCTGGTGGGCTTCGCTGATCCGGCCGGAGATCCGGAGCTGGAGGAGCTGCGCCGGGCGGTCCTGCTCGCCCGCGCCGAACAGGCCTCTTGGGACGGGGAGTTCCTGCGCAACGCCCGGGAGCTCAAGGAGACCCTCGACTCCGACGATGGGCTCGCCGGCGACCTCCGTGTCCGCGCCGAGACGCTGCTGTGCGAGGCCTGGGCGATGACCTCCAAGCAGCTCGAAGCCCTGGAGCTCGGTGCCTCGCTGTGCCGGAGGCTCACCGGCGCCGACATCAGCAGGAGCTCCCGCGTCCGCGCTGTGCGGCAGGTGCGGGAGGTGTACCGCCTCGCCGGGGCCGCGGCGGAGGGTGAACGTGTCCTCGACGCTGCGGGACTGGCCGAAGGAGGCCCCGGCGCGCAGGGCGGTTCTCCGGGGGTACTCTACGAAGGCATCGCCGAGGCGCTGCAGGGCCGGCCCGGTCCGGCCCTGAGGCTGCTCGTGCCGGCGTTCAACCAGCTCCGGGTCCGCGACCCGGAGGGCGTACTGCCCCTTGCCGCGGCCGGGATCACCCACGCCCACGCGCAGGAGCGCAACCTCGAACAGGCGATCGCCTACCTTCCCGTCACCGAGCCCGGCCCGGGAAGCGCCTGGAAGGTCCGGCGCGCGACGCGGCACCTGCAGCTCCTTGTCTCCTCGCTCCTCGAGGTCAAGGCCGATGCGGCCCGCGACCTGCACGCCCTCGGGGAGGCCGACCGCCTCGTCGGAGCCGATGCCTGGGCGCTCCTGTCGCTGTCCTGGGCCGTCCGCCTCGGCGACCGGGCCGCGCTCGAACCGCTGACCGTCGTATCGGCCTCGCTGCAGGGGGCGTTCGCCCGGACCTGCGAACTGTACGCGAAGGGACTCGGCAACGGTGACGCCGAGCTGCTCGTCCAGGCCGCCGAACTCGCCTCCGCACAGGGGGACCAGCGCTTCGCCTCGGACGCCGCCCAGGCCGCCCTCCGCGGTGTCGCCGGAACGCGCGACAAGAACTCGCTCCGCCAGCTGCAGCGCAGGGTGCGGGAAATCCTGCCGGAGGCCGCCGCCTGGAGTTCGGCCGGATCGGGCCTCGAACGCCTCACCACCAGGGAGCGCGAGGTTGCCCGGCTGGCGGCGGCGGGGGCGAGCAACAAGGCGATCGCGCAGCAGATGTTCGTCTCGGTGCGCACCGTCGAGGGTCACCTCTACCAGGTGTACTCCAAGTTGAACGTCTCAACCCGGAATGAACTCGGAGAGCTCCTCCCCACCGAAAACCTGGCATGAGGACCACCGCCTCGCTGGTGGACGGGGACCTGGTTGGACGGGATCCGCTGCTCGAGGCCCTCGAACACGCAGTGACGCGCTCGGACCTTCACGGCGCCTTCGTCTTCGGCGAAGCGGGGATGGGCAAGACCGCGCTGGCCCGGCACCTCATGGAGCGCTCAATGCACTCCGCGGCGTCCTTCCTGATCCATCCGGGCCCGGCCCTGAGCAACGCCCCATATGCCGCGCTCGCCCCGTTCCTTGACCGGGCGACCGCCCGTGACATCGAATCCTCGCTCTCGGTGCTCCGGATCCTGATCTCGTTCTTCCGCGAGGAGTCAAGGGGCCGTCCCGTCCTGCTCGTCGTCGACGACGCCCACGAGATCGACGACGACAGCAGCCACGTGCTCTCCCAGCTCGTCTCCTCACGCACCGTGCGCCTTGTTGCCTTCTCACGCCCGCAGGACCCCGTCTCGGAGGAGCTCGTCTCCCTGTGCAGGGAAGGACTGCTGGCCCGGTTCGAGATCGGACCGCTCGATGCGGCGCAGGTAACCGAGGTGTGCGCGAAGCTGCTCGGCGGGCACCTCGTCCGGGGCACGGGGGAGCGCCTCTGGGAGGAATCGGGTGGGAATCCCCTGTTCCTCAGGGCACTCCTCGACCAGTCCCTTGCCGATGGCGCCCTCACCGAAAGTGCGGGGGTGTGGCAGCTGTCCCGGGAGGAACTCACCGTCCCCGCATCCCTCGCCGACCTCGTCCGGGGCATCTGCCTGAGGCTGCCGGCTCCGGAGCGCAAGGCCTTCGAAGCCCTCGCCCTCGGCGAGCCGGTGCAGTTCACCGCACTGTCCGGCATCACCGACCCAACAGCGGTCCGGAACCTCCTCGAGGCCGGCCTCATCATGAGCATGCCCGGCCATCCGTCCTTCGCGGTGCCGACCCACCGGCTCTACGGACGGATCCTGCGCGGGCTCGTTCCGGCGGGACGGAGCGCCGTGCTCAGGGCCGAGCTGGCCGGAGGTTCCGCTTCGATTCCGACCGTTGGCCCCGGCAGGGTCCGGCACCTGAACTGGGCCCTCGACTGTGGAGAGGCCGTTCCGGACGCCGTCCTCATCGAAGGAGCCCGCCTCGCCCACCGCTATTTCGACCTGGAGTCCTCGATGCGGTTCGCCTCGGCCGTGGCGGGGCCCGAATTCGCTGTTGCGGCCCGGGTGGAGCGGGCGCGGGTCGAGCTCGCCCGGATGCACCTGCCCGAGGCAGGAGACCTGTTGCGTGGGGCACTGGAGTCGGCCGGCTCCGCCGAGGTGCTCGCCGCCGCGGCCGTCCTCACGGTGCGCCTGCGGCTGCTCCAGGGAAGACCGCTCCGGGAAATCCATGCAGTGGCCGACAAGTGGGCCACCCTGCTGGAGCCGGAGCCCCCGGCCGGGCCGGGTGCTCCGGAGGTCGAGCTGCTTCGCTGCTTCGCCTACAACCTGGAGGGCCGGTTCGCCGAGGCCGAGACGCGGCTGCGCGTTCTGGTGGAGAGCGGGGCGGGAGGCCCGCTCAACCTCGCCCTCGCCCAGTCCCTGCTCGGTGAGGCCCTCGGTGCCACCGGCCGGGCCACCGAGGGCAAGGCGCTGACCGCCTCCGGCCTGGCCATCGTCCGGACCGATCCCGGCCTCTTCAACGATTTCCATGCCTTCACCCTCACCCGCCACCTCGTGGTGCTGATCCACTCGGGTGAGTTCGCCGAGGCGGAGGCGGCCCTGCAGGACTACACCCGGCGGCCGGCCTGCGACTACGCCTTCACCGGCGGTGCCCTCGCCGCCCTGGATGCCGCGCTCGACGTGCGCAGGGGCAGGTTCCGCCTGGGGATGGAGAAGCTTGGGCCGGCCCTCGAAGCACTTCGCCGGTCCGACCACGAACTGCTCCTGCCCTACGTCCTCGCCGTCGCCGCACTGGCCTCGAGCGCGCTGGGGCAGCCCCACCGTGCCGGGGAGCTGGCGGCCGAATTCGCCGCACAGGCGCACCGGGGCAGCCGCCCCCTCGCCCTGCTGGGAGAGGCCCTCACCCACGCGGCGCTGCTGCCCTCCGAGGACCGGGAGGGCCATCTCGGGCGGCTCAAGGAGCTGGCCGGCAGGGCGGCCGACGCTGCGCTTTCCGGCTGCGAGAAGGACATCCTCGAGATCCTCGTGGCGTTGGGCGACCCCCAGTCCGCCGTCCGGCTCGCCGAGGTCACCGGCACGATGGAGGGAAGGGAGGCGATGGTACTCAATGCCTACGCCACCGCCGTCGCCTCCGGCGACCTGGAGCGGCTTGTGGAGGCGGGGGACAAGGCCGAACTGGCGCAGAAGCACCTCGTGGCGGCCGATGCCTCCTACCGCGCCATGCGCCTGCTGGCGGACCGCGGGGACCGCCGGACGCAACGTGAACTGCTCCAGGTCGCCAGGCGGCGGCGCCAGCGCCTCGAGGGTTGCTCACCGGCGCTTCTGGGTGATGCCGAAGAGCCGACGAAGCTCACCGGGAGGGAACGGGAGATCGCCTCCCTCGCCCTCGACGGGGCTTCGAACCGTGCGATCGCCGCCGCGCTGACGGTCTCCCCCCGGACGGTCGAGGGCCACCTGTACCGGATCTACGCGAAGCTGGGCATCACCCGGCGGGAGGAGCTGACATCGGAGTACGAATCCATCGTCCGGCCCGAGTGAGACCTGCCGAGTAGGAAGCCGGGTGATGGGGTAGTACCGGGCCCGGGAACAGGTAGCAGATGAAGGGATTTCGGGAGCTATTACTCGTGTTCCGTCCCTCCTTATCGACATAAAGTTTGAATCAGTCGGAACCCATTGCAGGGAACCGGCCCCCCGAACCGGGTCGGCGGTGTCGAAGTCTTCTTGAGACCAGGACTTCATCCCCAGCCGCCGCCGACCCTTCAACGCCGCAGGGCATGCACAAGCCGGGTTGGAACGCCGCCGTTCCAACCCGGCTTGTGTTCTGTTGGGCCGAGATCCCGTGCCCGGCCGCATCCGGCGCACCCGCCCGCGCAGGAGCACCCTCCGGTTGCTGTAGGATTGTCTGCGATGCCTAGGCGAGGGAGCGGCCCGAGAAATCGGGCGGACTCCGTGATCGACGGTGGCTAGCGACTTCCAACAGCTGGTGCTTTCACCAGCAGCGAGCGGTTTCTAGACGCGCTCCTCTCCGTCCCGGCAACGTCCAGAAGCTGGCCCACCGGCCGGCTGCAACGCGTTCCACCAGGAGATCCAATGTCAGAGCAGAAGCTCCCCGCAGAAGTACGCACCGAGTTCGGCAAGGGCGCTGCCCGCCAGGCCCGCCGCGCCAACAAAATCCCCGCCGTCATCTACGGCCACGGTGGAGATCCCCTCCACGTCCTCCTTCCGGCCAAGGCGACCACGCTTGCCGTGCGCACCCCGAACGCCCTGCTCACCCTCGAGGTGGACGGCGAGGACCACCTCGCCCTGGCCAAGGACATCCAGCGCAACCCGCTCAAGCAGATCATCGAGCACATCGACCTGCTGACGGTCCGCCGCGGCGAAAAAGTCGAGGTCGACGTCACCATCCACATCGAGGGTGAAGCCGCTCCCGAGGTCGTGGTCAACCTCGAAAGCAACACCGTCCTGGTCGAGGCGGAAGCCACCCACCTGCCCGAGAGCCTCACGGTCAACATCGAGGGACGCCAGGTCGGCGAGCACATCCACGCCTCCGACATCCAGCTGCCCGCCGGTACCCGGCTGCTGGTCGACGCCGACACGCTCATCGTCAACCTGGCGGCTCCCACCGTCCAGGACCTGGGTGAGGCCGAGGCCCCGGCTGAGGAAGCCGGCGCAGGCGAGCCCGCTGCCGACAACAGCTGATCCTGCCGGTCTTCATGCCAACTGACGCATGGCTCGTAGCCGGGCTCGGTAACCCCGGGCCCGGCTACAGCGGCAACCGCCACAACGTGGGCGCCATGGTGCTCGATCTGCTGGCCGGCCGGCTGAACGGGCGGTTCCGCACCACGAAGACCCAGGCGGTGGCGCTCGAGGGGCGGCTTGGACTGGGCGGTCCGCGCGTCGTCCTGATGAAGCCCCTGACCTACATGAACCTTTCCGGCGGACCCGTGTCCGCCCTCGCCAAATTCCACGGAATACCCGCAGCGCAGGTGGTGGCGGTGCACGACGAAATCGACATCCCCTTCAACACCGTTCGGCTGAAGTCCGGCGGGGGCGAAGGCGGCCACAACGGCCTCCGTGACATCAGCAGGGCCCTGGGGACCAAGGACTACCTGCGCGTTCGGGTCGGCGTCGGACGTCCTCCCGGACGCCAGGACACCGCCGACTTCGTACTCAGGGATTTCGGCACGGCCGAAAAGAAGGACCTGCCCTTCCTCCTTGACGATGCCGCCGACGCCGTTGAACTGCTCATCCGCAGCGGCCTGGTTCCGGCACAGCAGAAGTTCCACGCCCCGGCCTCTTAGCGGCTTCCATGCGCCGCCTCCGGTTACTGTCTAGTTAAAGCTTTGTCCGCGCGGCACTGGCTTTCGGCGGCCGACACGGTAGTCTGATCGTCCAAGACAGTCGTTGTGGGGCGGACTCAGTGGTGACTTGCGTGATCAACTCTGGTCTTAAGCCGGTAGTTGCCGGTAGAAGCGTGCGCGGGCGTGCCGTATGACGGGGGCGGACAGTGGCTGGCCCCCGGTGGGGCGCACCGAGGAGATCGACTACGTCCGGAACCGCGTGCTGCGGGACGCCGGCGGCGGGGTTTTCCTGGTTGGACCCCCAGGGGTGGGAAAGACGCTCATTGCCCGCTCCGTCAGCGACGACCTCTCGACGGAACTGGACGAGGTCTTCCTGCGCGGATCCGCGGCGACAGCCGGCACGCCCTATGGGGCGATCAGCATGGTGCTCGCCCAGCTGGATGAGGAAACCTCCGCCAACCCGCTGATGCTCCTGGCCTCCCTCCAGCACCACTTCGCCGCCGGCGGCCGGGCGACCCTGATGGTCCTGGACAAGGTCGAGGAGTTTGACGATTTCTCCGCGATGGTGATCGCCCACCTGGTCCGCCTCGGCGCGGTGCGGCTGATCGGCATCTGCGAGGACATGCAACGCGCCCCGGTCGAGCTGTTCAACCTGTGGAAGGACGACATCGTCCAGCGCCTCGACATCGCGCCGCTGGACCTCGAGAAGACAACCGAGTTGCTCACCGCGGCGATGCGCAGCCCCGTCTCGCGTTCGGTTGCCCTCGAGCTGTGGCAGGCCAGCGGAGGCAATCCCAGATACCTGCAGGCGCTCACCCTGGCCGATGTCGACTCCGGCCACCTCGTCCTGCGCGACGGGGTGTGGGTCCTGGACGGGGGCGCGGCCACCCGGACGGGGCGGCCGATCACCGACTGCGCCACGGGCCACCTCGGGCGTATCGGCGCCGGAGAACTTCCCGTGGTCGAGGCCGTTGCGGTGACCGGGGGAGTGCCCCTTGAAATGCTGCTTGAGGTCTTCCCGCACCAGCCCGTCAGCGACCTGCAGGAGCACGGCGTGCTGCGCACCGAGCAGGGCACCGTCCCAATGGTCCAGGTGGCGGACGGGGCCCTTGCCGGCGCCCTGCGCTCGCGGCTGGTCTCCGCGCCGGGGCGGGCGGCGCTCCTCGCCCTGAACAATCTCCGCGCCAGGGATTCCCTACCCCCGGCGGGCCGGGCGGCCCTGATCCGCTGGTGCCTCGAGAACGGGGTCGAGGTGGAGCCGGCCGCGCTGCTCGAAGCCGCCCGCGAGGCCAACGCGAGGTACGATCCCGACGCCGCCCTGGCCTTCCTGGACGCCGGGTCCCGGGACGCCCGGGACCCGGCGGCTGCCCTGGAAAGGGCGCGCGCCCTGGGCCTGAGCCGGCGAATCGACGAGGCCTTCGCCGTCCTTGGCCCTTTTGTCGGTGACGGCGCGCAGCCGCTGGACGCGGAGGTGGAGGTCGGGGTGCTCCTCGCCGCGGCCGGGCTCGCCATGCGGAGCCACGAACGCCATGGTGAGACGGGAGCCATCCTTGCCCGCGCGCGCCGGCGCCTCGCTGGCCTGCCGCCCGCTGCCGCCCGGGACCTGCGCGAACTCGTGGAGGACTTCACCGCCGAGTGGGAGTTCCACGAGGGCCGGTGCGCGTTCCTGGTGGAGACGCTGCCTGCTGCGATCGAGCAGCGGCTCGCGGAAGGCCGGCCCACGCACCGGCTGCAGGGACTGCTGACCTCGGCCCTTGCCGCGACCGGACGCCAGCACAGCGCTGTCGAAATGGGCCGTGCGCTGCTCGCGCGGATGGTTGGAGCGGAGCTTGACCCGCTCGAGATCGAACGGGCCGGAACGCACGTCTTCACCGCGCTGCTGGCTGCCGGGTACTGGACCGAGGCACTGTCCATGGCGGCAGCCGACCGGGAAAGTGCCGCGAGCATCTACGACGGTTCGGCGTCCGAGTTCACAGAGGGTCTGCTGCACGCCTTCGCGGGGCGCACCCGCGATGCACTCGCCCGGCTGATTCCGGCCATCAGCCAGCTCCGGACGACGGACCGGCACGGGCTGCTGCCCCTGGCTGAGGCAGCCGGTGCCTACGCCCTCGCGGTCAACGGAGACCACGACGCCGCCCGGGCACACCTTGAGGCGATGGATCTGGGCTCCGAGCGCCATCCCTGGCAGTACCGCAACAGCGCCGAGTACTTCCGGCTCCTTGCCAGGGAAGCGCTCGGTGAAGCCGACGCCGCGGTGGAAGGGCTGGGAGCCCTGGCAGGGACCAACGCCGCAGCAGGGAACAAGGGCCAGGAGCTTCTCTTCCTCTCCGCGGCGGTCCAGCTCGGCCAGGACGACCTCGTCGAGCGGCTCTGCGCCGCCGCATCCACCTCCGAGGGGCCGCTTGCCCGGACCCTTGAACTGTTCGGCAAGGGCATTACGGCCGGGGACTCGGCAGTTCTGCTCGACGCCGCCAGCGCCGCGCTCGCCACCGGCGAGGATGCCCTCGCCGCGAACGCGGCGGAGCGGGCCATCGAAATCCTTGACTCCGGCGATGCGATGATCGGAATCTACGCCGACCAGATCCTCCGCAGGGCGGGTGCACCGGGCCGGAAGCCACGGAACCGGACTATCCTCAGCGAAAGGGAAAGAAAGATCGCGCGCCTTGTCGCCCGGGGCGCATCGAACAAGGCGATAGCCGAAGCCGAGCACGTCTCGGTCCGGACGGTGGAAGGACACGTGCACCAGATCCTTACCAAACTTGGTCTTTCGAGCCGCCGGCAGCTCGCACTGATCTTCACGTAGACGGAAAAAGCATCGATGACCAGAATCCAGGAGGACATCTCCCTGGTCGGCCGCGCGCAAATGGTGGAGGACATCCTCACCGCGCTGCGCACCCCTGCCGGTTTCGGGGCGATGGTCGTCGGAGAGCCCGGTGTGGGCAAGACGGCGCTCGCCCGGGCGGTGGTCGGCCGGGTCAACGGGTCGACGCCGGTCTTCTCCGTCACCGGCGGCTCCTCGCTCCGCCACATTCCCTTCGGCGCCCTCGCCCCGTATCTCCATGGCCTGGCGGTGGGCGACGCCGGTTCGCCCGTGGCGATCCTGCGGAGCATGATGAAGCACCTGCCGGAGTCCCGGGGCAGGACACAGGATCCCCCGCTCTTCGTCGTCGACGACGCCCACGAACTGGACGAGAGCACGTGCGCGCTCCTGGCGCAGCTGGTGGGTGCGCGGCGGGCGAAACTCCTGGTCCTCTCCCGTGCCACCCCCCAGCCGCCGGCCGAATTCGCCGCACTGGGCCGCGACGGGCTCCTTGCGCGATTCGACCTCGAACCCCTCGATGCGCCGGCGGTGGATGAGCTGTGCCGGCAGGCCCTTGGGGGAAACGTCCTCACCGGCACGAGCAACCTCCTGGCCGCCACCACGGGCGGGAACCCGCTGTTTCTGCTGACCCTGCTGAAGCAGGGCCCCGGACAGGGGTACCTCGTTGAACGGAACGGCGTGTGGCGGATGGTGGGTGGGCGGCCGGCGGTGAATCTTCGGCTGGTCGACCTGATCCAGGGCCAGCTGCGCCAGCGCAGCTCCACACACATGGCTGCGCTGGAGGCCATTGCCCTGGCCGAGCCCATCGCCTTCCAGGCGCTCTCATCGTGCACCGATCCGGACGCTCTCCAACGGCTGCAGGATGACCGGCTGATCACCGTTGGCCCTGCACCGGACCGGCTGGTGGCGCTGGCCCACCCGCTCTACAGCGAGGTCATCCGGACCGTCGTGCCGGCTGCCCGGAGCATCGCCATCCGGCGTGCCGTCCTCGAGGTGCTCGACCCCCGGACCGAGTCCCTCGAGGGATTCCTGCGCAGCGTCGCCTGGGGCCTCGACTGCGGCGTGCCGCCGGAGGACCAAAGGCTCCTGCGGGCGGCGGTCGTGGCCAACCGGTTAAACGATCCGGGTTTCGCGCTGAGGGCGGCCCGGGCCGTCTCCGCCCCGGGGCTCCGCGGAAGGGCGCTCGTGGAGATCGCGCGGGCGCAGGTCGCCCGGGGCAACCTGAGCTATGCCAGGGAGCTCATCGACGAAGCCCTGCTCCGGTGCACCGACCTGCTCGTCGCCGAGGAAGCGACGCTCCTTTCCTTCGATATCCGGCTCCGCGCCGGGGGCACCTACGAGGAACTGCGCGGGGACATCGAACGGTGGGAATCGCTCATCTCGGCGGTCGGGTCAACCGGCTCCGGGGCACTGCGGGCCGCCGTCGCCACCTCCTACCTCGGCGCGCGGCTGCTCCGGTGCCACCTCCTGCTCCTCGAGGGACGGCTCACCGGGCTCGAGGGGCCGCTGCGGGAGGTCGTAGCGGACCCACACGGTAGCCCGGAAACGCGGACGGGCTCGCTGGTGCTGCTTGGGGAACTGCTGGGGGCCAGCGGGCGCCCGCGGGCGGGGGCGGCGTGCACCGCCGAAGCGCTCGCGATCATCGCCGCGGAGGAGCACCGGTTGCTGACCTACCGGGAGTTCGCCGTCTCCCGCCACCTGATGTGCCTGATCCATGCCGCCGATTGGGACGAGGCCCGCTCGGTCCTACGGGACTCTGCGCCGCTCTCTCCCCGGGACCCGGGCTTCCTCGCCGGCTGGTCCGACCTCGTCGAAGGAATCGCGGCCCTGCGCAGCGGGAAGACCGGTGCGGCCCGTGACCGGCTGCTGCTGGCCGTCGAGGGGATCCGGGAGTCGGATGGAGCCCAGGTCCTCACGATGGCCATCGGAATGGCCTCCTTCGCCTGTGCCGCGGCAGCGGACACCGCGCGCGCCAAGGCACTGATCGATGAGTACGGCGCGGTTCCCAGGCGGGGAAGCAGGCAGATGCGTCTCACCGGGCGGATCTACACCCTTGCTGCGGCAGCCCGGCTTGGCGAGGCGGACCAAGCGGCCGACGCGCTCAGCAGGATCGCCGAGAGCGCCGCATCCGATGGCATGCTCGAAGTGGCGTCTGCGGCACTGGAGGAGGCGGCACGGCTCGGAGACTCCGCCGCCACGGCCTCCCTGGCTGCCCTCACCACGCACTTCGAGGGCCGCGAGGCAGCCGTGCTTCATGCGTGGGCCGGGGGCCGGTGTGACCGGGACCCCGTGCGGCTCGCCTCCGCGGCCGGTCTCGCTGAAGAAAACGGCTACCTGCCCATCGCGGCGGACTGCCTGCGGGCCGCCGCAGAGTTGTGGTCGGCGCAAGGGGCCGCGCAGAAGGCGCGCAGCGCCCACAGCAGGCTTTCGGCGGTGCTCTCCGGCACGGACCAGCCCACGCCAGCCGGAACCAATGCAGGTGACTCGGGTACGCGGCTGACCCCGCGGGAGGTCGATATCGTCTCGCTGGTCGCCGAAGGGTACTCAAACCGTGAGATCGCCGAACGGCAGGGTGTGTCGGTGCGTACCGTCGAGGGGCACCTGTACCGGATCTTCGCGAAGCTCGGCGTCAGCCGGCGTGAGGAACTCCAGCACCAGGCAGAGAACCGGCCAGCGTCCTACCACCGCTGACGGCCACCGGCCACGGCCCTCCGGCCGTCGTCGCACCTCCTTACCGCACCCCGTTACCCCACTCCGTGCACCCCATCCCGCCGAGTGCTTCCGCCGCGGCCAGCCCCCGGACCAGTAGTTCGCGGGAGCAAGTGGGTAGCCCAGGGCCATTCTGGAGCGAAAACGCGTACGGCTTACTCGTGTGGTCTCCATAAGCAATTCCTAAGGTTGCTTCTATAACGGATCAACAACATTTCCATTACGGATGGACAATATGGGGGGAGTTGGTCTCGCAATGGGTGTCCTTTTCCACGGTTCCGACCGCACCCCGCAACAATCGGCTTTGGGGCCGCGTTCCCTCCGGCTGCCTGTCCTGCCTCTTTCCAGGCCGGCACGGTTGGCCACCTGCACCGGCCGGGCCACGGCACCGGAGGCGGTGCACCCCGATACGGAGCCGGCGGCGTCAGAACCTTCCGAGACCAAGGTTCGTCCCCAGCCGCCGTCGGCTCCCCTCCGGTCCGCCCGTCCGGCTGGAGGGCAGCGATGACCCAGCTCTCACACATTTTGGAGGGGATCGGTGTCTCCCGGGCGCGGTCCCTGCAGGTGCCACCTACCGCGCTCTCCGGAGTCGCCTGGCGGCAGCGCTACCAGTTGTCCCTGCGGATCACCGACACGGTCCTCATCGTCACCGTGGTGCTGATCTCGACGAATCTCCTGAATTCCAGGCGGCCCGGACCCGACCTTGATGCGTCGACCACGGGTCTCGCCGGGGCGATCCTCCTTGGCTGGCTGGCCATGATGTACATGTTCAGGACCCGCGACTCGCGGCTGATCGGTACCGGCTCGTGCGAGTACAAGCGACTCATCCACGCCGGCGCCGCGACCTTCGGGGGGTTCGCGGTCATCACGGTGATCCTTGGGATCACCGACTTCCGGTTCTTCCTCGTGTTCGCCCTCCCTGTCGGTCTTTTCTCCCTGTTGGTGAGCCGCTGGCTGTGGCGCCAGTGGCTGATCAGCCAGCGGCAGTTCGGGCACTTCCTGTCCAAGGTCGTGGTCGTGGGCCGGCGGGCCGACGTCCATTACGTCGCCGCGCAGCTCGCACGGAACGCCGGCGCCGCCTACGAGGTTGTGGGTGCGGTGTTGGAAGGCAAGGGAAGTTCCGCAGGCGTCCAGGTCGGTGGACACCTCGTCCCCGCCATCTGCGGGCTGGGCAAGGTCGAGGGCTTCGTCGAACACACCGGAGCCGACGCAGTCATCGTGGCCGGGCACCTCAACAAGGGAAGCGGATACATCCGGGAGCTGGGGTGGCGGCTTGAACGCACATCGACGGAGCTGGTGCTCGCCTCCGCCCTGACCAATGTAGCGGGCCCGCGGATCCGGATGCGGCCCGTCGAGGGCCTTCCCCTGATGCACGTTGAACTTCCCCAGTTCTCCGGTGGACGGCATGTCATCAAGCGGCTGATGGACATCGTTGTATCCCTGGCCGCGCTGATCGTCCTGGCTCCCGTTTTCGCCGTCATCGCGGTGCTCATCCGCCTGGACTCCCCGGGGCCCGTCTTCTTCCTCCAGGAGCGGGCCGGACGGCAGTCCACCGTCTTCAGGATGTTCAAGTTCCGCTCCATGGTGTGCTCGGCCGAGCAGGATCTCCAGCAGCTTGCAGGCGCCAGCGACGGCAACGGCGTGTTGTTCAAACTGAAGAACGACCCTCGGGTGACCGGCGTCGGGCGGTTCCTCCGGAAGCACTCGCTCGACGAGCTGCCCCAGTTCCTCAATGTCCTCCGCGGCGAAATGTCAGTCGTGGGCCCGCGGCCGCCGCTGCTCAGCGAGGTCTCCGCCTACCGGACCCACACGCATCGGCGCCTGTTCATCAAGCCGGGGATGACCGGCCTCTGGCAGGTCAGCGGACGCTCCGACCTCGACTGGGACGAAAGCGTCCGGCTCGACCTCTACTACGTGGAGAACTGGTCCGTGACAGGAGACCTCATGATTATGTGGCGCACGTTCAAGGTGATGGTCCGTCCGGTGGGGGCCTACTGATGAATTTCGACCACGCCGGCCAGCACGGGAAGGCCCCGGCCCGCCCGAAGGGAATCCCAATGGGACGCCGCGTCGGCTATGCGGCAGGGGCCTTCGACCTGTTCCACATCGGCCACCTGAACCTGCTCCGGCACGCCAGGACCCAGTGCGACTACCTGATCGCGGGGGTCGTCTCAGATGAGCTCTGCGAGGCGAACAAGGGCATGCGTCCCCTGATTCCGCTCACGGAACGCCTCGAAATCGTCGGCAGCCTCTCCTGCGTCGACGAGGCCGTGCCCGAGGTGCTCCCGGACAAGCTGGACACCTGGAAGCAGCTCGGGTTCAACGTCTTCTTCAAGGGGGATGACTGGCGCGGCACGGCCAAGGGGAGGCACCTCGAGGAAGCCTTCGCCGCTGTCGGCGTCGAGGTCGTGTACTTCCCGTACACCGTCCATACCTCGAGCACCGCCCTGCGGCGGACCCTCGACATCCTCAACTCAACCCCCCGCGAAGCGCGTGGCTGACATGGCCGCCCGGACCGCCCCGGAGGTGGAATTCATGGATGCCGTGCCATCCCACGACCGCCCGCTTCGGATCGCCCTCGTCGGAACCCGCGGCGTGCCGGCGCGCTACGGCGGATTCGAGACCTGCATCGAGGAGGTCGGACAGCGGCTTGCCGCCCGCGGCCACAGTGTCGTCGTCTACTGCCGGGAGAGCGCTGCATCCGATACGGCGGCCAACCGCTACAAGGGCATGGACCTCGTGCACCTTCCGGCGATGCGGCGGCGCTCCCTGGAGACCCTCAGCCATACGGGACTTTCGGCAGCGCACCTTTTCCTCCACCGGGCCGATGTGGCGGTGGTCTTCAATGCGGCCAACTCGCCGTGGCTCCCGGTGCTTCGCGCGGCAGGAATCCCCGTGGCCACCCACGTCGACGGCCTCGAATGGAAAAGGGCCAAGTGGGGCACCTGGGGTAAACGGTACTACCGCGTGGCGGAGTCCCTCGCCGTGCGCTGGTCAGACGCACTGATAGCCGATGCCGCCGGCATTGAGGAGTACTACAGGCGCGAATTCGGTGTCGACTCCATCCGCCTCGCCTATGGCGCGCCCATCCTCGGCACCGGTACCGGTGACCGTCTGGGGGAGTTGGGCCTCGAACCGGACAAATACCACCTTGTGGTGGCGCGTTTCGAGCCGGAAAACCATGTTCACCTGATCGTCGAAGGGTATGAGAAGAGCGCAGCGGCAATGCCGCTGGTCGTCGTGGGATCGGCGCCCTACGCCGACGGCTACACCCGCCACCTCAAGGCGCTGGGCGGTGAGCGGGTGCGCTTCGTCGGGGGAGTGTGGGACCAGGGCCTTCTCGACCAGCTCTACTCCAACGCCCGCGTGTACTGGCACGGGCACTCCGTCGGAGGGACCAATCCCTCGCTGCTGCGGGCGATGGGCGCGGGGACCGCCGTGAACGCCTTCGACGTCAACTTCAACCGCGGGGTCCTCGGCGGAAACGGCCGGTACTTCGCCGACGCCGACACGGTTGCGGCGCTCATCGCGGAGGCGGAGGACCCATTGTCCGGTACGGCCCGGCGGGGGAAGCGCTCGCAGGCCGACGCGCTCGCCTACGACTGGAACTCGGTGGCTGACGGCTATGAGGCCCTCTGCCGCGAACTCGCGGGACGCCGGGGACGCCGGGGCCGGCGCAGTGGCGCCTACCCATTGAACGCAGCTGATCGCCGGGCGGGGGCATGGACATGACACCTGTACCGCTGTCCCGGACGGCAGCCGCCGACCGCCCAGTCCTTCCTTCCGGAAGGGGAATCTGAAAAATGCTCCACCTCACCAGCACCTCGATCGAACGGCCACCGTCATGACTTTCACCCAACCCGGGCAACCGGGAAAGAAACTGTCCAAAGGACAACGGGCCGCAGCTGCTGCGGCCCTGATCGCTGCGACCAGCCTGAGCGGGTGGGCCGTAGCCGCCGGCTCGCTCGCCCCAGCTTCCGAGCCGATGTCCCGGACCATGCAGGCGAACAGTCCGGTAACCGAGCCAACGGGTGCCGCTGGACCCGAATCCGCACAACAGCGCTCCAGCGAGCAGGCTCCCGCCGGTGAGACACCGGCCCCGGGAGGTCCTGCCGCTGCCGGTGCGCAGGCCTTGGCCCCTTCCGCTGTTTCCGCGCAAGCCATCAACGAGCCTCCGCCCGTCGCCCCGCCCAAGCGTTTCGACCAGCCAGCGGAGGTCGCCAAGGGCGTCACGACCAGGGTGAGGACGATGAGGGCCGTGAACGGCGAAGCCCGCCGTGTTGGCGAGGTGGCCGGGCCCGCCGTCCAGTTCACCTTCGAGGTCACCAACAGCACCACCGCACCCATCTCCCTGGCGGAAGCCGTCGTCAACGTCGAAGTGGGACCCGACCGCGTCCCGGCAAACCAGCTCAGCGCCCCGGGAGCCGTCCCCTTCCCCGCTACAGTCGCCCCGGGGCAAACGGCCTCCGGTGTCTTCGTCTTCCAGATCCGACCGGAACAGCGCAGGACTGTCCGCGTCCTGTTCCACTACCAGGCAGCTTCACCGGTCGCAGCCTTTGAAGGCGCAGTGCCAGTGCAGGGAGAGGCACAATGAGAAACTCCATCCAGCCACCTCCGGCACCCCCTCAGCAGGCCCCGGGACGCGGGCGCCCCTGGAGCGCGCTTCGGAAAACCCTCGCGGTTGCGGCGGCGTGCGCCTTCGCGGTTGCGGCGACCATCACTGCCGGCCCGATCGCCTCGGCCGACACGGCGCCCGACCCGGCGAGCGCCGCGAACCCGCCTACCGTGTCGGCCGACCCGCTGCCGACCGTGCAGGTCGACGGCGTCGTCTGGCAGCAGGTCATCGTCGGGAACACCGTCTATGCGGCAGGCAACTTCACGACGGCCCGGCCGGCCGGGGCGGCACCCGGGGCCAGCACCGTGACCCGCAACCATATCCTCGCGTACGACCTCACGACGGGTGCGCTCATCCAGTCCTTCGCCCCGAGCCTCAACGCCCAGGCGCGGTCAATCGCGGCGTCGCCGGATGGCTCCCGGATCTATGTCGGTGGGGCCTTCACCACCGTTAACGGAGCACCCGCCTCCAGGATCGCCGCGCTCGATCCGGCAACCGGTGCGATGATTAACTCCTTCAAACCGACGCCCAACTCGCGGGTCGATGCGATCGTGGCGACCGCCGACGCCGTCTACTTCGGTGGCTGGTTCTCCGCCGTGGGGTCGACCCCCCGGCCAAGGCTCGCGGCCGTCGACGCAGGCACCGGCGCGCTGCGCATCTGGAACCCCAAAGCTGCCGGAGGCGACGTCTGGGCGATGGTCATCTCCCCCGACCGCACCCAGATAGTCGTCGGCGGCAGCTTCACGACGCTCAACGGATCATCGAACCCCGGGTACGGCTTGGCAGCCGTCGACACCACGGCGGGCGCGCTGACGCCGTGGGCCGTCAACGGCCTGATCCGCAACGGTGGACTGAATGCCGCCATCACCGGCCTGTCCACCGACGGGACCAACGTCTACGGCACCGGCTATGTCTTCGGCTCCGGCGGCAACTTCGAGGGAATGTTCTCCGCGAACTGGGCCGGCGGGACATTGAAGTGGCTTGAGGACTGCCACGGTGATACCTACAGCGTCGCTCCCATCGGAGAGGTGATTTACACCGTGGGGCATGCCCACTACTGCGGAAACATCGGCGGGTTCCCCGAGTCGAACCCGCGGGACTGGCAGCGGGGCATTTCTTTCAGCAGGAGTGCGACCGGGACCGTCAAGCGGAACAGCGAAGGCAATTACTTCAATTTCGAGGGCAAGCCTGCCCCGTCGCTCCTGACCTGGTTCCCCCGGCTGACCGCCGGCACGTTCACCGGTCAGGGCCAGGCCGCGTGGTCGGTCACCGGGAACTCCAAGTACGTGGTGCTGGGTGGGGAGTTCCCCCGGGTGAACGGCAAGGCACAGCAGGGACTCGTGCGCTTCGCCGTCCGGGACAGTGCGCCCAACAAGTCCGGCCCCATCGTCACCGGAACCGCGACCAACCCGACCCTCGCCTCCACGGCCCCTGGCAAGGTCACCGTGAAGTGGACCTCCAACTGGGACTACGACAACCAGAAGCTCACCTATAAGGTGATCCGTGACGGCCAGACCGCCACCCCGGTGCACGAGGTCCCGCAGCTGTCGACGTTCTGGCAGCGGCCCGTGCTGACCTTCGAGGACTCCGGTCTCGCTCCGTCTTCGACGCATACCTATCAGGTCGTCGCCGCCGATCCCTTCGGCAATGAGGTCCGCTCCGCGGCCGTCAGCGTCACCGTCATGGCGGGTGCCGCGGCGAACACCCCGCCGGTCGCACGGTTCACCGAGACGGTCAACGGCCTGGGCGCCTCCTTCGACGGTTCGACGTCGACCGATCCCGACGGCACCATCGCCTCCTACGCCTGGGAGTTCGGTGACGGGACGACAGGGACCGGGGTGAAGGCCTCCAAGACGTACGAGACTGCGGGGACCTATGCGGTGAAGCTGACGGTCACCGACGACGCCGGGGCGACCAACTCGACCTCCAAGACCATTACGGTCGCGGCGGCTCCTCCTGCGAATGCCCCGCCCACCGCGGCGTTCACGCACACGGCCACCGGGCTGGCGGCTTCCTTCGACGGTTCGACGTCGACCGATCCCGACGGCACCATCGCCTCCTACGCCTGGGAGTTCGGC
>NZ_JBTNDJ010000015.1:0-77399 GCF_054511055.1 Arthrobacter melezitosi
CTCCAACAACACCTTCAGGCTGAACGGCAGCCGCTCAGACCCCTGAACCGCCCCCAACCGGAAAATCTCATACGAGGTCCCGGAAACCTCCAGGACGCCCCTCGAGCCAAATGAATCCGCGGCAGTCATGGCCATCGCTCCTTAGTGCAGGTGAAAAAGTAGTATTGGGCCCAGTCTATCCCGCCGGCGGCGCCAGTGTATACATTCGTACACACCTGCGCGTCGTCATCGAACGGCAGCCGGCCGGGCGGGGCATTCCGCCCGCGCGGGGCGCCGGCTCCGCAGTCAAAGAGGCATAGGAAAAGGCGGTCAGGCCTGACGGAGCTGCGCGGCGTCGGCGGCAAGCTCGGCCGTGGCGGATCGCAGGAAGTCCTCCTGGACGAGTTCCTCACCGCGGCTGTGATCAACGATCGGCCCGGTTCCGGCGATTTCACGGATGAGTTCGATGCCGGCGATGGCCTCCTGCTTCGTGGCGAAGAATGTCGACACGGCGACGAGTGAACCGTCGGGGGCCGTAAGCTTCACCCGGAATCCACCGTCGTGGGCGTCGACCAGCTTGAAGTAACCAGCCATCTTCTTACCTCCTTGTAAGGGGCGTATTTTTCTGTTAAGCGGTGTTCAATCATAAGCACACTTAGGGCCTTCTCGCTCATCGCGCGGAGGCACCCTAGGATCGGACCATGGCCGACACCGTCAGCCGCGAACAGCGCAGCCGAAATATGTCCAAGATCCGCGGCAGGAATACCCAGCCTGAACTTGCGGTCCGCCGCCTGCTGCACCGCGCCGGGTACCGCTACCGGCTCCATGGGGCCTTCGCCGGAGGTTCCCTGCCAGGGCGCCCGGATCTCGTCTTTGCGGGCCGCCGCAAGGTCGTATTTGTCAATGGGTGTTTCTGGCATTCCCATTCCTGCCGGGCCGGTCAGCGCTCACCGTCGACAAACTCCGAGTTCTGGACCGATAAGAGGGAAGGGACGCGCCTGCGGGATCAACGCCAGCAGGCATCGCTCCGTGCGCAGGGTTGGGACGTCTTCGTCGTCTGGGAGTGCGAGCTGAAGCAATCCCCCTCGACGCTCGAGGAGCAGCTGACGGCGTTCCTTGGGGCGCCCCCGGAACCGGCCGCGCCTCGCCCCGGACCTGCTCCGGCGGGCTCCGCGGACGCTGGCGGGAACGACACGGCGGCGCCAGCGGCCCAAGACCAGGGAGAGGACACCCCATGAGGAACCCACGCGGCACCCCCGAACCGGCGGACAACGCAACCGGAGCGTCCCCGGTGGCTGGCGATCGGCGCGGGAGCGTCCTGGAGCCGGAGAGCGGCGCCGGCGGACCCGGCGGCAGTCATGGCAACATCCGCGACCAGCAGGGGACCTCGGCGGGCGGCAGCGTGCCGCCGGGCTTCAGCGGCGGACCCGGCGGCGCGCCGGCGGACTCCCGCCCCGAGGATGCCTCCGGCTCCGAGGTTCCCGACGTCGATGCCCCCGGCGTCGATGTTCCCGGCGCCGATGCCCCCGGCGTCGATGCCCCCGGCGTCGAGAGCTGGGACAGCGAAGGCTGAGCCCGACGCCACCGCGATCGGGTGGCGCCCGGGGCATGGGAGGTGCGCTCAGGGGGCCTGGCGGCCCCTGGCGGCGATGTCGGCCACGAGGCGAGACGGCATCGTACGGGCGACTGCGGCGAGCACCTTGTACTTCACGCTGGGGATCGAGACGGCTCTGCCGGCCGCAGCGTCGCGGAGGCCCTCCGCAATGACCTGCTCGGGGTTCAGCCACATCCAGCCCGGGATGGTCGACTTGTCCATTCCCATGCGGTCGTGGAACTCGGTGTGGACGAATCCCGGGCACAGGGCAGTGACGGTGATGCCCTCCCTGCCGTAGGCGACGTTGGCCCACCGGCTGAAACTGATCATCGCGGCCTTCGCTGCCCCGTAGGTGCCCCGCGGCACGAAGCCCGCGACACTGGCCACGTTGATGATGCGCCCGCTGCCGCGCCGCCGCATGCCGCCCAGCACCGCATGGCTCAAGGCGAGCGGGACCTCGACGTGGATCCTCAGATGACGCCGCTCCTCCTCGAACGGGTTATCGGCGAAGGCGTGCCGCAGCCCATACCCGGCATTGTTGATCAGGGTGGTGACGGGCACGGCGTCGCCCGAAAGCCTCGCGGTCACCCTCTCGAGCCCACCGTCCCCGAGCAGGTCGGCGGGCAGGGTTTCAACGGTGACCCCCGAGTCCTGCCGCAGGCGTCGGGCCGTCTCGTCGAGGCGTGCGGCATCCCGCGCCACGAGCACCAGGTTGGAGCCGCGGGCGGCCAACTCGCGGGCGAATTCGGCGCCCAGGCCGGCCGTTGCGCCGGTGATCATAACGGTCTCAGTCATGGGCCTTACTGTGCCTTTTCCTGCAACGCTGATGCAACCTTTGCCCCGTTAGTTTGATGCCGGGCCAGCCCCCCGGCCAGCGAACGATTGGACAGGCTGAGAGGCAGGTTCCAGCAGGAATGGCCCGGTCATCGATCGGGTCAACTGTCAAGGGAAAGGGAAAACCATGACCACGAACAGGGCTGTCGCTTACAAAGGGCCCGGCAAGGTCGAAGTGATCGATACCGAATACCCCACCTTTGAGCTTAAGGACGGGCCGGGGGTCAACCCTGCCAATGTCGGCAGGGCCGTCCACCACGGCGTCATCCTCAAGACGGTGGCGACGAACATCTGCGGTTCGGACCAGCACATGGTCCGGGGCCGCACCACCGCACCGGTCGACCTGGTCCTCGGCCACGAGATCACCGGCGAGGTGATCGAGGTCGGTCGGGACGTCGAATTCATCAAGCAGGGCGACATCGTCTCGGTGCCGTTCAATATCGCCTGTGGGCGGTGCCGGAACTGCAAGGAAGGCAAGACCGGCATCTGCCTGAACGTCAACCCGGACCGCCCGGGCAGCGCCTATGGGTACGTCGACATGGGTGGCTGGGTCGGCGGCCAGGCGGAGTACGTGCTGGTGCCTTATGCGGACTGGAACCTCCTGAAGTTCCCGGACCGCGACCAGGCCCTGGAGAAGATCCTCGACCTCACCATGCTGTCGGATATCTTCCCCACCGGCTTCCATGGCGTGACCACCGCGGGGGTCACTGTCGGCTCCACCGTGTACATCGCGGGGGCCGGACCGGTGGGACTCGCAGCGGCGGCCAGCGCGCAGCTGCTCGGTGCCGCCGTCGTGATTGTCGGTGACCTCAATGAGGACCGGTTGGCGCAGGCGCGCAGCTTCGGCGTCGAGACCGTCGACGTGTCGAAGGGCGATCCCCGGGACCAGATCGAGCAGTTGCTCGGCGTGCCCGAGGTTGACTGCGGCGTCGACGCCGTGGGCTTCGAGGCGCGCGCCCACGGCTCGAAGGATGCCGGCGAGGCACCTGCCACAGTGCTCAACTCGCTGATGCAGATCACCGCCGCCGGCGGTGCCCTGGGCATTCCGGGACTCTATGTCACGGGCGACCCGGGGGGCATCGACGAGGCCGCCAAGGTGGGCTCGCTGTCGCTCAGCCTCGGCACCGGGTGGGCCAAGTCGCTGGCCTTCACCACCGGACAGTGCCCGGTGATGAAGTACAACCGGCGCCTCATGATGGCGATCCTGCACGACAAGGTCCAGATCGCCAAGGCGGTCAACGCCAAGCCGATCGGGCTGGACCAGGCTCCCCAGGGCTACCAGGAGTTCGACGCTGGCGCCGCAACGAAGTACGTGCTCAACCCCAACGGGTATATCGCGGCCTGATCCGCGGTACCGGGCGTTCGCTGACGCGACGGCCCGGCGCCCACCGTTCCGGCCGGCTGTGCGCCGGCCGGAACGGCTGCCCATCAGGAGCCCTTAGGTGGACAGAGGCACTTCGGGCAGGGCAACGGCCCCTTCCTCCGGCGTTCGGCCGGCGGAAGGGGCCGTTGTGGTGTCCGGCCCGGTCCCTAGAAGGAATCCAGCCAGTCCTGCACCACGGGGATGTCGACGCGCTGGTAGCCGCCGAGGTAGCGGCAGTTCGCCGTATACGTGTAGCTCGTCACCGCAACGAGGTAGCCGTCGTGGAAGACCGGGCCGCCGGAGTCTCCGAAGCAGGTCCCGCCACCTCCACGGTTATCGTTCGGGTTGCCCTGGAGCTGGAGGATCTGCGGGGTGAGCTTCTGGCCCGGAGAGGAGGTGGAGCGGCGGATCAGCGGATACGACATCGGCTGCGGTTTCTGCGGCCCGCTCGCCGGCTTGCGCACCTCGGTTCCGTAGCCGACGAGGTCGAAGATCGTCCCGTTGAGCCGGGGCTGCTGGAACCCGTCGAGGTAGTTCACCGGAGCGAGCGTCGCGGGGGCGATCCCGGTGACCGGCTCGTCGAGCACGACGATGCCTACGTCGTTCCAGTTGGCCACGTCGGTGAAGTCGGAGTAGTCGGGGTGGGCCATCGGTGTGCCCCAGGTATAGCCGGCCGCCTCAAGTTCCTCGGGGGTGTAGCCGGCGCTGGGATCCGCCGCCTCAGGCAGCGGCGACGGCGGCTCCTCGGCAATAACCGAGTCGAAGGTGACGAGCGTGACGCCCGCCGTGCCCGCGGTGCAGTGAGCCGCCGTAATCAGGACGGTCGGCGAGATGAGGGTGGACGAGCAGCGGTATCGTCCGCCGTCCGCCGCGTCATAGAAGACAATCAGGCCCACATTGGGATGTTTGTTGCCGTCGGGTTGACCACCGGTAATGGCAGGCGCCGGAAGTGCGCTGGCAACGGTGAGCGAAAGGGTGGCCGCCAGTAGGAGGGCCAATCTCCTGAAGAAACGTTTCATCATCGGGTCCTTTACAGGGTGGAAGGGAACACGCCGACTCGATCGGGAGAGCTCGATTACTCGAACCGCCAGTCGCGTGACACCGGAAAGACCCATTCGGGCGCGATGTTTCGCTACGGGCGAAATCATCATCCTGCTGCGGCCAACGGGGCGTCAAGGCATTTTTGTAGCCTGCGGCAACGCGTTTGCCGACCCGTCGGGTGCGCCCTTCAGGCGAAGACGGACCCGGCGCGATGGGGTTCAAGCAGGCGCCGGTGCTCGGCATCAAGGCGCACCAGCTGCCCCTGCTCGACCCGCAGGAATGCCAGGACGGTTTCGGCCTTGGCGCACACGGCCCGGGTTTCCGGGTCGCGGATCAGGTACGAAAGGGTGAGGCTGGCAGGCGTGAGTCCACTGACCCAGATATCGATGACGGCAGGGATGTTCCGATAATCGAGCGGGGCGGTGTACCGCACGCGGTGCTCGACGACGAGGGCCTGGACGCCGGGTTCGAGCGACGAAAACAGCTCGACCTGCGGCGCCGCCCCCGGCAGCCCCGTGCCCGCGGGCGGCCCGAAGGCGGCAATGCGGGCCTCCTCGAGGATTCGAAGCACCTGGACGTTGTTGATATGGCCGTAGGCGTCCATGTCACCCCACCGGAGCGGAACGCGGCAAGTGAGGGCCTGGAGTGGCGATTCCATGACTCCGTTGTACAGCATCCTCGTTCGGCGCCACTCAGTACGTTCCGAAGGCGTGCGTGATGAACTTCACCCCCGAACGACATTTCCCGGCATTTCCCCGGCAAATCGCTCCACCGGGCCCCTCGTTTGGTGGCTATTCCGCACCTTTCCCTCCCCCTTGTTCAGGTTACCGGGCGGTAGTGTGACAGAAACTTCGGCTGAACGCTAGCATTAGTTCGATCAGCCCCCCATTTGTCAATGACCGTTGCATCTCAGTTTGGCAACGATCGATTTATGGCCTAGCGTGGTGGAGGTTCCCCACCCTGGGGAATGAGATAGGCTGCCGACTTTCCTGAGCAGCTGCATATGCCCGGTGCCGCCATCACCACATGCTGCTCGTCCGGCGGTTACCTAACCATGACCTCTATATCGTCAAGGTGAGCAGCGGTACTGAGACGTCCGGGGACGGAACGAGTGCTGGTGGCCTACGGGAGCATCAATCCTCATGAAGAATTCCAAACTTACCCTTAACGCACGTCGCGGCCTTGCCACGGTTGCCCTTGCAGGCCTTGGCCTCGGCGCCTCAGCAGGCGCGGCAACAGCAGCCCCCGCCAGTGACTGGGACGCCCTCGCCCAGTGCGAGAGCGGTGGCAACTGGGGCATCAACACCGGCAACGGCTACTCGGGTGGACTGCAGTTCTCCCCCAGCACCTGGGCCGCCTACGGTGGAACCGGTTCCGCAGCCGACGCCAGCCGCGAGCAGCAGATCGCCGTGGCCGAGCGCGTCCTCGACGGCCAGGGATGGGGCGCATGGCCCTCCTGCTCGTCGCAGCTCGGCCTGAACAGCGCCGCAAGCACCGGCGGCGCGGTTCCGGCTCCGGCCCCCCTGCAGGTCCAGCAGGCACCCGTCGCCCAGGCACCCGTGGCCGCGCCGGCGCCTGTCACCCAGGCACCGGTCGCCGTGCAGGCTCCCGTCGCCCAGGCCCCTGTCGTCCAGGCACCTGCCGTGCAGGCTCCCGCCCTCAGCGGAGAGACCTACACGATCCAGTCCGGCGACACCCTCAGCTCCATCGCCGACAAGCTTGGCATCGCGGGCGGCTGGCAGGCCCTGTTTGCCGCGAACGCGGACACTGTCATCCACGCCGACCTCATCTTCACCGGCAGCGTGCTTCAGCTTCCCGCGTAAGCAGCAGCGTCCGGGCACTCCACCCGCTTTCAAGAACCCCCTGCCTCGAGAGAGGCAGGGGGTTCTTGGTTTACGGAAGGCCCAATGGACTCTGGACTGGGAGTGCCGGCACGTAATAGTGTTGCCGCCATCCCGCGGCGCCGCCGCCGGGCATCCATTCCGTCAAGGAGGACTCATGGCCGGGCATACTTACCGCATCACGGAGATCGTCGGCAGCTCACCCGACGGCTCGGACGCAGCCGTGCGCAATGGCATCGCCCGGGCGGCCTCGACCCTCCACAACCTCGATTGGTTCGAGGTGAAGGAGGTCCGCGGGCACCTCGTGGACGGCGCAATCGCCGACTGGCAGGTGACGATGAAGGTCGGTTTCCGCCTGGACGGCTAAGCATTCCCCCCTTCCCGTCACGGATACGACGGAGGGCTGCTCCAAGGGAATTGAGGCGCCGTTGGCTGCGTTATGCCCCCCGGCGGCACCTTCCGGGCCGCATCGGCCTTATACAGGAGCACAGTGATGGCGAAGGAACTCGAACTTGGACTCGACACGTTCGGAGACGTGACGGCGGATGCCGACGGCAATCCGGTGGCTTACCCACAGGTAATCCGGAACGTCATTGAAGAAGGTGTTCTTGCCGACTCGGTCGGGGTTGATTTCTTCGGCATCGGCGAACACCACCGTTTTGACTTCGCCGTCTCCTCCCCGGAGATGGTGCTGGCGTCGATCGCCGCGAAGACCGAACGGATCCGCCTGGGTTCGGCCGTGACGGTCCTGAGCTCGGACGACCCCGTCCGCGTGTTCCAGCGCTTCGCGACGCTCGACGCGGCCTCCAACGGCCGCGCCGAGGTGATCCTGGGCAGGGGCTCCTTCACCGAGTCCTTTCCGCTCTTCGGATTCGACCTGACCCGGTACGAGGAGCTCTTCGAGGACAAGCTCGACCTGTTCGCCGAGGTCCGCAAGGAAAAGCCGGTCACCTGGACCGGCAGCATCCGACCGGGGCTGACGCAGCAGTCCGTCTTCCCGAAGACCGACGGCGGGCAGCTGAAGACGTGGATCGGCGTCGGCGGCAGCCCCCAGTCGGTGGTGCGCGCCGCACGGTACGGCATGCCCCTGATGCTCGCCATCATCGGCGGCCACCCCTCACGCTTCGAGCCCTACGTCGACCTCTACCACAGGGCGCTGACCGAGCTCGGCCAGCCCACGCAGCCGGTCGGGACCCACTCCCCGGGCCACATCGCCGACACCGACGAACAGGCACGCGAAGAGCTGTGGCCCGCGTTCCAGGTCATGAGGAACCGGATCGGAGCCGAGCGTGGCTGGGGCCCGACGAGCCGCGCCGAGTTTGACGCCGAGATCGAGGGCGGCTCGCTCTACGTCGGATCGCCCGAAACCGTGGCGCGCAAGATCGCAGCCACGGTCAAGACCCTCAAGCTTGACAGGTTCGACCTGAAATACGGCTCTGGCCCGCTCTCGCACGAGCTGCTGATGCGTAACATCGAGCTCTACGGGACGAAGGTCATCCCGATGGTCCGGGACATCCTGGCCTGACCACCAGGGCCGCGTCGGGCCGGCGGGTATGCCAACGGCCGATCTGCTGGTTTACTTCGGTGTAGTGGATCGGCTCGAGCAAAGGCGGGGCAGATGAAAGGGACAACCGAATCCCCCAAACCCTCAGTCCTGTTCGTCGGCGCCTCCAACTCGGCGCGGTCGCAGATGGCCGCAGCGTTCCTCACCCGCTTCGCGCAGGGGCGGGTCGAGGTGCGCTCCGGCGGCCCGGACCCCGCTGACCGGGTCGACCCCACCGCGGTTGAGGCGATGGCCGAGGTGGGCGTCGACATCTCCGCGGCGGTGCCCCGGCGGCTCAGCCCCGAGATGGTGGTGGGCGCGGACTTCGTCATCACCTTGGGGTATGCCGACCAGGAGCCGAGCTTCCCGAACGTCCGCCACGAAGACTGGCCCGTTGAGGACCCGGTCGGCCAGGACACCGCGGCGATGCGCCGGGTCCGCGACGAGATCAAGGGAAGGGTCCAGCAGTTGATCACCGAACTGCTGCCGGGCCGCCACGTCGACGCGCAGTAGGGGCGTCCGGGCCCGGTGCTGACCGCCCGGGCTGGCGCTCAGGCACAGCTCGTGCGGTCGATCTCGATCTCCAGGTTGTGGGCCACCTCGTAGTCGCGCTCCGATGAGGCGAACCGCACGAGGATGTTCCGGGCCGTGCCGTTGTCGACGCCGTCCTCGAGCGCCACCGCCACGACGATATTGATGTGGGAGTCCGGCGTGAACCGGTATCCGTCGGCGGGGACCGGTTCGACGAGGAAGGTGCTCGGTTCCGCCGGCTCGGCGGTTACCGTGGCTTCGCCGTGGCCGGCGTGGCCCGCGTCCGCGCCGGCACCGTGGTGGCCATGGCCTTCCTTGTTGGCCGGTGTGACCTCCGCCGACACCATGCGCAGCCCCTGGGGGTCGCCGAGGGAAATCTCTCCGAAGGTGAATTCCTCAAGGGTGGGATTGTGGAGCATCACGGTGTACTCCTGGAAGCTCTCCTGCGGCTGGACCCCGCAGAGTTTCGCCCCGTCCGCCCCGATATTCAGCGGGTCCTCCCCCTTGACCGTCCCGGCCGGGGAGCCCTGGACGGAGCCTGCGGACACCTCGCGGGCTGCGTTGACGTCGAGTGGGTTCTCCTCGGTGACGCCGCAGCCCGCCAGGAGCGCAGCCGTGAGGGCTGCGGCTCCAAGGAGCCCTCTCGGGGTCTGCCTTCTCGTCATGGCGCTCTTCCCTGGTCGGGGCCGCCACCCGTGCAGGGCGGCCGTGCTCTGCGAGGTATTCGGAGCCGGCACCCGAGCGGCTGGGTCTCGACCGGTCGGTCCGCTCCGATCCCTGCTCCGAGAGGGCACGAAGGGTCTATTCGTAGAGGATGTACTCGGGCTGCGGGACCAGGGCGAGGACCTGGTCAGGGGTCATCAGCGGCCCTGCCGCCGCTTCCTCCTCGAAGAACAGCTTGAAGCCGGGGCGGACGGTGGCGGGCAGTCCGGCGGTGAGCAGCGCATACGCCTCCGTCTTGGACCCGGCGCTGCCGATGCCGTCGGCGCTCTTGATCACCTCCACGCCCGGGTGCGCGGTGATGGCCCCCTCGTTGGGGACCACGCTCACGGCGACCTGGTGGAAGACGAGGGCCTTCTGCGGGAGCGCCTCCCGCACGACGAGGTCGTTCAGCCATGCGGCGATGGCCTCGATCTCCTCCCCCGCCGTCGAGCCATACACGGCGCCCGGGACCTCCTGGTCGGTGATGTCCCACTCGGGGTCGAGCGCGAGGCCGACGTCGGGCTCCTTCAGCCACTTCTCGAGGCGCTTCACCTCCTCGGTCATGCTCGAGCGGCCCGGCTGGATATTGAGCAGCAGGATGGCGTCGTGGCGGCGTGCCGCCTCGAGGTACTGCTGGATCGTCGCGTCCGGGGTGTGAGTGCGGTAGGTTCCGTCGGGTCCGGGTTCGGCCTGCACCACGACGGTGATCAGTTCGAGCACGGGCAGGATCCTGCGCCCTCCGGCGTAGGCGGCGCCGTGCGCCTCAATTTCGGCGACGCGCTCGTCGAGGTCGCCGATGCCCAGCCGCCCGAGCCCCGGCGAAAGGGGGTGGCCGCTGTAGCCCATGAGGCGGTAGGCGGGAAACAGGTCGGTGCCACCGCGCGGCAGCTCGGTCGGCTTCGGCGCCTCGGGCGATGGCGTCGGGCCGGCCGTCGCAGAGGCGGCTGGCGTGGGCCGGGCCGTCGCGGAGGCCGACGGCGCCGGACCGGAGGCCGACGGGCCGCCGGGCCCGGCGGAAGTACCCGGCCCGGCGCCACAGCCGGCGAGGAAAAGAGCCAGGCCCAGCAGGGCGGCGGGCGCCGCGGCGCCGCGGTCCGGGAAAAATGCCAAAGGGTGCCTCCCGGCGGGGTGGAGAGGAGAGGGGGAACCTCAACCGTAGCCCGGCGCCGGGCCGGGATTGCCCTGCCCCGCCGCGGGCCGCCCTAGGCGAGGTACTTGCCGCCGGTGACCCCCAGGACTTCGCCCGAGACGTACCGCGCGTCGTTCGAGGCCAGGAACACGAAGGCCCCGGCCAGCTCCGCGGGTTGGCCCATCCGCCCCAGGGGCGTGTCGTCGCCGAAGCTCTCGAGCTTCTCCGGGGTGGTCGTCGCCGGCTGCAGGGGCGTCCAGATGGGCCCCGGGGCGACGGCGTTCACCCGGATGCCCCGCTCACCGAGCAGTTCGGAGAGGCTGAAGGTGAGGCTGTTCAGCGCCGCCTTGGTCGCGGCGTAGTCGATCAGCGAGGTTGAAGGGTGGTAGCCCTGGATGGAGGTGGTGTTGATGATCGAGGCACCCGCACCCAGGTGCGGCAGGGCCGCCTGGATCATCCAGAAGGTTCCGTAGACATTGGTCTCAAAGGTCCGCCTCAACTGCTCCGGCGAAATGTCCTCGATGCCGCCGGGCTGGGCGAGATGGTATCCGGCATTGTTCACCAGCAGGTCGAGGCCGCCGAACTCCGCGACGGCGGCGTCCACCGCGGATCGTGCGTAGTCCCCGTCCCGGATATCCCCCGGCAGGGCGAGCGCCTTCCGGCCCTCGGCCTCGATCAGCTTGAGGCAGCTGCGGCCGTCCTCTTCTTCCTCCGGAAGGTACCCGATGGCGACGTCGGCGCCTTCCCGCGCGTAGGCGAGGGCCACGGCGCGTCCGATGCCCGAGTCGCCGCCGGTGATCAGGGCCCGGCGCCCGGCGAGCCTGCCGGTGCCGCGGTAGGTCTCCTCGCCGTGGTCGGGCCGCGGGTCCATCTGCTCGGTGAAACCGGGATAGTTCTGGAGGTCGGTCGAAGCCTCCTCCTTGGGTCCGCGGGGATCATCCTGCTCGAGTGGATGCGCGTTCGGGTTCGACATGCTGCACTCCTTACCGGTCGGTTGGTTCCCTGCTGAGGCAGGAATACTAAGCCTACTGTCATTGTGTTCTGCGTGGAGGTCCCCTAACAATGGACTATGACAGTGATGCTGAGGTCCCTCGAAACGGCCGTGCCCGAGACGGTCATGATCCAGGACCAGGTCCGGGACGTGTTCGCCGCACAGCCGGACCTGACCCGGCTTGGAACCCGCCTCGTCGGGGCCGCCTTCGACTCCTCCGGCATCGACACCCGGTACACGGCCGTCCAGGAGCTCACCCTGGACAGCACCGCCGAAAACCCGGTCTTCTTCGATTCGCGGCAGATGCTGATCCTGAGCCCGAGCACCAAGACGCGCAACGAGGTGTACGCGGAAGAGGGAAGCAAGCTCTTCATCGAGGCCGGCCGCCGGGCCCTGGCGGCCGCGGACGGCATCGAGGCAGCGGACGTCACCCACGTGGTCACCGTCTCCTGCACCGGGTTCTTCAATCCCGGGCCGGACTACAAGGTGGTGCGGGCCCTGAACCTCAGCCCCGCCGTCCAGCGCTACCATCTCGGCTTCATGGGCTGCTACGCGGCGTTCCCGGCCCTGCGCGCCGCCAAGGCCTTCTGCGAGGCCGATCCTGAGGCAGTGGTGCTCGTGGTCAGCGCCGAACTGTGCTCACTGCACGTGCGCTCCTCGAACAATCCCGACACCATCGTCGGCTCCTCCCTCTTCGCCGACGGCGCCGCCGCCGCGGTCATCACCGCGCGCGAACTCCCCCGGACCGGCCCCATGTTCAGCCTCGACCACTTCGAAACGGTGCTCACACCGGTGGGCGAAGAGTCGATGGCCTGGAACATCGGGGACGAAGGCTTCGAGATGGTGCTCGGGACCTACGTCCCGCACATCATCGACGCGAACATCGTGAGCGCCCTTGAGCCGCTTCTAGCGCACGACATCTCCCTCGAGGGCAAGGCCTACTCCGACATCGAGCACTGGGCCATCCACCCGGGCGGCCGCAGCATCCTCGACAAGGTGGAGGCGAAGCTCGAGCTGACCCGGGACCAGCTGGTGCCGGCGCGGGACATCCTGCGCAACTACGGCAATATGAGCAGCGCAACGGTGCTGTTCGTGCTGAAGAACATCCTCGAGGCTCCCGCGTCCGGCGGCAACGGACGCGTCTGTTCGATGGCCTTCGGGCCCGGCCTCACCGTGGAGACCGCCCTCCTCACGAAGATCGGATGACCCCCGGCGGATTCCTCCTCCGGCGCGACGCCGGAGCCGTCGAGGAAATGGACAAGCCCGACTGCGACCCGGGGACCCTCGAGCGCACCTACTCCCAGTTCGGCCTCGTGAATGCGGTGGTGTCCGGCTGGCGGCACACCTACCGAACGCTCGTGCGCCCTCGGCTCTCCACACAGGGCGGGAACACGCTGCTGGACATCGGGTCGGGCGGCGGGGACCTGCCCCGGTCGCTGGCCCGCTGGGCGCGGCGCGACGGGCTGGACCTCACGATCACCGCCATCGACCCGGACGAGCGGGCCCACGCCTACGCACTCCGGCAACCAGCCGTTCCCGGGTTGAGCTTCCGGCGGGCGCTCAGCGCGGAGCTTGTCGCCGAGGGCAGGACGTTCACCGTGGTGACCTCCAACCATGTGCTTCACCACCTCGACCGCCCGGCCCTGTGGGGCCTGCTCGGGGACAGCGCCCGGCTGGCCGGGCGCCTCGCCGTGCACAGCGATATTGCCCGCAGCCGGATTGGCTACGGTCTGTTCTCGGTCGGCACCCTGCCGTTCCGGGGCTCCTACATCCGCCGGGACGGGCTCACCTCAATCCGGCGCAGCTATACCCCGGCCGAGCTTCGGGCCGTCCTTGCGGCCGAACGCCGTCCCGGCTGGAGCGTCGAAAGCGCCGTCCCCTTCCGGAACCTCCTCATCTACCGGGCGGGCCCGGATGCATGATGTCGTGGTGGTCGGCGGTGGCCCGGTGGGCCTCTACGCCGCCCTCGCGCTGCGGCAGGCCGGCCTCGACGTCGTCGTGCTCGAACAGCGGGCCGCCCGCAGCACCCATTCCCGGGCGATCGGAATCCATCCACCGGCGCTGGAGGCGCTGGACTCGGTGGCGGTGTCCGGGGCGCTGCGGGCTCGGGGATCGCGGATCACGGAGGGGATCGCGCGCAGCGCCGGGCGCCGCGTCGCGACCCTCTCGTTCGCCACCCTCCCGGGCGAGCACCGCTATGTCCTGGCCGTGCCGCAGGCGGTGACCGAGGAGGTGCTCGAGGACCGGTTGACCCGTGGCTTCCCCGGCACGCTGCGCCGTGGTGCCACGGTGACCGGGCTGGAGCAGCAGGGCGGGAGCGTTGGGGTGCGGGCCACGGTGGCCGGCGGCGAGGAGGTGTTCGAGGCGCGCCTGGTGATCGGCGCCGACGGCGCCCGCAGCGCGGTGCGCGGCTTCGCGGGGATCCGGGCGCCGGGCAGGTCCTACCCCGACTGCTACCTCATGGGGGACTTCGCTGATGAAACCGGCGACGGCGACTCCGCGGTGCTCTACCTCGAGGCCGGAGGCATCGTCGAGTCGTTCCCGCTGCCGGGCGGGGTGCGGCGCTGGGTGGTGCGGATGGGCGCGCCCACCGGGCCGGACGCCGGCCTGCTGTGCCGCCTCATCGCCGAGCGCACCTCGGTGGCGGTGGACCCGGACGGGAACACCATGGTCAGCAGCTTCGAGGTGCGCTCCCGGCTGGCCGAGCGCTTTATCGCCGGCCGGGTGCTGCTGGTCGGTGACGCCGCCCACGAGATCAGCCCCATCGGCGGCCAGGGCATGAACCTGGGCTGGCTCGACGTCCACGCCCTGGTGCCGCTCGTCACGGCATCCCTGGTGGAGGGCGCCGACGTCGGACGGCAGCTGGCGGAGTACGGCAGGTCCCGCCGCAGGGCCGCGGACCTGGCGCGGCGGAAGGCCCACCTGAACATGGCCCTGGGCAGGCCCCTGCCGGCTCCGGTGCTTGCCGCCCGCAATGCGGCCCTGGCCCGGCTGCTCTCCCTGCCGTCCGTCTCCTCCGGCGTCGCCCGGGCCTTCACCATGCAGTGAGGGGCCGGCCTCCGGTCCTAGCGGTTGCCCTGTACGCGCGCCAGCAGCTCCTCGAAGGGCGCCGACGCTTCCGGGGCGCGGGAGGGCCGGGGCCCGGAAGACCCAAGGACCAGGGCCGCCAGCTCCTTTGCCGCGCGCCGCGACCTCTGCTCGAGCTCCGGGACGCCATCCCCGGTGCCGGCGCCCCAGTCCTGCGGCGCGGCGTAGACGGCGGTAGGTACGACGACGGCGCGCAGGTAGCTGAACAGCGGCCGCAGCGCATGCTCGAGCACGAGGGAGTGCCGTGCGCTGCCGCCCGTGGCACCCAGCAGCACGGGCGTCCCCTGGAGGGACTTGAGGTCCAGCACATCGAAGAAAGACTTGAACAATCCGCTGTAGGACCCGGAGAAGACCGGGCTGACGACGATCAGCGCGTCGGCCTGGGCGAGACGCTCCTGCACAGCGGCGAGGGTCGGCGGGGCGAAGCCGGAAACGAGGTGGTTGGCGATGTCCAGCGCGAACTCACGGAGCTCAACCAGCTCCACCTCAACCGTGGCACCTGACGCTTCCAGCGCCTCGACCGCGGAATCCGCCAGCTGATCGGCAAGCATCCTGCTTGAGGAGGGCACGCCCAGCCCCGCCGATACGACCATGATGTGCGTTGTAGACACCGGTAAACCCCTTCCGCATTACATGCCATTGCATGTACTTGGCACAACTGAGGGGATCTCGGATTCATTCCCTGTCGTCGTCGCCGTGGCGCATCCCACCCTTAACGACCAAGTGGCCCCCCGTGCCGCGCACGGGGAGCCACCTCTTCCGCGGCGGCCCTGCGGACCGCCGGGGGCTTACTTCTTCCGGAAGATGCCGTCGAGGACGTTCTGGGGCCGCTGCATCTCGCCCTGGTGGGCCGAGAGGACGACCACCGTGCCACTGACAACCGGCAGCGCCCACTGCAGCATCTTGAGCTGCGACTGCGCCTTGGCGAGTTCGTCCGTGGCACCGGGCCGCGGCTCGGTCGCGCCTTCACCGCCCTGTTCGGCCAGCTCGGCGACCTTCTTGCCCATCATGCCGGCGTAGAGGGAGAGCGCCATGCCGACAACCGTCACGACGCTCTTGATGACAGTGTTCGCGCCAACGCCCTCCTGCTTGGCCAGGCGCCCCTTGTTGCCGAAGATCAGTCCGATGCCGCCGACGGCGTGCGCAACGAAGGCACCGATTTGGACTGGGGTCCACTTTGCCCACCCGAGGCTCGAGAGGCGTGTGCGCTCGCGCGGGTCTTTCGCCTTGCCGGTGGCGCCGTTCAGCCCCACCGCCCCCATCAGAGTTCCGCCGAACCATGCGGCCGCCCCGAGATCGTGGGCGGATCGAGCCAGAAGGTTTCCTGCCATGATGTCGTACTCCTTTGTTCTCGAAAATCGACCTACCCTCTACCTTTATCAGCGTGCTTACGATTAAGCTACGGGAAGCCTCGAAAACAGGAAGTACGCGGATTCCGGCAGGAGAACCCGCCCGGCGGAAGGGCATGGGCAATGGCAACTGGTGGCACGGATCTCGACGCGGTGTGGCCGCAGTGGAGGGAAGCGGTCAATATGTCGGCCGCCGAGATGAAGAAATGGCTTGACACCGATGAGTCGCTCGCCGTCGGCCAGAAGGAGGGTGGCGAATCGGTCGGTCATGTCTCCGGACGCCGCATCGTCGAGATCCTCGAGACCCGCAAGTCGGAGCTTTCCGAGGATGACGTCCAACACATGGCCAAGGTTGTCGGCTACGTGCACCGCCACCTCGCGCAGACCCCGGCCAAGGAGGACCTTGAACACTCCAAGTGGCGCTACTCGCTGATGAACTGGGGACACGACCCGCACAAGTAGCGCACCGGCCTAGGACCCTTTGCTGAGCGCGCTTTCCTTGTGGGCTGCCTGCTTGCCGGACTTGGCACTTTCGACGATGTAGTACGGCTCGTCGGTTGAGGCCTTGAACTTCTGGCCGTCGAAGGTGAACTCTTTGTCCCGCTTCTCCACGACCTTGCCCTCGGTGGTCCCCTGCGGGGTGTTCCACTTCACTTTCTCGCCCTTGCGGAATGACATCGGCACTACCCTTCCGTCCGGCCTGCAGGTAGTTGCACCCTACCCGCAGGCCGGCGCCCGGCACAGGGCCGCCGGGCTTAATGCCGGCGCTTAGTCGGCCAGGTGCGTGGGGGCGAAGAGGCGCAGGAGCGTCTCCACGACGACGACGTTGGGCCCCTCGGCCGCGAGGCTCTCCTCGAGGGCCTCCCGGATGTCGCCCGGGGCGACCCTGCGCGCCGGTACGCCGAAGGCTTCGGCGAGCTTCACGAAGTCGGGCCGGGCCAGTTCGGTGGCGGTCGCCTTGCCGAACGCGCCCTCCATGTATTCGCGCAGGATGCCGTACCCGCCGTCGTCGACGATGAGCCAGGTGACGGGAAGGTTGTGCTGCTTCGCCGTCGCCAGCTCCGCGATGGAGTACATGGCCGAGCCGTCCCCGGAGACGGCAAGCACCCGCGCCGGACCCCCGGTGGACTCAAGGCCCACGGCCCCGCCGATGGCGCCCGGAAAGCCGTAGCCCAGGCCGCCGGCGCCCTGGGCGGAGTGGAATTCCCCGTCCCGGGAGTCCCAGCAGCTCCAGGCCCAGTAGGCGGAGATCGTCATGTCCCAGAAGGTCTGCATCGCATCCGGCACGGCCTCGCGGATGTCGGCCATGAACTTCCGCTCAAGCGCCAGGTCCTGGGAGTCGAGGCGGGCCGAGACCTTGGCCAGGGTTTCCGCCACCAGGGCGGCGGCGTCGTAGCCCTCGGTGCGTCCCCGGTCGAGCTTCGACAGCGCCTCGTCGAGGGCGCTCAGCGCCTGGCCGGCGTCGGCGCGGATTCCCAGCGCCGGGCGGTTCGATTCGAGGACGCGGGGTTCGGCGTCGATCTGGATGATGCGCCCGCGCGGTTCGAGCGTGAAGTAGTTGGAGGTGACCTCCCCCAGCGAGGATCCAACAACCAAAAGCAGGTCGGCGTCCTCAAGCACCTCGGTGACGTAGCGGTCCTCGACCCAGGACTGCAGCGACAGTTCGTGGTTCCAGGGGAAGGCTCCGTTGCCGCCGGGCGAGCACACCACTGGGGCGCCCAGCTTCTCGGCGATCGAGCGCAGCTGCAGTTCGGCCTTGCCGCGGCGGGCACCGCCGCCGGCGACGATGGCGGGGCGCTTGGAGGCCGTCAGCCACTCGATGGCCTCGCGCACCAGTTCGACGCGCGGGGGGTTGTCGAACGGCTCGGCGAGCGCATCCTCGACCCGGGGGACCATGACGGGGTCCAGCAGCACGTTCTGGGGCACCTCGATCCAGACCGGCCCCTGCGGTGAGGAGACGGCTTCGGTCCAGGCGTCCTGGATCGCCGAGGGAATCCCGGAGGCGTGCTGGATCAGCCGCTGGCTCTTGGTGACGTTCGCCGCCGACGCCTTCTGGTCATCGAGCTGGTGGAGCATGCCCTTGCGCCGTGCGCCGAGGCCCTCGAGCGGAATCTGGCTGGCGATCACGATCATCGGCACGCCGGTGGCGTAGGCCTCCTGCAGTCCGGCCAGGGAGGTGAGGGCGCCGGGTCCGGTGGAGAGGAAGAGGACGCCGACCTCGCCGGTGGCCCGGGAGAAGCCGTCCGCGGCGAAGGCGGAATTGTTCTCGACCCGGGAGGAGACGAACCGCAGCGGCGAACGCGACAGGGCATCGAAGAGGCCCAGCGCGTGCTGGCCGGGGATGCCGAAGACTGTGGTGGCGCCCAGGGCGGTCAGCGTCTCAACAACGAGGTCACCGCCGTTGCGCTGCCCGGTGGCCAGCGGCTGGGGTGGGACGGAGGCGGCGCTGTCGGTGATTTCCATTCAGCTTTCCTTTGACGGCGGGGTGAGGTTGTCGGCCATGAGGCTGACGAGGTCGTAGGCGACGTGGGACGCCGCGACGCCGGTGATTTCGGCGGTGTCGTAGGCGGGGGCCACCTCGACCACGTCGGCGCCCACAAGGTTGAGGCCGCGCAGTCCCCTCAGGATCTCAAGGAGTTCCCGGCTTGTCATGCCGCCGGCCTCGGGGGTGCCGGTGCCGGGGGCATGCGCCGGGTCGAGCACGTCGATGTCGACCGAGACGTAGAGCGGTCGGTTGCCGATCCGGTCCCGCAGCCGGGCGATGACCTCGTCGACGCCCTGGCGGAACACATCGGAGGAGGTGATGATGCCGAAGCCGAAGCGGCGGTCATCCTCGAGGTCCTTCACACCGTAGAGCGGCCCGCGCGTCCCGACGTGCGAGATGGCCTCGGTGTCGAGGATCCCCTCCTCGACGGCCCGCCGGAACGGGGTGCCGTGGGTGTATTCGGCCCCGAAGTAGGTATCCCAGGTGTCGAGGTGGGCGTCGAAGTGGAGCAGTGCCACGGGCGAGCCGGCGCGCTCGGATGCCGCACGCAGCAGGGGCAGGGCGATGGTGTGGTCCCCGCCGAGGGTGACCAGCCGCGCTCCTCCTTCGGTGAGGCCGAGCGCGTTGGCCTGGACCGTCTCGATGGCCTCATGGATGTTGAAGGGGTTCACGGCCATGTCACCGGCGTCGGCGACCTGGACGCGTTCGAAGGGTGACACGTCGAGCGCCGGGTTGTAGGGGCGCAGCAGCCGGGACGCCTCGCGCACATGGTTGGCACCGAACCGCGCCCCGGGCCGGTACGAGACCCCCGAGTCGAAGGGCACCCCCACGACGGCGATGTCGGCGCGTTCCACCTGGTCGAGGCGCGGGAGCCGCGCAAAGGTCGCGGCGCCGGAGTAGCGCGGCACGCGGGCCGAATCGATGGGGCCGAGGTGGCCGCCTGCGGTGATGCGCAGTTCTTCCATGGGCGTCATCCGTTCCTCCCCGGCGCGCACCTGTCGCCCCGAAGTTGCTCAATATGCATCAATAGTTTTTTATAAGGCTATTGTGGGGCGGGTCACCGGTCAAGGCACCGGGCGCGACAGCCCGTTCTGCGCCGCCCTGCCCCTATTTGCCCGAGGCCGCCGGCACCAGGGTCCACAGGATGACCGCCCGCGCCCCCGAGGGATTGGCCCAGGTGTGCGGTTCGCGCCCGGGAAAGGTCACGGTGTCCCCCGCCCGAAGCTCGAAGCGCTGGTTCGAGAAGATCAGTTCGAAGGTGCCCTCCACCACGTGGAGCGTCTCCACCTCGCAGTCCACCGAGTACAGCTCCTTCTCACCGCGGCCGTGCGGCTCGATCTCGGCCCGGATCACCTGCAGCCGGCGCTCCGACCGGGCGGTCATCAGCCGCTCATTGATCCCCTCCCCGCCGAGGCTGATGCGCGGGGCGTCCTCGAGGCGGGTCAGGTGGGTTTCGGGGGCGAGGAACAGGTCGCCGATGGAGATCGAGAGGACCTGGCACAGCGTGACGAGCGAGGCCACCGACGGCGACGTGAGGTCGCGTTCCACCCTGCTCAGGAACCCCTTGGTCAGCCCGGTCGCCTCGGCCACCTGCTCGATGGTCATGCGCTGGGCCTGCCGGGCCGCGCGGATACGGGAACCGATCGCGACGGGGGCGTTCGTTGGTTCGACGGGCAGGGCCTTCATGGCAATCCTCCGCGGGGGATGAGAGGGGATTGGAGGGTTTCAACTAGAGCATAGCGAGCGAAACGGTTCGAGTATGAAGCGGCCCGGGGGCCCACAATTGACCGAGTGAGCTCCATCACCATAGCCTACGACGAAACAACAGTTGCTTGCTGTGCAACCTCAATCCTGGATGGTAATCATGCAATATCTCAATGCGGCGATCGTGGTCGTCTACCTCGTGGCCATGCTCGGCTTCGGGTGGTGGGGCAAGTCCCGCACCCGCAATGCGAGCGACTACCTTGTGGCCGGCCGGCGCCTCGGGCCGCTGCTCTATACGGGCACGATGGCCGCCGTCGTCCTCGGCGGGGCCTCAACCGTCGGCGGAGTCGGCCTCGGCTACACCTACGGCATTTCGGGGATGTGGCTCGTTGTGGCCATCGGGGTCGGCGTCCTGCTGCTGAGCCTGCTCTTCGCGCCCTCGATCCAACGCCTGAAGATCTACACCGTGTCGCAGATGCTCAGCCTCCGCTACGGCTCGGAGGCGACGAAGGTCTCCGGCATCGTCATGCTGGCCTACACGCTGATGCTGTGCGCCACCTCCACCGGCGCCTACGCGACGATCTTCGTGGTCCTCTTCGGGTGGGACCGCGCCCTCTCAATCGCCATTGGCGGCATCATCGTGGTGATCTACTCGGCGATCGGCGGCATGTGGTCGATCACGCTGGCGGACATGGCGCAGTTCATCATCAAGACGATCGGCGTCTTCGCCCTGATGCTCCCGTTCTCGCTCGCCTCGGCCGGCGGGTTCCAGGGAATTTCCGAACGCGCCGGCGCCGAGTTCTTCGACATCACCGGCATCGGCGCGCAGAGCATCATCACCTACTTCGTCGTCTACACCCTTGGCCTGCTCATCGGCCAGGACATCTGGCAGCGCGTCTTCACCTCCCGGACGCCGCAGATCGCCCGCTGGGGCGGCGCGACGGCCGGCATCTACTGCATCCTGTACGGGGTGGCCGGGGCACTGATCGGGATGGCCGCCAGCGTGATCCTGCCGGAGATCGAGTCGAAGGACGACGTCTACGCCGACATCGCCCTCAACGTCCTGCCGATCGGCGTCGGCGGGCTCGTCCTCGCCGCGGCCGTTGCCGCCATGATGTCGACGGCGTCGGGCGCCCTGATCGCCTCGGCGACCGTGGCCCGCACCGATGTCCTGCCCTACCTCCGGAGCCTGTCGCGGCGGGGCGCACGTCCCGCCGCCGCCGGAGCAGCGCAGCACCCGACGGTCGACGCCGACGGACACGGGGTCGGCACGAGCCGGTGGTGGGTCTTCGGCCTCGGCGTGACGGTCATCGCCCTCGCCATCGTGGTGCAGGACGTCGTGGCGGCCCTGACCATCGCCTACGACATCCTCGTTGGCGGCCTCCTTGTCGCCATCATCGGCGGCCTCGTCTGGAAGCGCGGCAACGGACTCGGCGCCGGGATCTCCATGGCCGTCGGAACGGTCGTCACCCTGGGCACCATGGTCTTCCTCGAGGTGAACGCCGAGAACCAGTACGACGGGATCTACGCGAACGAGCCGATCTACTTCGGTCTCGCCGCCTCGGCCCTCGCCTACTGCATCGTGTCCCTGGTGACCCGGCCCACCGATCCGGCCGTCATGGCCGCCTGGGAGGACCGTGTGGCCGGCAATGTGCCCGACGACGACGCCCCGGCCGAGGAGGCCGAGGTGGCGGCGCGCCCCTGACCGATAGAGGATCAATGAGAAGGGCCCTCCCGCGGCGCGGGAGGGCCCTTTCCCTTTTGGTGGACGGTCAGTCGTCCAGGGCGGTGGAGCCGCCGTCCCGGCGGTCCCGCCGCTCCCGCCGGGTCCCGCCGGACCCGGCCGGATCGGAGGCCTCACGGCCCTTTCCGTGGGCCCCGGTTCCTGGGGTGCCCGGGGAACCGGCGGTCGCCGGCACGGACGGCTCCTCGGCGAACTGCTTCGAGGATTCCTCCGTCTCCGGGGTGACACCGCGCGAGGCGACGCCGGGGCGGTCCTCGTCGGAGCTCTTGGCGGCGGCGAGCTCGGCGAGCTCGACGGCCTTCGGATCGTCCTTGGGGAGAGTGCTCAGGCCGTGCCCGCTCTCGTCGAGCGCCGTCGCCTGTTCGGCTTTTTCGATTTCGGTGTCGGTGATCGCCTCGTCCTCCTCCTGGTTCCACGCCTTGATCGCGGCCCAGGTGACCGCCGCCACCGGCACGGAGAGGATGGCGCCGATGATGCCGGCCAGGATGGTTCCGGCGGTCAGGGCGAGCAGGATGACGAGGGCGTGGACGCTCAGCGTGCGGCCCATGACGACGGGCTGCAGGAAGTTGCCCTCGAGCTGGTTCACGACGATGACCACGATGATCACGATCAGGGCCGCTGTCGGCCCGTTGGAGACAAGCGCGACGAGGGCTGCGAGCACCCCGGCTAGGGTGGCGCCAACGAGCGGGATGAACGCTCCGATGAAGACGATCACGGACAGCGGCAGGGCCAGCGGGATCCCGAGGATGGCGAGGGCAATGCCGATGAAGACGGCGTCGACAAGTGCGACGATGGCCGTTCCCCGGACGTACCCGCCCAGCACGGCGAGGCTGCTGTAGCCGACCCGGCGGGCCTTCACCAGCCGCTTGCCCTTGAACGCCCGCAGGATGAAGGCCCAGATCTTCTCGCCGTCCTTGAGGAAGTAGAAGAGGATGACGGCCATCAGCAGGCCGCCGGCGAGGAAGTTGGTTGCCGCGCTCAGGCCGGAGAGGGCCCCGGCGCCCGCGGTGCTGCTGGTGGCGAAGTCGATCACCGCGTCCCGCGCCTGCTGGATCTGGCCCGAGTCGATGGGCAGTGGCCCGTCCTCCACGAAGGCGTAGAGCTGGTCGAAACCCTTCACGGCGCTGTCGACAAGTTCGCCCGCCTGGCGCTGCACGGCGAACACGATGCCGGTGATCAGCCCCCCGAAGAGGAGCAGGAGGAGCAGGAAGGAGAAGCCGGTGGCCGCAGAACTGGGCCAGCCCATGCGGCGCAGCCAGTGCACGAGGGGCACGATGGCCGCCGCGAGGATCAGGGCCAGCAGCATCGGGATCACCACGAGGCGCACCTGGATCAGCGCGTAGACAGTCACCACGGCGAGCAGCAGCATCAGGAGGACCTGGGCGCAGCGCAGGCTGGCCCGGCCGAGGCTGTCCCTCCACGGGTTCGTCGGGTCTGGGGCTTGAACGCTCATGATGCCTGTCTTCCGGTAGGGGTCGTTGGCTTGCTGTCCAGGAGGCGGGTGCGCACCTCGCGGCGCAGCACCTTCCCGATCAGGGACCGGGGCAGTTCATCCACCGCAAAGATGCGGCGGGGAACCTTGTAGGCGGCCAGCGCGTCGCGGCAGCGCCTGCGGAGGGATTCCTCGTCGAGGGACTGACCGTCGGCCAGGACGACGGCGGCGACGACGTCCTCCCCGCCGCCGGACCGCGGCAACCCGACGACGGCCGCGTCGGTGACCGGGCCGAAGGCCCGAAGGGCCTCCTCCACCTCGGTGGGCGCCACGTTGAATCCGCCGGTGATGATCAGTTCCTTGATCCGATCGACGATGCTGACGTAGGAGTCCGCGTCGACGGTCACGATGTCGCCGGTGCGGAACCATCCACCCTCCAGCAGGGCCGCCTCGGTTTCCTCGGGCTTCCGCCAGTAGCCCGAGAACACCTGGGGCCCGCGGATGAGCAGTTCGCCCGCTTCCCCCGGCGCGCGCTCAATCTCGGGGCTATCGGGGTCGACAACCCGGATCTCGGTGTTCGGGAGGGGAACTCCGACCGTGCCCGGGCGCCGGGTGGGGCCGATGGGGTTGCCAAGGGCCACCGGGGAGGTCTCGGTGAGCCCGTAGCCCTCGACGAGATACCCGCCGGTGGCCTTCTCCCAGCGGGCCACCGTCGCAGGGGGCAGGTTCATCGCTCCGGAGATGGCGAACCGGATGCTCGTGAGGTCGGCTCCGCGCTCCTCGGCGGCGGCGGCGAGCCGGTCGTAGATCGGAGGGACGGCGGGCAGGAACGTCGGCGGACTCTTCCGGGCGGCCTTCAACACCAGGTCGACGTCGAAGCGGGGGAAGAGGACGAGCCGCGCGCCGATGCTCATGGCGAAGGTGAGGCACAGGGTGAGCCCGTAGGCGTGGAACATGGGCAGCACCGCGTAGACGACCTCCTCCCCTTCGACGAGTCCGGGCACCCAGGCCCGGCCCTGGGCGGCATTGGCAAGCAGGTTGCGGTGGGTCAGGACGGCGCCCTTGGGGTAGCCGGTGGTGCCGCTGGTGTATTGGAGCACCGCGGTGTCCCCTGCCCCGGGCCTCGGATGCCCCGGCTTCAGCGGGCGGTTCCTCCGGAGCTCCTCCCAGGTCGAGACCGGGCGGGACCCGCCGGGTGCCTCCGCGGTGGACAGAGCCGTCCGCGCACGGCGCGCGGCCGGCAGCGGCAGCCTCAGCGCGAGGCGCTTCCCGGCGGGAAGGGCGCGGGTGAGGTCGACCGACACCACGGCGTCCGGTCCCGCGTCCTCCGGGAGCGCCTGGACCCGCGGAACGACCTTGTCCCACACGATAGCGACCTTCGCGCCGTGGTCCTCGAACTGGTGGCGCAGTTCCCGGTCGGTGTAAAGCGGATTGTGTTCAACGACGATCGCCCCAAGCCGCAGCACGGCATAGAACGCGGCAATGTGCTGGGGACAGTTCGGCAGGACGAGGGCAACCCGGTCGCCCGGACCCACTCCGAGCCCGCGCAGGCCTTCGGCGATGCGCAGCACATCCCCGATCAATTCGCCGTAGGTCGTCTCGGATCCGAAGAATTCGAGCGCCACACGGTTCCGGTGGCGGGCCCCGGCGGATTCGATCAGGTCGAACAGGGAACCCTCGGGCACGGCGATTTCGGGGGGCACCCCGGGCGCGTAACGTGCCGTCCACGGACGGGAGGACTCCAATTTCATAAGCCTGCTTCCTGTTTTGACCCTGTGAACTCTACAGGGCACCACCGGCGTCATGGTAGCCGCCACCCTCTATTCTCGGCGACGGGGACCGCGGACTGGTCGCCGCACTTTTCTCCCGCCGCGTAACCGGTGGACCAAGGCAACCGACACGGTAGACTTGCACCAGCGAAGGGGAGTAGCTCCGTGGCCGGTGTGCCGCGAGGCCTGTCGACATACTGGCGCCAATCAAGCCGCCCGGCAGTCCACCGCCCAGCGGCGGCGAGCGAGACCTTCGGCCAGAACACGTTCGAGTGTTGCAGGCCGGAGTTCCACGCACCCGGCGATCATCTGCAGCCGGTCAAGAGGAGCTTTCAGTGACAGCCGCCCACCCAAGGCGCCCCGCCGACATCAAACGCTGGCGCCAGTATCTTGCCGACGAGCGCGCCGAGGCGGCCACCTACCGCGACCTCGCCCGCCGGCGGACCGGCGAGGAACGCGACATCCTGCTCGCCCTCGCCGACGCCGAGGGCCGCCATGAGGCTCACTGGCTGAAGCTGCTCGGGAATGAGGCCGGGCGCCCGGTCCGGGCCTCGATGCGCAACCGGATGCTGGGCCTGCTGGCACGCCGGTTCGGATCGGTTTTCGTCCTTGCCCTGGCCCAGCGCGCCGAAGGGCGCTCCCCCTATGCGGCCGACCCCACCGCCACCAATGCCATGGCCGCCGATGAGCAGATCCACGAGGAAGTCGTGCGGGCGCTGGCCACCCGGGGCCGGAACCGCCTGTCGGGGAATTTCCGGGCGGCGGTCTTCGGCGCGAACGACGGGCTCGTCAGCAACCTCGCCCTCATTATGGGCATCGGGGCGACGGGGGCCTCCACCGCGTTCATCCTCATCAGCGGCCTCTTCGGCCTGCTGGCCGGCGCCCTGTCCATGGGGGCCGGAGAGTACGTTTCGGTGCGTTCCCAACGGGAGCTGCTGTCGGCGACCCGCCCCACCCAGGTCACCCTGACGGCCTCCAAGGAACTCGACATCGCCGCGAACGAACTCGTCCTCGTGTACCGGGCGCGGGGCATGACCCCGGAGGCGGCCAGGCACCGGGCCGAGGAACGCATGGGGCTCGCAGCCTGCGACTGCGACCCGAGCTTCTCCCTGCAGCCGGACACCGACCCCGCGGAGGACGCCCACGAGCAGGTCGGCACCGGGCTGGGGGCTGCGGCGTCGAGCTTCTGCTTCTTCGCCTCGGGTGCGGTGATCCCCGTCCTTCCCTACCTGGTGGGCCTCACGGGCCTGGCCGCCATCGTCACGGCCTGCATCCTCGTCGGGCTCGCCCTGCTGGCGACCGGGGCGGTGGTCGGGCTGCTGTCCGGCGCCTCGCCGCTGAAGCTCGCCCTGCGGCAGCTCGCGATCGGCCTTGGAGCCGCAGCGGCGACCTACCTCCTGGGGATGCTGTTCGGCACCACCGCCATCTAACCACCGCGCTCCAGCGCGGCCCCGGTCCGGCGCGCGGTTCAGGGCCGGCCGGTGACGTGCTGCTCGAGGCGTTCGAGGGTCTTCTCGATGCTCGCCGGGTGCCGCCGGGTAAAGCCGGCGAGCCGGAGCACCAGCTTCCACGGGACCGGCCGGGCATCCCACTGCTCGGTGACCAGTGTCGCTTCCCCGCGCGGTTCGAGGATGTAGCGCCAGACGTGGCGGGAGAAGTGGCGCCAGGCGATCAGGCGTCCCTCCTCGAACTCGACCACCCGGTTGAGGATCCGGTAACGGGGCCCGAGCTTCATCTCCATGCCGAACCGGGCACCTGCCGAGAGCCGCTGCGGGCCGTTGGGCTGTTCGCCGCGGACGGTGCCGGAGCCGTCGATCACGCTGTGCAGGGCCGGGGTGGCCAGGACCTCGAAGATGCGTCCGGCGGGCGCGGAAATCAGCCGGCTGCGGGTGATGAGGTAGCGGGAATCGGGGGGCCCGGGCGTCGTCGTCATAGGCCCATTGTGCCCGAGGCCGGAACCTGTGGCGGGCCGGAGCCGGCGATGGGAAAAGGAAAGCCCCGGACCGCGCGGGCGGTCCGGGGCTTTCCTCCGTGTACTGCGGCGGTGCTAGAGCGTGGCGTAGACCTCGCGCAGCAGGCGGGCGGTCTCGGACGGGCTCTTGCCCACCTTGACGCCGGCGGCCTCGAGGGCCTCCTTCTTCGCCTGGGCGGTTCCGGCGGAACCCGAGACGATCGCACCGGCGTGGCCCATGGTCTTGCCCTCCGGGGCGGTGAAGCCTGCAACGTAGCCGACGACCGGCTTGGTCACGTGGGCCTTGATGTACTCGGCCGCACGCTCCTCTGCGTCGCCGCCGATTTCGCCGATCATGACGATCGCCTTGGTCTCCGGGTCGGCCTCGAACGCCTCGAGGGCGTCGATGTGGGTGGTGCCGACGACGGGATCGCCGCCGATGCCGATGGCCGTGGAGAAGCCGAGGTCACGCAGCTCGAACATCATCTGGTAGGTCAGGGTGCCGGACTTCGAGACGAGGCCGACGCCGCCCTTGCCGGTGATGTTCGCCGGGGTGATGCCCACTAGGGACTCCCCCGGAGTGATGATGCCGGGGCAGTTCGGGCCGATGATGCGGGTGACCTGCTTGCCGTCGGCGTCGACCCTGGACTGGGCGAGGGCCCAGAACTCGGCGGTGTCCTGCACGGGGACGCCTTCGGTGATCACGACGACCAGGCCGAGGCCGGCCTCGATCGCCTCGACGACGGCGTCCTTGGTGAAGGCCGGCGGCACGAACACGATGGAGACGTCGGCGCCGGTCTCGGCGACGGCTTCCTTCACGGTGCCGTACACGGGCAGGGTGGTCTCGCCGTGGGTCACGGTGGTGCCGGCCTTGCGGGCGTTGACGCCCCCGACGACCTGCGTGCCGGCAGCGAGCATCAGCGCGGTGTGCTTGGTGCCTTCGCCGCCGGTGATGCCCTGGACGATCACCTTTGAGTCTTTATTGAGGTAGATAGACATGGTGGGTTGCCTTTACTTTCCGTAAGCCAGCTCGGCGGCCTTGTCGGCGCCTTCGTCCATGGTGTCGGACAGGGTGATCAGGGGGTGGTTGGCTCCGCGCAGGATGGCACGGCCCTCCTCCACCTTGTTGCCGTCGAGGCGGACCACCAGGGGCTTGTTGGCTTCGTCTCCGAGGATCTCCAGGGCCTTGACGATGCCGTTGGCGACCTCATCGCAGGCGGTGATGCCGCCGAAGACGTTGACGAACACGCTCTTGACCTGCGTGTCGTTGAGGATGACGTCGAGGCCGGCGGCCATGACCTCGGCGGAGGCTCCGCCGCCGATGTCGAGGAAGTTCGCCGGGCGCACGTTGCCGTGGGCCTCGCCGGCGTAGGCGACGACGTCGAGGGTCGACATCACGAGGCCTGCGCCGTTGCCGATGATGCCCACTTCGCCGTCGAGCTTGACGTAGTTGAGGTCGTTGGCCTTCGCCTTGGCCTCGAGCGGGTCGGCCGCTTCCTTGTCCTCGAGCGCCGCGTGGTCGGCGTGGCGGAACGCGGCGTTCTCATCGATGGTGACCTTGCCGTCGAGCGCGAGGATGTCGCCGCTGCCGGTCTTTACCAGGGGGTTGACCTCGACGAGCGTTGCGTCTTCCTTGACGAAGACGTCCCACAGCTTGAGGAGCGTCGCGGTGACGCCTTCGTGCAGCTCCGGTGCGAACCCTGCGGCCTCGACGATCTCCTGGGCCTTGGCCGAATCGATACCGACGCCCGGGTCGACGGCGATGCGTGCCAGCGCCTCGGGGCGCTCAACGGCGAGCTGTTCGATGTCCATGCCGCCCTCGACGGAGCACATGGCGAGGTAGTTGCGGTTCGACCGGTCGAGCAGGACCGAGAAGTAGTACTCCTCGGCGATGTCCGCGCCCTGGGCGATCATGACGGTGTGTACCGTGTGGCCCTTGATGTCCATCCCCAAGATGTCCGAGGCGTAGCGGTGGGCTTCGTCGGGGGTCTTGGCCACCTTCACGCCGCCGGCCTTACCGCGGCCACCAACCTTGACCTGGGCCTTGACGACGACAACTCCGCCGATTTTTTCAGCTGCTGCTTTGGCTTCTTCGGGGGTGTGCGCCACGATGCCGGCGAGCACGGGAACTCCGTGTGCCTCAAAGAGATCGCGCGCCTGATATTCAAACAGGTCCACGGGCTGGTGTCCTTCTACGTCGAAGTAGGTTTACCTAGGGAACTTTAGTCCCTTGGCACTGGGGGCCTTTTCCAGACTACCCGTTTCGTGAGGAAGGCCACACTTCTATGAGTTGTAGAAAAAATCGCAATTTAATTAGGTGAAATCGGCGTTTTATCCGGCCTTTGTCAGCGGTGCATAACGCAGCAGGAGGCGCTTTTCGCCCTCCCCGAATCGCACCTTGGCGACGGTTTTATCCCCGGCGCCCTCCACGGCGACCACTGTGCCGTTGCCGAAGGTCGTGTGGTTCACCTTGTCCCCGGGAGCCACCGCGATCACTTCCTTCTGGGGCTGGACCCGCCCAATGGCCTTCGCCGGGGAGGCCGCGGCCGCACCGCCCGCCCCGGACGCACCGGAGCCCCAGTAGGACCCGCTGAAGCGTGGGCCGCTCGTCGGGCTGGCGTTCCAGGCCGGGAGGGATGCCCCTTCCCGCTTCCATTCGATGAGCTCATCGGGGACCTCCGAGACGAACTGGCTCGCGGGGCTGTACTGGCTCTGCCCCCACATGCTGCGGACCTCGGAGCGGGTCAGGTAGAGCCTGCGGCGCGCACGGGTGAGCCCCACGTACGCGAGCCGGCGCTCCTCGGCGAGTTCCTTCGGGTCGGTTGCCGAGCGCTGGTGCGGGAAGATCCCCTGTTCCATGCCGGTGAGGAAGACCACCGGGAACTCGAGGCCCTTCGCCGTGTGGAGGGTCATCAGGGTCACGACGCCCTGGCGGCGCGCCTCAGCGACGGCCTGCTCGACCTCCTCGGCGGTGCCCCCGGGTGCGTCGGGGATGGAGTCGGCGTCGGCGACGAGGGACACCTGCTCGAGGAAGTCACCGAGTGCTCCCTCGGGGTTGTCGCGCTCGTACTCGCGCACGACGGCGACGAGTTCGGCGAGGTTCTCGACGCGTGATTCGTCCTGCGGGTCGTTGCTGGTGCGCAACTGTTCGAGGTACCCCGTCTGCTCGAGGACCGCCTCGAGGGCCGCGGAGGCACCCGAGCTGTTGGCAACCTCCGCGAGGTCATCGATGAGCTTGACGAAGCCCGCCACGGCGTTGACCGACCGGGTGGCCATGCCCGGTGCCTCGTTGGCCCGGCGCAGCGCCTCCATGAAGCTGATACGGTGCCGTTCGCTGAGCGCCGCCACGGCGTACTCGGCCCGGTCCCCGATGCCCCGCTTGGGCTCGTTGAGGATCCGGCGCAGGTTGACGACGTCGTCCTGGTTCACGAGCACCCGCAGGTAGGCCAGGGCGTCCTTGATCTCCTTGCGCTCATAGAAGCGCGTACCGCCCACCACCTTGTAGGGAAGGCCGACCCGCAGCAGGATCTCCTCGATTGAGCGGGACTGCGCGTTCGTGCGGTAGAACACCGCCACGTCACCGGGTCGGAGGTTCTCCTCGTCCTGGAGCCGGTCGATCTCATCGGCGATGAAGCGGGCTTCCTCGTGCTCGTTCTCCCCCACGTAGCCGACGATCTTTTCGCCGTTGCCCTCGGCCGTCCACAGCCGCTTCTCGGGCCGGTTCGGGTTGCGGGAGATCACGGCGTTGGCGGCGCTGAGGATGGTCTGGGTCGAGCGGTAGTTCTGCTCGAGCAGGATGGTGCGGGCGTCCTTGTAGTCGTTCTCGAACTCGACGATGTTCCGGACATCCGCGCCGCGGAAGGCGTAGATCGACTGGTCCGAATCGCCGACCACCGTGAGTTCGGCGGGGGTGTCCGTCGTCTCCCCCGGCACCCCGACGATCTCGCGGACCAGCGCGTACTGGGCGTGGTTGGTGTCCTGGTATTCGTCGACGAGGACGTGGCGGAACCGGCGCCGGTAGTAGTCGGCGACCCCGGGGAAGGCGCGGAACATGTAGACCGTCTGGGCGATCAGGTCATCGAAGTCCATCGCGTTGGCCGAGCGCATGCGCTGGGCATAGCCCTTGTAGACCTCGGCGACGGCGGTCTCGAACGGATCGGAGGGGTCGGCGGCGTCGGCGTAGGCCTCCTCGTCGATCAGCTCGTTCTTCAGGGCCGAGATCTTGTGCTGGATGGCCTTTGGGGCGAACCGTTTCGGATCGAGGTCGAGGCCCTTCGCGGTGAGGGTGATCAGCCTCAGGGTGTCGGCCGAGTCGTAGATCGAGAAGTTGGAGTTCAGCCCGACGCTGGCGGCTTCCCGGCGCAGGATGCGCACGCAGGAGGAGTGGAAGGTGGAGATCCACATGCGCTGGGCGACGTCGCCGATCAGGGCCTCGATGCGCTCGCGCATCTCGGCGGCCGCCTTGTTGGTGAAGGTGATCGCCAGGATTTCCCCGGGCCGGGCCCGTCCGGTGGCCAGCAGGTGGGCGATGCGGTGGCTGAGCACGCGGGTCTTGCCCGAGCCGGCGCCGGCGACGATGAGCAGCGGGGAGCCGCTGTGGCGGACGGCCTCCTCCTGCTGCGGGTTCAGTCCCTCGAGGAGTTCCCGCGCCCGCTCTTCGCTGGGGGCGGCGGAGACCGGTCGGGCCAGGGCCGGATCGGCCAGCGCGGAGACCTGCCCGCCCCCGGGCTGCTTCGAACCTGGGTTCTTGGGTGCGGGGTACGGGTCGAAAAGCATATCCATGGTGCTTCCAAGTCTAGGCGGTGGCTCCGACTGTCGGCACGGCCCGGCTCCGTGCTCCCGGCCCGGAACGGACGAGCGCCCGCCGGCGGTCCGCCGGCGGGCGCTTGGACTGGCACTGGAATGGCTGACGCCGGGGCTAGAGGCTGCGGGGCCGCGACTCCTCGGGTTCGATGCCGAGCAGCGCGAGCTTGCCGCTCCTGCGGTCGGCGAGGTACTCCTTCATCTCCCGCTTGATGACGGGCAGGAGCAGGTACACGCCCAGCAGGTTCACGAACGCGCAGACGAACAGGGCGGCGTCGGCGAAGCTGATGACCTGGCTGAAGGTCAGCACGCAGCCGGCGACGGTGAAGAACAGGAAGATCACCTTGTAGAGGATCTCCGAAACCTTGCCGCGGCCGAAGAGGAACTCCCACGCCTTGAGCCCGTAATAGGACCAGGTGATGAGCGTCGAGTAGGCGAACAGCGCAACCGCGACAGCCAGCACGATCGGGAACCACGGCAGCACTGTGGCGAAGGCATCCGAGGTGAGCGTCACTCCGTCGGGCGGACCGTCTCCGGCCTGCACCTGGTCGATACCGGCCTGGAGGCTGGGCGCCCCGGCGATGATGATAGCCAGGGCCGTCATGGTGCAGATGAGCACTGTGTCGACCAGCGGTTCGAACAGGGCGACAAAGCCCTCGCTGACCGGCCGGCGGGTCTTCACTGCGGAGTGGGCGATGGCGGCCGAGCCGAGGCCCGCCTCGTTGGAGAAGGCAGCGCGCTGGAACCCGACGATCATGACGCCCACAACGCCGCCGGCGATACCGGCCGGAGCGAAGGCCCCCGAGATGATGGCGCCGAAGGCGGCGGGGACCTGGCCGAAGTTCACGAAGATGACCAGCAGGCAGGACGCCACATAGATGAACCCCATGGCGGGGACGAGCTTGCTGGTTGTCGCGCCGATCGATTTGATGCCGCCGAGGATGACGGCGGCGACGAGGACGGCCAGGACGATGCCGAAGATCAGGGCTGAGCCGGCGCTGCCGAAGAAACCGTCCTCACCACCGGTGACGTTCTGCACCTGCGCGAAGGTCTGGTTCGCCTGGAACATATTGCCGCCGGCCAGGCCGAAGATGAGGATGGCGACGGCGAAGATGCCGGTAAGGATCTTCGCGGGGATCCTGCCGAGCTTGCTGAAGGCGATGGGGAGATACTTGAACGGACCGCCGCTGACAGTGCCGTCCTCGTGGACCTCCCGGTACTTGACGCCGAGGGTGCACTCGGCGAACTTGCTGGCCATACCGAGCAGCCCGGCGAGGATCATCCAGAAGGTGGCCCCCGGACCGCCAAGGGCCATGGCGGCGCCGACGCCGGCGATATTGCCCAGTCCGACGGTTCCGGAAAGAGCCGAGGTCAACGCCTGGAAGTGCGGAACCTCCCCCGGATCGTCCTTGACGGAGTATTTACCCCGGATGACCTCGGTGGCGACCTTCAGGCCCCGGAACTGGATGAAGCCGAAGTAGATGGTGAAGATGATGCCTGCGGCGATGAGCCAGGCCACGACGGCGGGGAAGCTGACTTCACCGATGGTGATGGGGAAGAAGACGATGGTCGAGAAGACCCTGGTGATCGGTTCGAAGGCCGCATTGATGGCGTTGTCGATGGCGGCGAGCCATCCTACGTCCTCGGTCACAGCGCGGGGTAGTGCCTGGGAAATTTGCATCCATCCAATGAACCCCGAAGTTGGCGTGACCGCAATCACATGCGGCGTATGACACGAAAACAGTGCCCGAAAAGGAGGAATTGACAAGCCCATCAGTGCTCGGGTTCGGGGGAACGGCTCGTCGGCGGCAGGGCTTTTCGACACGGCCACGGGAACAGGTAAGCTGGGAGCGCCTGAGCGGGGTGGATGCGCTTCGCCGGCAAGCCTCTGTAGCTCAGTAGGATAGAGCGTCCCTCTCCTAAAGGGAAGGTCGTCGGTTCGATTCCGGCCAGGGGCACAACGATGTAAAACAGTGCCCCGTCAGGGCACTGTTCGGCACGGGCAGCACGCCCGAACCTCCGAGGCGGTCATGACCCAGGTTCTTCCCATCGCCGCCCTGTGCCTGCTCGACGGCGCCGGAAACCTCCTGCTGGTGCGCAAGCGCGGCACGCGCATGTTCATGCAGCCCGGCGGCAAGCTCGAACCCGGCGAAACCGCTGCGGCCGCGGCCGTGCGCGAACTCCAGGAGGAGCTCGGCCTTTCCGTCGCGGCCTCCCGGCTCGTACCGCTTGGATGCTGGTACGGGCCCGCCGCCAACGAAGCGGACACCTTCATCGATGCCACAGTGTTCCTGTGTCCGCTGGAGGGCACCCCGGCGCCCGCCGCCGAGATCGAGGAGATCGGCTGGCTCGACCTGAGCGGACCCGGGGACCGGAGCGACCTCGCCCCGCTGCTGACCGAGTTCGTTCTCCCCGCCCTGAGGGACGTTCCCGGGCCCGCGACGGCGGTCAGGGCGTAGCGTTCGCCCCGCTGAGCACTTCGGGGTCCTCATCGGGCGCGGAGTTCTTCTGCACCGCGAACTGCGTCCGGTGCAGCTCCGCATACCGGCCCCCGCGGGCCAGCAGCTCGTCGTGCGTGCCGCGTTCGGCGATGCGCCCGTCCTCGATGACGAGGATGAGGTCGGCGCTGCGGATCGTCGAGAGCCGGTGCGCGATCACCATGGCCGTCCGGCCCTCCAGCGCCTCGGTCAGGGCGGCCTGCACCGCCGCTTCGGAGGTGGAGTCAAGTGCCGCCGTCGCCTCGTCGAGGATGACGACGCGGGGCTGGGCCAGCAGGAGCCGGGCGATCGTCATGCGCTGGCGCTCCCCGCCGGAGAGCCGGTAGCCGCGTTCGCCGACCATGGTGTCGAGCTGGTCCGGAAGCGACCGCAGCAGCGGTTCGAGCCGGGCGCGGCGGACCGCGTCCCAGATCTCCTCCTCGGTCGCCTCGGGGCGCGCGAGCAGCAGGTTCGACCGGATGGTCTCGTGGAACAGGTGCCCGTCCTGGGTGACCATGCCCAGGGTTGAGCGCATCGAGGCGAAGGTGACGTCGCGGACGTCAGCCCCCGCAAGGCGGACGGCGCCGCTGTCGACGTCGTAGAGGCGCGCCAGCAGCTGCGCGATCGTCGACTTTCCGGCGCCGGAGGTGCCCACGAGGGCGACCGTCTGCCCGGGCAGGATCCGGAAGGAGATTCCGTGGAGCACCTCCTCGCCGCCGCGGGTATCGAGGGTGGAGACCTCTTCGAGCGAGGCGAGGGAGACCTTGTCGGCCGAGGGGTAGGCGAAGCGGACGTCGTCGAACTCGATGGTGACCGGCCCCGCCGGCACCGGCCGGGCGTTCGGCTTTTCCTGGATGAGGGGCAACAGGTCGAGGATCTCGAAGACCCGTTCGAAGCTCACCAGTGCGCTCATGATCTCGACCCGCGCATTCGCCAGGGAGGTCAGCGGCGCGTACAGCCGGGTGAGCAGCAGCGCGAGGGTCACCACCTCGCCGGTCTCGAGCTGCCCGCCGAGCGCGAGCGAGCCGCCCAGTCCGTAGACCAGGGCCAGGGCGAGCGCCGAGACAAGCATCAGCGCGGTGAAGAAGAGGAACTGGAGCATCGCCATGCGCACCCCGATGTCGCGGACGCGGGCGGCCCGGACCCGGAACTCCTCGGCTTCGGCGTCGGGGCGGCCGAACAGCTTCACCAGGGTGGCACCGGGGGCGGAGAACCGTTCGGTCATCTGCGTGCTCATCGCCGAGTTGTGGTCGGCCGCTTCCCTCCGCAGGGCGGCCAGTTTGCCGCCCATGCGCCGCGCGGGCACGAGGAACAGCGGAAGCATCACGATGGCGAGGATCGTGACGAGCCAGGAGGTGCTGAGCATCACGATCAGGGTCAGGGCGAGTGCCACAGTATTGCTGACGACCCCGGACAGGGTGCCGCTGAAGGCCTGCTGGGCTCCGATGACGTCGTTGTTGAGCCTGCTGACGAGGGCGCCGGTGCGGGTGCGGGTGAAGAAGGCGATCGGCATCTTCTGGACGTGGTTGAACACCGCCGTGCGCAGGTCGAGGATGACTCCCTCGCCGATGTTCGCCGAATACCAGCGGGTGGCCATGCTGACGGCCGCGTCCGCCACCGCGACCAGGGCGATGACGACGGCCAACCAGAGAACCGTCCGCGACGACCCCTCCGCGACAATGACGTCCACGACCTGCCCCGCCAGCACCGGGGTGGCGACGGCGAGGAAGGCGGCGGCGACCGACAACAGGATGAAGAGTGTGAGCTTCACCCGGTAGGGCACCGCGAAGGCGACGATGCGCTTCAGCGTTTCCTTCGAGAATTTGTTCGTTCGGTCCTTGGCGGTGGAGATCCGGTAGAGGGAACTCCAGGCCGCGCCTTCCATGCTCATCCAAGTGCCTTCCGTTAAGCCTCTTCAAGCTTAGGCGCTGGCACTGACCGTCTTCGGGTGTATGCCCTAGGCACAATTTCGGACGGTTGTTCAAGAGCCGGCCGAAATTGTCGACACATTGCGTCATACCGAGTCGCCCCCGGCTGCGGAACAATGGAAGGGTGAAGAGTTGTTGCACATGGTAGAAGGCGGTCACCGGACCGCCCGCAGATCCACTCCCCATGAATTTAAGGACTCCCCATGACTTTCCGCCTGACTGCCCTCGGCACCGCCGCAGCGCTTGCCCTTGCCGTCACCGGGTGCTCGGTCTCCTCCGGGTCCGAAGGAAAAAGCGGCGGAGCCTCCGAGGCCGCGCCGTCGACCCTCCAGGAGATCCAGGAGGCCGGCGTCCTCACCGTCGGCACCGAAGGCACCTACAAGCCCTTCAGCTTCCATGAAGAGGGCAACGGTGAACTCACCGGGTACGACGTCGAGGTGATCACCGCCGTTGGAGAGAAACTCGGCGTCGACGTCGAGTTCGAGGAGACCCAGTGGGATGCGATCTTCGCGGGTCTCGAGGCCGGCCGCTTCGACGCCATCGCCAACCAGGTCTCCATCACCGAGAAGCGCGCCGAGAAGTACGACTTCTCCGATCCCTACACCGTCAGCAAGGGCGTGATCGTCACCAGCGCCGACAACAACGACATCACCTCCTTTGAGGACCTGAAGGGCAAGACCACCGCCCAGTCGCGCACGAGCAACTGGTACGAGATGGCCAAGGAGTCCGGCGCGAAGGTCGAGGCCGTCGAGGGGTGGGCCCAGTCGGTTTCCCTGCTCCAGCAGGGCCGGGTCGACGCGACGATCAACGACCAGCTGACCTACCTCGACTACCAGAACACTGCGAAGGATGACTCCATCAAGATCGCGGCGGAGACCGGGGACACCTCGGAGAGTGCCGTTGCCTTCAAGAAGGGAAGCACCGACCTCGTCGAAGCCGTCAACGACGCCCTCGACGAGCTGCGCGCCGATGGTACCCTTGCCGAGATTTCGACGAAGTACTTCGACGCCGACGTCAGCAAGTAAGCCGACCCGGTCCGCCGACGGTTGAACCCGCCGGCGGACCGGGCAGGTGGGACCGTCCCCGGCATCCGCCGCCGGACACCTTCAACGCGGCCGCGCGCTCATTTTCCGCGGATGGAAGGACGATTAAGTGGATTGGGAGCTGTTCCGGAGTTCGTTCTGGCCTCTCCTCCAGGGCGGGTTGACCGGGACCATCCCGCTGACACTTGTCTCCTTCGTCCTCGGCCTCACGCTGGCCCTGGTCCTCGCTTTGATGAGGATCAGCGGCCGGCGGCTGCTGTCCGGCATCGCCCGCGGATACATTTCCATCATCCGGGGCACTCCCCTGCTGGTGCAGCTCTTCGTCATCTTTTACGGGCTTCCCTCCATCGGCGTGGTGATCCCGCCCTGGCCGAGCGCCGTGATCGCGTTCTCGCTCAACGTCGCCGGGTACGCCGCGGAGATCCTTCGGGCCGCCATCCTGTCGGTGCCCAAGGGCCAGTGGGAGGCCGGGCACACCATCGGCATGTCACGGCGCCTGAGCCTGCGGCGCATCATCCTCCCGCAGGCCGCGCGCGTCTCGGTTCCCCCGCTGTCCAACACCTTCATCTCTCTGGTGAAGGACACCTCCCTGGCGTCGCTGATCCTGGTCTCCGAACTGTTCCGCCAGGCCCAGGAAATCGCCGCCTTCAGCCAGGAGTTCATGCTGCTCTACCTTGAGGCGGCGCTGATCTACTGGGTGTTCTGTTTCATCCTCGCCGCAGGGCAGGGAGCACTCGAGAAAAGGTTGGACCGCTATGTTCACCACTGATCCGGCCCGCGCCGGTGCATCCGGCGACGTCCTGCTCACCGCCGAAGGGCTCGAGAAATCCTTCGGCACGAACACGGTGCTGCGCTCGATCGACCTCACCGTGCGCCGCGGCGAGGTCGTCGCCCTCGTGGGACCCTCCGGTTCGGGCAAGACGACGGTGCTGCGCTGCCTCAACGGCCTGGAGGTGCCCGACGGCGGAACGGTCGCCTTCACCGGCGGGCCATCGGTGACCTTCGGCGGATCGGTCTCCACCCGGGAACTGGCCTCCCTGCGGGACCAGAGCGCCATGGTGTTCCAGCAGTACAACCTGTTCCCGCACCGCACAGTCCTGGAGAACATCATCGAGGGCCCCGTGCAGGTCCAGAGGCGCCGCCGCGCGGAAGCCGTCCAGGACGCCGAGAAGCTGCTCCAGCGCGTCGGCCTCCTCGCGAAGAAGGACCAGTACCCGTTCGAACTCTCCGGCGGGCAGCAGCAGCGGGTGGGGATCGTCCGGGCGCTGGCGCTGCGGCCCGCCCTGCTCCTCTTCGACGAGCCCACGTCCGCGCTCGACCCCGAACTGGTCGGGGAGGTGCTCAAGGTCATCAAGGACCTCGCCGATGAGGACTGGACGATGGTCATCGTCACCCACGAGCTCGCCTTCGCGCGTGAGGTCGCCGACGAGGTGGTGTTCATGGACGGCGGCGTCGTCGTCGAGCGCGGCCACCCGGAGAAGGTGCTGCGCAACCCCGATCACGCACGCACCCGCCGGTTCGTCCAGCGCCTGCTCCACCCCTTCTAGCGGGAGGCGCCCGGCCGCCGTCGTTGCCTCTCCCACCCCCGCCGAAACTGCAGCTCACCACGCTCTCCCGGCCCCGAAGGGTGGTTAACTGCAGACTCGCCGGGATGCGCCCACCCCGGGGGCAGCCCCTCAGGCGGCTCCGAGCTCCCGCCGGACCAGCGGCAACACCTCGGTGCCCAGCAGTTCGATCGCCTCGAGGACCTTCGCGTGCGGCACCGAGGAAACGTCGAACTGGAAGATGTGGCGGTCATGCTGCATCCGCCCATGGGTGAGCACGATCTTCCGCGCCACCTCCTCTGGGGTCCCCACGAAGGCGGCACCGGAGCGCGCCGACTGCATGTTGTAGCTCACCCCGCTGGGCGTCGCAAAGCCGCGCTCCGCCGAGATCCGGGTCATCGTATCGAGCCAGTACGGCCGGTACAGTTCCCGGGCGCCCTCCCGCAGCACCAGGCCGACGCTGCTCACCCCGACCCGCAGCCGGCCGGGATCGTGCCCGGCCTCCGCCGCGGTGGTCCGGTACAGCTGGGCGTGCTCCGCGAAGTTGTCCACCGTCCCGCCGAGCATCGCGTACATCACCGGGCGCCCCAGCCGCGCGGCGCGCACCGTCGAGGAGAGCGTCCCGCCGGTCGCGATCCAGATGTCGAGGTGCCCCGACGGCGGGCGCGGCAGCACCAGCGCGTCCTTCAGCTCCGGCCGGAACCGCCCGCTCCAGGTGATGCGCTCCTCGGCGTCGAGCTGCAGGAGCAGGCCGATCTTTTCCTCATACAGGGCGTCGTAGTCTTCGAGCGCGGCACCGAACAGGGCATACGACTCGATGAAGGAGCCCCGCCCGGCCGTCAGTTCGACCCGCCCGCCGGAGAGCAGGTCGAGCGTGGCGAACTGCTGGTACACCCGGACCGGGTCCTCGGTGCTCAGGACCGTGACGGCGGAGCCGACGTGGATGGAACGTGTCTGCGCCGCCGCGGCGGCGAGCACCGGGACCACCGAGGAGACGGCGTAGTCGGGCCGGTGGTGCTCACCGACGCCGAAGTAGGACAGCCCCACTTCGTCCGCCAGCCGTGCCCTTTCCAGCAGGTGCGCCATGCGCGTCTGGGGGGAGACCCGCTCGCCGGTGACGGGGTCCGGGTGGATGTCCCCGAAGGTGAAGAGGCCAAGTTCCATGGAGTTACCCGGCGGCGGGCACTGAGCGGTCGGAGCTGGCTGCGTTCTCGGCCTGGCCGGCGCGGATCCGCCCGGGGTGGGAGTAGCAGTTGAGCGAGGAACCCCTGCTGAAGCCCACGAGGGTCATCCCGGCGTCGTCGGCCAGGTCGGCCGCCAGCGACGACGGCGCGCTGACAGCGGCCAACACGGGGATCCCGGCCAGTTGCGCCTTCTGCACGAGCTCGAAGGAGGCCCGTCCGGAGACCTGGAGGATGGTGCCGCTCAGGGGAAGCCTGCCCTCGCGCAGCGCCCAGCCCACCACCTTGTCCACGGCGTTGTGCCGGCCGACGTCCTCGCGCAGGCACAGCAGCTCACCGTCTGCGGTGAACAGGCCGGCGGCGTGGACGCCGCCGGTGCGGTCGAAGAGTTTCTGGGATTCCCGCAGCCGGTCGGGCAGCCCGAGAAGCACCTCGAGCTCGACCCCCGCCGTGTCGGACCTCAGGTCGAACCGGGAGGACTTGCGTACAGCGTCGATGGAGGCGGTGCCGCAGATTCCACAGGAACTCGAGGTGTAGACGTGGCGCTCGAGGGCCGTGTCGGGAAGCACTGTGCCCGGCCGCAGCTGCGCCTCGACGACGTTGAAGGTCTGCCGGCCCGATTCGTCCACCCCGGCGCAGTACCGCAGGCTCGGCAGCTGTCCGGGCTCCCACACGACGCCCTCGGAGACCAGGAAGCCGGCAACGAGGTCGAAGTCATCGCCCGGGGTGCGCATCGTGACGGTGAACGCCGACCCGCCGAGGCGGATCTCCAGCGGCTCCTCCCCTGCGAGGGCGTCCTCGCGCCGGCGGGGATCCGCCGCAACGCGGAACGTGGTGATACGGCGCCGCTGGGTGACCCGGTTCATGGTGAGCCTCCTCGAATATGGTCTATCTCGAGGGTAGCCGCATCACTCGGGGATCGGCCATGGGAGGTCCACGGCCTGCAGCGGCTGGTCCGTGGCGCACCCGGCGGCCGGGATCACCATCACGCCGTGGGCCAGGGCGAGTCCGCGCAGCATCCCCGAGCGCTGGTGGGTGCTGGGCTGGGCCCGCCCCGCAACGTTGCGGTACGGCACCAGCCTGCTCCTGCCGGGCAGGGGATCGAAGTCGGCCCCGCTGAGCACCTGGCGCAGCGGCGGCAGCGGCGCCCCCCGGAGTCCCGCGATGAGCGGGGCGGCGACCGTGAGCATCGCCATCATCGCCGCGAGCGGGTTCCCCGGCAGTCCGACCAGGACCCGCCCGTCGGGCAGCCGGGCCAGGAGCGTCGGATGTCCCGGGCGCATGGCGATGCCGTCGATGAGCAGTTCCGCGTCAAGGACGGCCAGGGCGCGCCGGATGTGGTCGGCGGAGGAGCCGCCCGTCCCGCCGGTGGTGATCAGGACGTCACCCGAGGCCCGGGCGAGCGAGGCCGCGTCGGTGGCTTCGGCGCTGATGGCGTGCACGACGTCGTCGAAGTCGTCGCGGGCGCGGCCCGCCACATCGACGTGGCCGCCGAGCATCGCCACGAACGCCGGCAGCTGCGGACCGAACGTGTCACGCACCTGTCCCGGCTGCGGGAGCCCTGCCTCGATCACCTCGTCGCCGGTCATCAGCAGCGACACCCGCGGCGCCCTCAGGACCGCCAGGGTGTCGTGGCCGCACACCGCCGCGAGGGCGATCTGCGCCGGGTTCAGCATGACTCCAGCCGGAATGGCGGTCGAGCCGCTGGAGGCCTCCTCGCCCGCGGGGCGGATGTGCTCCCCCGGCGCCGGTTCATCGGCACGCGCCAGTGCGTTGCGGTCCAGGGTGTCTCCGCGCACCATCCCATGCTCGGTGCGGAGGATGCCCGTTGTGTGTGCCGGCACCGTGCCGCCGGTGAGGATGAAGGTGGCCTGGCCCGGCTCCAGGGCGATGGCACCCGAGTCGCTGTGCGGTGCGTTCATCCGGCGCGGATCCTCCGCCGGCGGGCGGACGAAGGTCCACGGCGGTGAGCCGCTGACGGCCCACCCGTCCATCGCGGACGAGGCATAATGCGGGATGTCCTGCAGCGCCAGCACCGGCTCGGCGAGGGTCTGGCCGAGCGCGTCGGCCAGCGGCACCATCTGGTACGGCTTAGCCTTGCCCGCGGCGTGGGCGACCCGTCGGGCCTCCTCCCAGGCGAGATCGCGCGCCGGACCCACCCCAGCGCTCAAGAGCTGGCCCCTTCGGCGTCGCACTGCTGCGCCGCGAGGGCGAGTGCGGAACGCATGGCGACCTCCTCCGAGGCCTGGCCGCTGCCCACCGCGAGTCCGGCCGCGTAGCCGGCGACGAAGGTCGTCAGCGGCGCCGCCGGGCGGACCACCGAATGCGCTGCCTTTCCCGCCAGCCCCAGCACCGCGTCGATGTCCACCCGGGAATCCTCAAGCTCAAAGGCTGCAAGCAGGTGTCCGCACCACTGAGAAAGTAGTTGATCGCGCTCGTCCATGGGGGCCCTCCCGGGGTTGGTTATCCGTCGTCGACCCCCAGGGCCCGTGCATCGGCCCACGTGTCGACGTCGAGTGTCGTGCCCGGTGGAACCGGGACCGGTCGAACCTTCACCCTAGCAAGGAGCGTCTTCATCGAAAGATTCCCCACCCCTCCGGACTCCACCGCCACCGCCACCGCCCCCTCCAGGTCCCGACGCCGGTACAGCGCGGCGAGCGGCTGGTCGCGCCCGGCGTCGAAGGCCATCACCGAAGAGCATGGATCGGCCGCGGCCTCCTTCAGCAGCACGGGGACAAGCTGCCCAGAGCGCGGCATGTCGCAGGCCAGCACCAGCAGCCAGGGGGCATGCGTCTCCCGGCCCGATGGCTGTGCCAGGGCCGCGGCCAGGGCCGCGGCCGGTCCGCCGAAGGGCGGATCCTCGCGCACGAAGTCCACGGCCGGGACCCCGGGGGCTCCCGCGGGTCGCGCCCCGCCCGCCGGTTCGGGCCCGACAACGACGATTCGACCCGCCCCGGCAGCGGCGGCGCAGGCGAGGTCGAGGAGGGTGGCGCCGGCGATGCGAAGCGCCGCCTTCGGCGTGCCGCCCAGCCGGGTTGACCTGCCGCCGGCCAGGATGACGGCGTCGAACGCCGGCGGGTGGGATCCGCTCACGCGGCCCGTTCGGAGAGGTATTCGCTCCAGGAGGGCGCGGGCTTGTCGAGTTCCTTCAACTGCCACAGCGGGCCCCGGGGTGGTTTGGGGACGAACCGGAGGCTCCAGCCCAGGCTGGCGAGGGTCTTGTCCCCCTTGGTGTTGTTGCAGCGCAGGCAGCACGCCACCATGTTCTCCCAGGTGTCCCCGCCGCCGCGGGAGCGGGGCACCACGTGGTCGATGGTGGTGGCGGTCTTCCCGCAGTAGGCGCACAGGTGGTTGTCACGCCGCAGCACCCCGCGCCGGGTCACCGCGAGGTCGTGGCGGTACGGGATCTTCACGTACCGGTTCAGCAGGATCACCGAGGGCCGCCCCAGGATTTCCGTTGGCCCAATGACCGGCTCGTCGTCCTCCGCAATGACGCTCGCCTTCCCCGTCAGCACCAGCACCAGGGCGCGGCGGAATGTCACAACCGCCAGCGGCTCGAATCCTGCATTCAAAACGAGAGTGCGCATGCGCATGCCTCTTTGCGGACTATGTCCCGCTGCCGGCTGCCACCCCGGATGTTCGGGATAAGTTCTACGGATTAACAATGCTAGGGTAGCGGCCCCGCGCCCGGGCGGGAATATGGAGTTCCCGTGGGCGGGTTCGAAAGCACCCGCACTCCGCCGCCGCAATGCGGGACGGAATCCTGTTAACGAACGACGGGCCGGCAGGTTTCCCTGCCGGCCCGTCGTTGTAAATGCTTGGATCAGCCGCCGACGCGGATGAACACCGGGCCCGAGCCGAGCTGGGCCGGTGCGATGACGGTGCTGTTGCCGTTGAACCCGCCGTGGACGGCCTGGCCGCCGCCGATGTAGACAGCGATGTGGGCCATGCCCATGCCGCCGTCGGCGTAGTAGATCAGGTCGCCGGGGATGGCTTCGCCGGCGCTGACGGTGCGGCCCAGGGAGAGGTATCCGGCCGGCCAGCCGTGGAAGTTGATGCCCGCTGCGGCGAGGGCGTTGCTGGCCAGGCGGGTGCAGTCCTGCCGAACGCCGAGCTGGGCCTTGGCCGCGGCGGCGATCGTGGCTGCCTTGCCGGAGGAAGCCACAGGAGCAGGGGCCGGGGCTGGCGCAGGTGCAGGTGCCGCTACCGCCGCGAGCTTCACGACAGGGGCGGCCGGGGCGGCGACGGCGGGAGCGGCCGGGGCGGCCACGGGTGCCGGCGCTGCCACGGGGGCCGGGGCCGGAGCCTGGACGACGACCGGCTTGGCGACGGCCTTGACGGGGGTGCGGTTGAACGCAACCTTGGCGTTGACGTCGGCGACGACGGTGGCGGCCGGTGCGGTCACCTCAAGCGTCGAGGTGAACGACTCGCGCTCGGGCTGGAGGTCGGCGGCGTTCGCCGCGACGCCGGAGGTGAGGACGAGACCCGAGGCGGCCGCGACGACGGCGGCCTGGCGGCCCATGCCGCCGGCGTTGTCACTGACGGCCTTGGCGAGGGAGGTGAGGGTGGCCGAACGCTGCGCTTCCCCGCGGTGGCGGGCAATTTGGGCGCGATTAGACATGGGAGATCTCCAGAAGGTGTTGGAAGGGTTCTAGCGAACGCGGACGAAGCTTGCGCCGGGCAGGTCCGACAGGGAGTGCAGACCGGTGTTCATGCCGTTGAGGCCACCGGAGATGACCTGTCCGTTGCCGACGTAGATGGCGACATGGCCGCCGGTGATGACGAGGTCGCCGGCCGCGGGGCTTCCGACAACGTCGCCGTACTGGAAGAACTGGCCGGGAGCGAGGTCACCAACGGCCTTTCCGACCGAGCGGAGGGCCTTCTCGACCATGGCGGTGCAGTCCTGCGCGACACCGATCTGGGAGTAGGCGGAGGCGACCAGCGCGGCACCGACGCCGGAGGACGGAACCTCGGGCTTCGGGGCGGGCGCAGCCACGGCGGCGGTCTGCACGGCGGCCTGCACGGCAGCGGGTGCGGCGGGGGCCGGTGCCGCTACTGCAGGCCGGACGGCGGGCGCGGCGGGTGCCGGAGCGGGGGCCTGTACGACGACGGGGGCGGGGGCGACGGCCACGGCCTCCCGCTCGAAGGAGACAGCGGCGGTGGCTGCGGCGCTGACGGCCGCGGTTTCCGGGGCGGTCACGCTCAGCGAGGAGGAGGACTGGACCTCGCGCTCGGCGGTCGAGGAGCCGTGGGCCGGCAGGCCTGCGGCGAGGACGAGGCCCGAGGCGGCGACGACAACGGCGGCCTGGCGCCCGACTGAGCCGGCATTCGAAGAGACGGCCTTGGAGAGTGCCGTCAGCGGATTCGCAGGAACCTGGGCGGCCCGGTGGCGACCCAGAGCAGAGTTATTGGACACGTTAAATTGCCTCTCCCAATGCCTGCGAGGTGAGCTGTCGGATTCGGATGGGAGTCACCCGGCCGCTGAGTAATTCAGCGACTTAACCCCAAGGATTTCTTGCGAAACCCAAAAATTGGTTCCCCCGCCTCTGCCATGCGAATTGTGCGGACGGACCCCAGGCAATGGCAGAGCTAGGCGATTTGCTTGAGGGCGCCGGATCTATAACGATTCGGCACGAGTAGAACCGTACCTCACATGTATCACAATTGTCACATTCAGATCACGACAGGTGTGTCGGAAGTTAAAGCCACGCCATTGGATCGACCGGGCGGCCGCTGATCAGCACCTCGAAATGGAGGTGGCAGGCGGTGGAGGAACCCGTGCTGCCGCTTGCACCGACCGGGGCGCCAGGGTGGAGCCGGTCCCCCTCAGCCACCTCGAGCGAGGCGAGGTGGTTATAGGTCGTCTCAAGGCCGTTGCCGTGGTCGAGGACAACCCGGTTGCCTCCGCCGTACGGATGCCATCCGGCGGAGACGACAGTCCCCTCGGCCGCGGCCCGGACCTCCGTGCCGCAGGGGGCGCTGAAGTCCTGCCCCGAGTGGAACTCGCCGTCCAGGCCCGTCATCGGGCTCACCCGATAACCGAATGCCGAGGTGCCCTGCAGGGACTCCAGCGGCGCACTCAGCACGCCCTTTACGCCCAGCGGGGCGGCCCGGCCGTCGGAGGCGGCGACGATCGCCTTGAGTTGGGTGTCGAAGTCCTGGGATCCGCCGAGGGGAATCGGGGAGAAGCTGAGGCTGGCGGAGGTGGGTGCCTGGACCTCGAGCCGCGGAGCAGGGTTCCCTGCGGCCGAAGCCGACGTGCCGGCCGCCGTGGTGGGCAGGGCCGCCGTCAACACAAGCCCCGAGACGGCCGCGGTCATCGCGAGCTTCTGGCTGACCCTGCGCAAGGAGCCGATGCGCCGCGCGCTGCGGCGGCGTCGGCGCAGCGCGTGCGCATCCTGCGGACGAGGTGTTGGCATGGCGGTCTCGGCACGGCGGCGGCCCGATACCCGGTGTTTCGGCAATTTGTCCCCTTTCACTGCCGGTGGCCTGCCCGACACCGGGCAGGCAGCACCCGGGGCGCCGCATGGACGGCCGCGGCCCGGGTTGAAATGCTTCGCGCTTCCCCGCGCCTGCGCCGATGGCGGGCACCTCCCCGCGGAGTGCTGTGCGGGGACAGGGAACGATCGGGAACAGTCTCACAGCAGGAGGCCCCAGCGGCAAAACCGGCGCGGCACGGTGCAGGGCCCGGGCCGGAATCCCGGGCCACGGCGGCGCGCCGGGGCGCTCAGGCGCAGGGGCGCTTAGGTGCAAGAACCGCTCACGCGGAGGCGTTCAGGTGACGGCACCGCTTAGGCGACGGCGACGAAGACGCAGGAACCGCTCAGGCGATGGCGCTCAGGCGCAGGGGCGCTCAGGCGACGGCGACGAAGACGTGCGCGGCGACCTCGGGCGGCAGCTCGAGCGCCCCCTCGACGCCGGGCACCCGGACCGAGACGTATCCGCCCACCGACTCGAGGCTGAGTGAGGCTCCGGGGCGCAGGCCGCCCTCGGCCAGCTGGGAGAGCAGCTCCGGATCCACCTGGATCGGCTCGGCGAGGCGCAGCAGGGTGACCGTGGAGCCCGGCCGGTACTCGTCCATGGCGGCCAGCAGCGTCGTCGCGCCGTCGGCCGCCGGCTCCGACGCCACTCCTCCAATGGCCTCCAGCCCGGGGATCGGGTTGCCGTAGGGCGACTGGGAGGGCTGCCCCAGCAGTTCGTAGAGCCGCCGTTCGACCCGCTCGCTCATCACGTGTTCCCAGCGGCAGGCTTCGTCGTGCACGTAGGCCCAGTCAAGCCCGATGACATCGCTCAGCAGCCGCTCGGCGAGCCGGTGCTTGCGCATGACTCCGGTGGCGCGGCGCCGGCCGAGTTCGGTCAGTTCGAGGTGCCGGTCCCCGGAAACGACGACGAGCCCGTCGCGTTCCATCCGCCCGATGGTCTGGGACACCGTCGGACCGGAGTGGCGCAGCCGTTCGGCGATGCGCGCCCGCAGGGCGACGATGTTCTCTTCCTCGAGCTCAAGGATGGTCCGCAGGTACATCTCGGTGGTATCGATGAGATCCGTCATAACCGTTCGGCTCCTAGGTACGGCGCAGTGCGGGGCAGGTAAGGAATGCGCGTGGTGCAGCACGTCCGGGTGGGGCCGACGCGTCCCTCTGCCCCCTCAGGTTAACCCATGCGCCGCCGGCCGCGGCAATCCGGCCGGGGCCCGGGGCCGGCGGCGTGCGGGACTTCACAAATAACCCGGCGCCCCGGTCCTGGGGCAGAATGAGGCGCGTTGCCTTACGTACCCACGATCCGCACGGAGGACGAGTGAGCGAGCCCTTGGACCTGTCGATTCCCACCGATCTGCTGCCCCGGGATGGCCGGTTCGGCGCCGGTCCGTCGAAGGTCCGGGGGGACCAGCTCCGGGCCCTCACCGCGGCGAACCCGTCGATCCTCGGCACGTCCCACCGCCAGCAGCCGGTGAAGAACCTCGTCGGCGCGGTCCGCGAGGGCCTCTCCACCTTCTTCGATGCCCCGGACGGCTACGAGGTGGTGCTCGGGGTGGGCGGCTCAACGGCGTTCTGGGACGCCGCCGCCTTCGGGCTCGTTGAGTCGAAGGCCCAGCACCTGTCCTTTGGGGAGTTCGGCTCGAAATTCGCCGCGGCCACGGACAACGCGCCGTTCCTTGAACGCTCGTCGATCCTTTCCGCCGATTTCGGCACCCGGCCGCGCCCGGCCGCCGAAGCCGGCGTCGATGCCTATGCCTGGCCGCAGAACGAGACCTCGACGGGCGTCGCGGCACCCGTCGAGCGCGTCGGCGGCGCCGACGAGGGCGCCCTGATGCTCATCGACGCCACCTCGGCCGCTGGCGGACTGGCTGTCGATGTCTCCCAGTCGGATGTCTACTACTTCGCGCCCCAGAAGAACTTCGCCTCCGACGGTGGGCTGTGGCTTGGCCTGTTCTCCCCCGCCGCGCTTGAGCGGGCGGCGCGCATCGACGCCTCGGACCGGTGGATCCCGGACTTCCTTAACCTGCAGACCGCGATCGGCAACTCGCAGTTGAACCAGACCTACAACACGCCGTCGCTGGCGACGCTGGTGATGCTCAACGCCCAGGTTGAATGGCTTCTCGGCAACGGCGGCCTGGAGTTCGCGGCGGCCCGCACCGCCGAGTCGGCCGGGCGGGTCTACTCCTGGGCGGAGGCCTCCCCCGTCGCCACCCCCTACGTCCAGCGCCCGGAAGACCGCTCGAACGTCATTGCCACAATCGACCTCGCACCGCCGATCCGTGCGGCACGGGTCGCGTCGGTGCTGCGCGCCAACGGCATTGTCGACGTCGAGCCCTACCGCAAGCTCGGCCGGAACCAGCTGCGTATCGCCACCTTCGTCTCGATCGATCCTGACGATGTGTCGGCGCTGCTCGCCTGCATCGACTACGTCATCGAAAGGCTGCCGGCGGACATCACGGAATGAGATGCCGCGGCGCCGGCCCCGGCACCGCGGCCGCCCCGTCCCGCCGCATCCGGGGACGCTGCAGCCACATCCGGTCAATCCCCGCCCCTGTCGGTCGCCTCGGAGGTGATGCGCAGCCGCCGGGGCGCCGAGCGGTCGTAGCGGATCCGGACCTCGTGGTACCGCCAGGCCCAGAACAGTCCGGCGGCCGCCGCCACCAGGCCCGACGCGGCTGCGACGCCCAGGCTCCAGCGCGGCCCGAAGGCGTCCGAGACCCAGCCGACGACGGGCGCCCCAAGCGGGGTTCCACCCAGGAAAATCGCCAGGTACAGCGCCATCACCCGCCCGCGCATCACCTGCTCCGTAGTGGTCTGCACGTAGGCGTTGGCACTGGTGATGAGGGTGAGGGCGAACAGGCCAACGGGGACCAGGGCGAGGCCGAACAGGATCAGGTTCGGTGCGAGCGCCGCCAGGACGCACGCCGCGCCGAAGGCTCCGGCGGCACCGAAGACGAATCGTAGCCGGGGCTGCTCCCGCCGGGCCGACAGCAGCGCCCCGACGACCGATCCGATCGCCATGACCGAGGACAGCACGCCGAACACCCCCGCGCCCTGCCCGAACTCGGTGCGCGCCATGGCGGCGATGAAGACGGCGAAGTTGAGGCCGAAGGTGCCCACCAGGAAGATGGTGAGCAGCACCATGATCAGGTCGGGCCGGCCCCGCACATACCGAAAGCCCTCCCGGATGCGCCCCTTGCCCGGTGGCGATTTGGGCTGGACCTGCAGGTCGGGGGTGCGGAGCACCAGCAGGGTGTGAACCATGGCGCCGAAGGTGAGCGCGTTGATCAGGAACACCCACCCGGGCCCGACGGCGGCGGTCAGCAGCCCCGCGACGGCGGGGCCGACGAGGCGGGCGGCGTTGAAGGAGGCGCTGTTGAGGGCCACCGCGTTGGGGAGGTACTCATCGCGCACCAGCTCCGAGGTGAAGCTTTGCCGCGCCGGCGCGTCGAAGGCGGACACGACGCCGAGGGCGAGGGCGAAGGCATAGACGTGCCAGAGTTCGGCCATGCCGAGCACCACCAGCAGGCCGAGCCCGACGGCGAGCAACGCCATCAGCACCTGTGTCGCCTGCAGCAGCTTCCTGCGGTCCACGGTGTCGGCGACCAGCCCCGCCCACGGCGAGATCAGCAGCTGCGGGCCGAGCTGCAGGGCCAGGACGATCCCGAGGGCCGAGGCGTCCTGGTCGGTCAGGATGTCGTAGACGAGCCAGTCCTGGGCCGTGCGCTGCATCCAGGTTCCGATGTTGGACACCGAGGCCCCGATGAACCACCGGCGGTAGTTGGGGATGCGCAGCGACCGGAACGTGCTCACACGCGCACTTCCGGACGGCCCGGACCCCCGCAACGCAAGGCGCTAGTCGTCCCGGCCCGCGGGAGGGGGCGCCGCGAAGGTCGGTCCGGCTGCCTGCCGGCCGTCATCGGGCACGGTGTCCGACCCATCGGTGCCCGGCAGATCGGAGGTTGAACCATCGAGGTTGGAATGACCGGACTCGGGCCCCTCAGGGGTTGAATCCTCGGGGTTTGAATCACCGGCGCCCGCGACAGGGCTCCGCTCCGAAACCGAACCCGCCGGCGCCGGATCCGGCGCGTCAGGCGCCGCCGGGGAACCCTGGTCCTCCACTGCCTCCTCGCCGGGCACGCCGCCGGAGGCCACCGCGTCACCGGAGCCCGCCGCGTCACCGGATGCTGCGCCTGCGGCGTCCTCATGGTCCTCGGGGCGCACCCGCTCGGACCAGGGCAGCCACTCAGGGGCCAACAGCGCCGTCTCGGAGGGCAGGAGGCCGACCTCGCAGATCGTCGGTTCCTTGCTGCGCGCCACGCGGGCGAGGGTGATGAACCAGTGCCAGTTCCCGTACCCGGGGACGAAGGCTTCGAAGCGGTGCGTGGTGAGCCGCTCGCCCTCGGGGTAGGACGTGACGTGCCCGCCGACCTGCTCGGCGGGAGCGACCTGCAGGATTCCCTCCCGCGCGAAGTCGACGGCCGCCGCGAGCACGGCGTCGGGCTTGGCCGAACGGCGGACGGGCCGGCGTTTTGCTGGGGCACCGGCGTCGACGGCGTCCGTGGGGTCGTCGGGAGTCGTCTCCGGGGTGTCGTTGCGGGCGGGAATCACGGGCCTACGCGTCCAGGTCGTCGGCGACGGCGCGCAGCACCGCGGCCACCTTCGAGGCGTGGGACTTCTCGGGGTAGCGCCCCTTGCGCAGCCCGTTCGACACGCCGTCGAGCAGCTTGATGAGGTCTTCGGTGATGACCGCCATGTCATCGGCCTTCTTGCGCGTGCCCTTGACCACCGACGGCGCCGCCTCGAGGATCCGGGCCGAGAGTGCCTGCAGCCCCCGCCGGCCGTCCGCGACCCCGAACTCAAGCTTGGTACCGACCTTCACCTCGGTCACGCCCGCGGGCAGCGCCGAGGCGTGGAGGAAGACCTCTTTGCCGTCGTCGGTGGCGACGAAGCCGAAACCCTTGTCAGCGTCGAACCATTTCACTTTGCCGATGGGCACGTAGTTACCTCTTCTTGGTCTGCGGGGCGGTGAGCGCCTGCTGTATGGGGAGTCCCGGTGCTGCGGCAGGATTCTGCCGTGGCGGCCACTGCCGGGGAGGTCTTTAAGATAAAAGAATATCCCCTTGGCGCCTGATCGTGTGAGCGGGCGTTCTTGTACGCTGTAAGCGTTATGGAACCCAACAATATGGCCGCCCCGCCCGCCGCCGCACGGCAGCGTGGGCGCACCGCCCTCACCCTGGCCGCCGTTCTCTGTGCCGCCCTGGGCCTGGCCTCGCTGACCGCCGTCCTGGTGGGCGCCTGGCTCGGGGAACCCGTCTGGCGGGGCTTCGTGGCAGGGGCCTTCATCCTCCTTCCCCTGGGTTTCATCCTGATGGTGGCGCTGGTGCTCGGCGCCGTCGTTCTGCGCCGCAGGAGCTGAGGCCGGGCGTCCGTGCGGGTCCTCGCCCGCGCCGGCACCCCGCACGCGGCGGGTAACCTGTAGGTAATGTCCGCAATCCGCGCCCTGGCCGATGAGTTGGCCGCCCGCAGCGACTCCGATCTGCGCCGCCTCCTTGCCGTACGCCCTGACCTGGCCCTGCCGCCGGTCCCGGACTTCGCCGCCCTGGCCGCCCGGGCCTCCACGCGGGCCAGCCTCCAGCGGGCCCTCGAGAACCTCACCGAACCGCAGCTGCAGGTCCTTGAGACGGTGCTTATTGCCGCCGAGGCCACCGGCGGCAACGCGGTGGACACCGCCGCGCTGGCTCAGCTGATCGGCGGCGTCGAACCGCCGGCACTGGAGGCGGTCCTGGCCGAACTGTCGGCGCGCGCCCTGCTGCAGGCTGCGCCCCCGCCGCAGGACGACGGCCCCTGCGGTGGCGCCGCGCTGACCCAGCCGGGCTCCCGCATTTGCCCCGTCGGCCCACTCGGTGAGGCCCTCGGGCCGTACCCCGCCGGCCTGGGCCGTCCCCTGGGCGCCCTCGTCCGCGTCCTGCCCGGCTTCGGCGGCACGATTCTCGAGGCTGCGGAGCGCGTCCGCGCACTCGGCATCCCGCTCGGCCCGACGCCGGACGCGGAGGCCGCCGCCGCTGAGCTAGGGGACGCCGTCGGGCGGCCCGACGACTGGCAACGGCTCCTGGCTGCCGCGCCGCCGGGCACCCCGGACCTCCTTCGGCGGCTCGCCGGAGCGCCGGTGGGCGTTGCGCCGGCAGCCGCCCGCACCGGGCAGCCGGCCGGGCACCCCGCGGCCGAGGTGGACTGGCTGCTCCGGCACGGACTGCTCGCCCGGATTGATGCCTCCCACGTCGAACTGCCCCGCAATGTCGGCCAGGCGGTGCGCGGCCACCGGGTCGTCACCGCCCTGCACACGGCACCGCCCGATCCCGGCCTCCGCCCGGTGCGCCTTGCCCTCCGCGACAACGCCGCCCACAGCGCGATCGCCGAAACCCTCCGCCTGGTCGGCGCCCTGCTCGCCCCCGGCGGCCCCACCCCGGTGGCCACACTGCGTTCGGGAGGCGTGGGGGTGCGGGAGGTGAAGCGGCTGGCCGAGGCGCTGCAGGTCGAACCGGACGCCGCGGCATGGCTGCTTGAACTGGCTGCCGGGGCGGGCATGCTCGCGCTCGACGTCGACGACTCCCGGTGGAAGCCCGCTGCTGCGGCCGCACGTTCGGACGACCGGGAGGCACTGTGGCTGGCCCTGGTCGACGGCTGGCTTGAGCTTGAGCGCGCGCCCTCCATCGTGGGGTCCAAATCGCCCGACGGAAGCACCATCAACGCCCTGGCCGCCGAAGCCTCCCGCCCCGACGCCCCGCGGGTGCGCCGGCGCGTGCTCGACGCCGCCGTCGAACTGGGTGCCGGCGACTTCCCGCCAGGCACCGGAGCCGGCGTCGACGCCCCGTCCCTGACCGGGCGGCTCGCCTGGCACCAGCCGCGGCTCCGGCGGCGCTTCGAACGCCTCGTCCCCGGAATCCTGGCCGAGGCGGAGGCACTCGGCCTTTTCGGAGGCGGCGCCCTGACCGAAATCGGTGGGCTCGTACAGCAGTACCGCCTCGCCGAGGCCGCCGCCGCCGTCCGCGGGGCCCTGCCGGCACCGCTGAGCCACTTCGTCGTCCAGGCGGACCTCACCGCCGTCGCCCCGGGGTACCTCGACCCGGCCGTGGCACGGGAACTGCTGCTGCTCGCCACCCCCGAGGGCCAGGGGCCCGCGACCACCTACCGGTTCTCCGCGGCGTCGATCCGTTCGGCCTTGGACGGCGGGCAGGACGCCGCGGCCATCCTCGCCTTTTTGGCCCGCCATTCGGCCACCGAACTGCCCCAGGCACTGACCTACCTCGTCGAGGACACCGCGTCCCGCTACGGCGCCCTCCGGGTCGGAAGCGCCGGCAGCTACCTGCGCACCGAGGACGACGCCGCCGTCGAGGCACTGCTCGCCGACCCGCGGGCGGCCGGCCTGGGCGTGGTCCGGCTGGCCCCGACGGTCGTCGCGGCACGCGCCGGAGCCGCCGAACTCACGGCGCTGCTGCGGGACCTCGGCTATTTCCCCGCACCAGCGCATCCGCCGGCCGCCGTGGAGGGTGGAGCCCCTCCCCCGGCACCCGGCGCGCCCGGAGAACGTGCGCCGGCCCTGCCCCCGCGGGCCAGGTCCAACCCCTGGACCGTCACGGAGGAGGAGATCGCCGCCCAGGTGCAGGCGCTGCGGGATGGGCCCAGGCACCCGGCCGACCGGGCGGCGGGATCCGAGGGGGAGACCCTGCTGGGGCTCGAAACGCTGCGCACCGCCATCCGCCAGCGCTCGGCGGTCCGTCTCGGAACCGCCGACAGCCAGGGCAATTCCGTCCGGCAGGTGCTCGTCCCCCTGTCCGTCTCCGGCGGCAGGGTGCGCGTTTTCGATCCGGCCCGGCAGGTCGAAAAGGTGGTTTCGGTGCACCGGGTGATGGACGTTGAAATTATCGAAGGGAATTCCGATGGCTGACGGACCGCTGATCGTTCAGAGCGACAAGACCATCCTGCTCGAGGTCGACCATCCCCAGGCGGCCGAGGCACGCCACGCCATTGCGCCCTTCGCCGAACTGGAGCGCGCGCCGGAACACGTCCACAGCTACCGGCTGACCCCGCTGGGGCTGTGGAACGCGCGGGCCGCGGGCCTTGACGCCGAGCAGGTCCTTGACACCCTGTTGACGTTCTCCCGTTTCCCCGTCCCGCACGCCCTGCTGATCGACATCGAGGACACGATGTCCCGCTACGGGCGGCTGCGCCTCGAGAAGGACGCCCAGCATGGGCTGGTCCTGCGGACGACCGACTATCCGGTGCTCGAGGAGGTGCTCCATGCCAAGAAGATCGCACCCCTGCTCGGTCCGCGCATCGACGGTGAAACCGTCGTCGTCCACTCCTCGCAGCGGGGCCAGCTCAAGCAGCTGCTGCTCAAGCTGGGGTGGCCGGCCGAGGACCTGGCCGGGTACGTCGACGGCACCCCCCACCCCATCGCCCTCACCGAGGAGGGCTGGTCCCTGCGCCCCTACCAGAAGCTGGCGGCGGACAGCTTCTTCGCCGGCGGCTCAGGGGTCGTCGTGCTGCCCTGCGGCGCCGGCAAGACCATCGTGGGGGCGGCGGCCATGGCCACCAGCAAGACCACCACCCTGATCCTCGTCACCAACACCGTCTCCGCCCGGCAGTGGAAGGACGAGCTCCTTCGGCGCACCTCGCTGAGCGAATCGGACATCGGCGAATACTCGGGGGCCCTCAAGGAGGTCCGGCCGGTCACGATCGCCACCTACCAGGTCCTCACCACCCGGCGCGGCGGGCTCTACCCGCACCTCGAGCTGCTCGACAAGAACGACTGGGGCCTGATCGTCTACGACGAGGTCCACCTGCTCCCCGCGCCGATCTTCAAGATGACCGCCGACCTGCAGGCGCGGCGCCGCCTGGGCCTGACCGCCACCCTGGTGCGCGAGGACGGCCGGGAGGGTGAGGTCTTCTCCCTGATCGGGCCCAAGCGGTACGACGCGCCCTGGAAGGACATCGAGGCCCAGGGCTACATCGCCCCGGCCGACTGCGTCGAGGTCCGCGTCGACCTGCCGCGGGACGAACGCGTCGCCTACGCCATGGCCGAGGACGGCGACAAGTACCGGCTGTGCTCGACCTCGGACACCAAGTCGGGCGTCGTCGAAAAGCTCGCCGCCGCCCATCAGGGCGAACAGCTGCTGGTCATCGGGCAGTACCTGGACCAGCTCGACGACCTCGGTGAACGGCTGAGCGCGCCCGTGATCAAGGGCGACACCGCCGTCAAGGAGCGTCAACGGCTCTTCGCGGCCTTCCGCAGCGGGGAGATCCCCACCCTTGTCGTATCCAAGGTGGCCAACTTCTCCATCGACCTGCCCGAGGCCTCGGTCGCCATCCAGGTGTCGGGCTCCTTCGGCTCGCGCCAGGAGGAAGCCCAGCGCCTGGGCCGGCTCCTGCGGCCCAAGGCGGACGGGCGCGCCGCCCGCTTCTACACCGTCGTCGCCAGGGACACCCTCGACCAGGACTTCGCCGCGAAGCGGCAGCGTTTCCTTGCGGAGCAGGGCTACGCCTACCGGATCCTGGACGCGGCAGGGCTGGCCGGGTGAGTTCCCGGGCCGGTGGCCCTCGCGCCGTCCGGATCGTCTCCAGCAAACTTCCAGTCAATTTCCAGAAAACGAGCGGATAATGGCGCAGGTGAAGAAGCCGACCCCCGAAGCGAAACTCCTCGTCGTCGATGATGAGCCGAACATCCGTGAGCTGCTGTCGACGTCCCTGCGGTTCGCCGGGTTCGACGTTGTCGCCGCCGGCAACGGCCGTGAGGCCCTCGCCGCGGCCGAAGCGCACAACCCGGACCTCGCCGTCCTCGACGTCATGCTGCCCGATATGGACGGTTTCACCGTCACCCGGCGCCTCCGGGCGGCGGGTCGGCACTTCCCGGTGGTCTTCCTCACCGCGCGCGACGACACCGAGGACAAGGTCACCGGCCTCACCGTCGGCGGCGACGACTACGTCACCAAGCCCTTCAGCCTCGACGAGGTGGTGGCCCGGATCCGCGCCGTGCTGCGCCGGACCCAGCCGCTGTCGGACGACGACGCCGTGATCCGGGTGGACGACCTCGAGCTCGACGACGACGCCCACGAGGTCCGCCGGGCCGGGGAGATCATCGAGCTGTCCCCCACCGAGTTCAAGCTGCTGCGCTACCTCATGATGAACCCGAACCGGGTGCTGTCCAAGGCGCAGATCCTGGACCACGTGTGGGAGTACGACTTCAACGGGGACGCCTCGATCGTCGAGTCTTACATCTCCTATCTCCGCCGGAAGATCGACAAGAACGCCGACGCGGCGGCACTCATCCAGACCAAGCGGGGCGTGGGCTACCTCCTGCGCTCCACCGACCGACGCTAGGCAGCGACACCCTTGATCCGACGGTGGAATTCGGCCTCGCTGCGCTCGCAGCTCGTGGCCATCATGACCCTGCTCATGGTGGTCACGGTCGGCATCACCGGAATCGTCACGGTGTCGCTGCTGCGCAACGGCCTGATCGAACGCATGGACGGCGACCTGACCGCCAACGCCCAGAACGTTTCCAACGCCTTCTTCCACGACCGCAGTGCGAGCGACCGCCCGCTGCTGCGCTTCTACGGGGCGCTCCTCGGCCCCGATGGCACCATCCTCGAGACCTCCCATTCCGCCGCGGAGTCCGATGTGCCCCGGCTTCCGCACCTCACCTCCAAGCAGGTGAACAAGCTCAACGGTGAGGCCTTCGAGGTGAGCGGCACCGCCCCCGACAGCCCGGGCTGGCGGGTCAAGGTCCTCGAGTACGAGGACGGGCCGCAGACCCTGGCAATCGCCTCCCCCATGACCACGGTGGACGACTCCGTCCAGGAGGCCTCGGAGATTATTTTCACTGTGGGGCTGGTGGCGACGATGATCGCGTCGGCCATCGCCTTCGTCGCCGTGACCCGCCAGTTCCGGCCCCTGGCCCGGGTGGAGCGCACCGCGGCGGCGATCGCCGCCGGGGACCTCTCGCGCCGCGTCGAGGTGGAGCGGCCGGCCACCGAGGTCGGGCGCCTCTCCCGCTCGCTCAATGCAATGCTCGCCCACATCGAGCGGGCCTTCGCCGCGCGCACCGAATCCGAACGGAAGATGCGCCGGTTCGTCGCGGACGCCTCGCACGAACTGCGCACCCCGCTGGTGACGATCCGCGGCTTTTCGGAGCTGTACCGGCATGGCGCACTGCAGCAGGAGGAGGACGTCGCGGCGGCCATGAACCGGATCGAAAGCGAAGCGATCCGGATGGGCCACCTGGTGGAGGACCTGCTGACGCTGGCGCGCATCGATGAACAGCGGCCGCTCGAGGCGAAGCCCATCGACCTGATGGTACTGGGCAATGACGCCGCCCTCGACGCCCGGGCCATCGCCCCGGACCGCGCGATCACCGTCACCGGACTCGACGGCGGTGCCCCGCGGCCGGCGCCCACTGTCGGTGACGAGGCCCGGCTCCGGCAGGTGCTGGGCAACCTGATGACCAATGCGCTGCGCTACACCCCGGAGGGAACTCCGATCGAGGTCGCCGTCGGCGTGGCCCCCGTTCTCCACGGGCATAGCGATTCGGTGATCGAGGTGCGCGACCACGGGCCGGGGATCTCCGAGGAGGACGCCGCCCGGGTCTTCGAACGTTTCTACCGCGCCGACTCCTCCCGGCACCGGGAAACCGGCGGCACCGGCCTCGGGCTCGCCATCGTCGCAGCGCTCGTCGCCCAGCACGACGGCACGGTGCGCCTCGAGGAAACCCCGGGAGGCGGAGCCACGCTCTCGATCCGCCTGCCCCACGCGGTCGAGGAGCACCCGGAGTTCCCCTCCACAGAACCCGCCTGAGGCACGGTTGTCCCCAACCGGGGGCTCGGCGGGCAGCGCCGGGCCGCCGGCGCCTACAGTTCGGGGACCGGCAGGTGCCGGACTCAGCCGGCCCGGGAGGAACCCATGGCGTACTTTCAAGTGGACACCGACAGCCTCGCGGCGCGCAGCGCCCAGGTCCAGGGGACCATCGGCAGGCTGCAGGCGGAGGTCGGTTCGATGGAGGCGGGGCTGCGGGAGCTTGAGGCGCTGTGGACCGGCCAGGCCGCGGCCAACTTCCAGGCGCTCATCACCCAGTGGCGGGGAACTCAGGTCCGGGTTGAGGAGTCCCTCGCCGGCATCAACGAGGCCCTCGCCGCGGCGGGCCGCTCCTACGCCGAGGCGGAGCTGGGCAACACCCGGATGTTCCTTCCCTGAGCCGCCGCCGGCTTAACCCAAAAGGAGCGGCACCCCCGCAAGGGGATGCCGCTCCTGGTCGGCTGGAGAGCCGGGGGTTTGGGGACTAGAAGCCGCCCATTCCGCCCATCTCGTCGGCGCCGGGGCCTGCGGGGGCAGCCTTCTCAGGCTTGTCCGCAACAACGGCCTCGGTGGTCAGGAACAGCCCGGCGATCGACGCGGCGTTCTGCAGCGCCGAGCGGGTGACCTTCACGGGGTCGTTGACGCCTGCGGCGAGCAGGTCCTCGTAGACACCGGTTGCGGCGTTGAGGCCGTGGCCGGCGGGCAGGCCGCGGACCTTGTCGGCGACAACACCGGGCTCGAGGCCGGCGTTGAAGGCAATCTGCTTCAGCGGAGCATCGATGGCAACGCGGACGATGTTCGCACCGGTTGCCTCGTCGCCGGAGAGCTCGAGGCTGGCAAACGCCTTCGCGCCGGCCTGGATCAGGGCAACGCCGCCACCGGCGACGATTCCCTCTTCAACGGCAGCCTTCGCGTTGCGGACGGCGTCCTCGATGCGGTGCTTGCGCTCCTTGAGCTCAACCTCGGTGGCTGCGCCGGCCTTGATGACTGCAACGCCGCCGGCCAGCTTGGCCAGGCGCTCCTGCAGCTTCTCGCGGTCGTAGTCCGAATCCGAGTTGTCGATCTCGGCGCGGATCTGGGCAACGCGGCCGGCGATGGCGTCGGCGTCGCCGGCACCTTCGACGATGGTGGTCTCGTCCTTGGTGACGACGACCTTGCGTGCCTGGCCCAGCAGGTCCAGCGTGGCGTTTTCGAGCTTGAGGCCGACCTCTTCGGCGATGACCTGGCCACCGGTGAGGATGGCGATGTCGGCCAGCTGGGCCTTGCGGCGGTCACCGAAGCCCGGAGCCTTGACGGCGACGGACTTGAAGGTGCCACGGATCTTGTTGACCACGAGGGTGGCCAGGGCTTCGCCTTCGACGTCTTCGGCGATGATCAGCAGCGGCTTGCCGGACTGCATGACCTTCTCGAGGACGGCGACGAGATCCTTGACGTTGGAGATCTTCGAGTTGACGATCAGGATGTAGGGGTCTTCGAGGACCGTTTCCTGGCGCTCGGCGTCGGTCACGAAGTAACCGGAGATGTAGCCCTTGTCGAAGCGCATGCCTTCGGTGAGCTCGAGCTCCAGCCCGAAGGTGTTGGACTCCTCGACGGTGATGACACCTTCCTTGCCGACCTTGTCGAGCGCTTCGGCGATGAGGTCGCCGATCTGCGTGTCACCGGCCGAGATCGAAGCCGTGGCGGCGATCTCTTCCTTCGTTTCGATTTCCTTGGCGGAAGCCAGCAGCTCGGCGGTGACGGCCGAAACGGCCTTCTCGATGCCGCGCTTGAGGCTCAGCGGATCGGCGCCGGCGGCGACGTTGCGGAGGCCTTCCTTGACCAGGGCCTGGGCGAGGACGGTGGCCGTGGTGGTGCCGTCACCTGCGACGTCGTCGGTCTTCTTGGCGACTTCCTTGACCAGCTCTGCGCCGATCTTCTCGAACGGGTCGTCCAGCTCGATTTCCTTGGCGATGGAGACACCATCGTTGGTGATCGTGGGGGCGCCCCACTTCTTCTCGAGGACTACGTTGCGGCCGCGTGGGCCCAGCGTTACCTTGACGGCGTCAGCGAGGATGTTCAACCCACGCTCGAGGCCGCGGCGGGCCTCTTCATCAAAAGAAATGATCTTGGCCATAACGGCGTAGGTCCTTTCGGGGACAGTTATGCATTTCAGCAAACGAGTGGTCACCTGCCTGGGGTGCCCGCGACGGACGGGCGGCACCGGGACGATCTCTTTACGTTCCGGAGTCCACCCTCACCCCAGTGGCATGCCTGCTTTCCTCAACGCCCGTGACTTAGCAGTCAGCGGGTTCGAGTGCTAAGTCAATAATTAGCACTCCCACCGCACGAGTGCAAGCCGTCGGAGGTCAACCCGTCCGGGACAACCCTGAAAACCGGGGGCCGGATCGGGGGTTCTACCTGATGACGTGCTCCCGCGGCCGGGCATAGCGTAGGAGCAGCACCAACAACCAAGGAGAGACGTGTCAACGACCCCAGACCAACCCCGTTCCGGTTCGGATCCCGCAGGCGAGGTACCCCCTCCCCAGCCTGAGGGGTTCCCCCAGCCCGGCGGGTACCAGCAGACCCCGTACCAGCAGGGTGAGCACCAGCAGGGTGAGCACCAGCCGAACCCCTACGAGCAGAGCCCCTACCAGCAGAACCCCTACCCGCAGGGCCAGTTCCAGGGCTCCTACCCGCAGGGCCAGCCGTACGGGCCTCCCGGCTACCCCTACGGATCCGGATACCCCGAGCAGAAGTCGCGGCTCGTCGCAGGGCTCCTCGGGGTCCTGCTCGGCTCCCTGGGCATCCACCGGTTCTACCTTGGCTATGTGGGCATCGGGATCGCCCAGATCGTCGTGACGATCGTGACCTTTGGACTGGGAGCCATCTGGGGCTTCATCGAGGGCATCATGATCCTCGTGGGTGCCGAGTCCTTCCGGCGCGACGCCAGGGGCGTTCCGCTGAAGGAGTAAGTTCCGCTGAAGGAGTAAGCAGGGCGCCGGGGCCGCCGGGCAGGCTGCGGCCAGGCAGCGGGCCTACTGGAGGTCGGGCCCCACGACCACCGTGAGGTCCGGCGAAACCCCGGCGCCGTCCTGCACTCCCGCGATGCCCAGCACCGCGGCCACGGCCTCGGCACCGGCGCGCTGCTCGAGCCCGTTGTAGAAGACGACCGACGCTTCGAGCGGGGCTCCGGCCCAGTTCCCGGCCGCCGCGCCGGTCCAGCCGTCCGCCCCAAGCCGCCCTGCCACCGTCCCGGCGAGCCCGGGGACCCCGGTGCCGTTGAGGACGTTGACCCGCTGGGACTTATCAACGGCGGGGGCCTCCGGCGAGGCCGAGGCCGACGGCGAAGGTGACGCCGGGTCGGAGGCCGACGGGGTTCCGGAGGCCTCCGGCGAACGCATCCGCTCGGGAGAGGGGGACGCCGTCTCGCCGGCGGTGGCCGACGGCCGGGCATTTGCGGCCGAGGCGTTCTGGGCACTGCCCAACTCGAGCCGCGGAAGCAGGAAGTAGGCGGCAAGGCCCACCAGCAGCGCGAGGATGCCCACGGCGATCTTCAACCCGAGACCGCTTCCACGGACGGCCACCAGCCGCTCCCGGTGCACGCCATGGCGCGACGCCTTCTCGGGGATCCGGTCAAACTCGTCCTGGGGGTATTGGCTCATGGCGGCGTGGGGATCCTTGGGTAGGTCAGATCTCGGCGCCGAGGCGGCGGGCGGAGCGGGCGCGCTGGCGCGATGTCCGCAGCCTGCGCAGCCGCTTCACCAGCATCGGGTCGTGGGCGAGTGCCGCCTCCGAATCGATCAACGCGTTGAGGACCTGGTAGTAGTGGGTGGCGGACATGTTGAAGAGGTCCCGGATCGCCTGTTCCTTGGCCCCGGAGTACTTCCACCATTCCCGTTCGAGCGCCAGCATCTGCTGTTCCCGCTCGCTGAGGGCGCCCCGGCTGCCGGGCCCTGGGGCAGGGGCCCCCGCTGGCTCGCTCACGCGCCGCTCCTCCTCGTAGTGAATGCTTCCGCACCCATGGTAGTGGCGAATGACATGCCTGTCATACGACGCACCGATCGTCCCCGGGATCCCCGCTGCCGGGCAGATCGGCCAGAATGAGGGAATGCACTTCGAGGATGCCCTGTTCCCCCTTCCGGCGCCGGACCCGGCCGGTCCGGGCGGAGCGCCGGGCACCCCCGCCTTTCCCTTCGCGGCCCCTGCCCCGATCGGGGCGATGGTCGCCTCGGGCTGGGCGCCCGCCCTGGCACCCCACGAAACGGCACTCCACCGGCTTGCGGCCCGGCTTGAGGAGGACCGCCGCGCCGGCCACCGGATCCTTCCCGAGCCGGAAAACATCCTGCGCGCCTTCAGCGGCCCGCTGGCCGGGGTGAAGGTCGTGATCGTCGGCCAGGATCCTTACCCCACGCCGGGGCATTCGGTCGGGCTCGCCTTTTCGGTCGATCCGGCGACCCACCCGCTGCCGAGGAGCCTGGTGAATATCTACAAGGAACTGTCGGCGGACCTCGGCGTGCAGGCACCCGCCACGGGGGACCTCTCGGGGTGGACCCGGCAGGGCGTGCTGCTGATGAACCGCGTGTTGACCGTGCGGGCGGGGGAACCGGCCTCGCACCGCGGCTGGGGCTGGGAGGACATCACCGACGCGGCGCTGCACGCGCTCGTGGCGCGGGGTGGCCCGCTGGTCGCCGTCCTGTGGGGCCGTGATGCCCTGAAGCTGAAGCCCGTGTTCGCCGGGGTCCCCACGGTGGAGTCGGCGCACCCCAGTCCACTCTCGGCCTCCCGCGGCTTCTTCGGCTCCAGGCCCTTCAGCCGGGTCAACGCGCTCCTGCGGGAGCAGGGCGCGGACCCGGTGGACTGGCTGGGCGGCTGAGGGGCTACCGGCGGCGGTTACGCCGTCGTTCGTTGCTGCCGAGGCCCCGGGTCAGGGGCCGGGCGAGGTTGTCGCCGAGCACCACCCCGCCCGCGACCGCGAGGATCACGGTGAGCGCATTGAACAGTCCCAGCGCCCCGGCGCTGGGGACGCCGGTGTTGGTGGTGAGCATGTACATCGAGCGGAAGATCGCCAGCCCCGGGTAGAGGAACATGACCGCCGGCACCGCGAGCACCAGTTGGGGCGCGCCCATGCGCAGCGCAACGATGCGCGACAGCGCGCCGATCAGCACCGCGGCCAGCGCCGGCGCCAGCCGGTAGCCCACCCCGGCGTTGATCGCCGAAATCCAGAGCACGTAGCCGGCGGTTCCCACCAGGGCGGTGGGCACCACGAGCGACAGGTCCGTCTGCTCGGTGACCGCGAACATCGCCACGGCGATGAAGATCAGCGCGGCGATCACCGGCCAGGGATACGGCGAGGTGGGGGCAGCGAGCAGTTCGAGCTCCGGGATGCCGATGGCCGAGCCGAACACCAGGGCGACAGCGATCCCCGCGACGACCCCGCCGAAGATCAGCAGCGCCGACAGGAAGCGTCCCGCCGCGGTGACGGGGAATCCGTTGATCGCGTCCTGGGTGGCCGAGACGAGCCGGCCCGCCGGAAGGAGCAGCAGGATGCCGCCGACGACCACGAGCGAGGGCGCGATGGGCACCTCAAGCCACCAGAAGAGCATGGCGGTCAGGGTGGCCATCGCCGAGGAGGTGGCCACGGAGAAGAACTCGGGCACCCTCCACCGGCCGAGCTGGCGTGAGACGAGGTCGACGAGGATACAGCTGCCCAACCCGATGAGGGCTCCGAGCACTCCCCCGCCGATGAAGGCGACGATTGCCGCACCAAAGATCCCGAACGCGGCGGTGACCATCCAGCGCGGGAAGGGCTTGGGCCGCCTCGTGATCTGCTCGAGGCGCCGGGCCGCCTCGATGCGCGAGACCCCGCCGGCGGCGATGTCGGAGACGAGCTGGTGGATCGACACCAGCCCGGCGTAGTTGTTCGTCCAGGACCTCACCACGCGCAGCACGGTGGTGGGCGTCTGGTCCTTGGCGGAGTAGTTGATCACCACCGACTGGTTGGTGATGTCAACCTCGATGTGGTCGAGGCCCAGGGCCGCGGTGACGGCGATGATGCTCGTCTCGACCTCCAGCGCCCCGGCGCCGTAGCGGAACATCGTCTCGGCCAGGCTCAGGGCGAAGTCGAGGGTCTTGCGGGCGCTGGCGTCGGGCCCCCCGACCGCGATGGTGGGGTTGGCGTAGGGGCTCCCGGCGAGCCGCTCCACGATGCTCATCGCCTGGGTCGGCGGCTCCTCACCCTGGACGAGCCGGCGCAGCACGTTCCGGGCCGCAGCGTTCGAACGGTCCGGGCGCACCGTGCGCGGCGTCGTCGGCAGCGCATCGGTGGGCGACGGTTGGCGGGAGGGCCGCCGGGCGGGCCGCGGGCGCGGCCTGGCTCCGGGGACGGCCGGCGTGCCGCCCGCCGGGGGCGAGGGCTCACCGCCGGGCTTCCGGACCACCGACGGCCCCTGGGCCGACGGCGGACGGATCGGGTGTTGGATCACCGGCAGTGGGCCTGCCGCCGGTGAGGGATTGGTGTCCGGTTTCCGGCCACCGTTCGAGCCGGCCTTGTCATCCACGGTGTTTTTCCCTGCCTTGCTGCCCCGCGGGCGGTTCTTCGATCAGTAGAAGGGCTGCTGGTGACGGCGCCAGTAGATCTGGCGGGCCACCCGCTCCCCCACGGCGGTCCACAGCTTGTACTTCCTGTCGTCGAGGGCCAGGTCCCAGCAGCCGGTGAAGTCGGTGACCGTCTTGGAGAAGCTCGTCTTGAATAGGCCGAGTCCGTGGTGCGGGTGGGAGGTGTCCTTGAGCCGGTCGGCCGGCGGGGTTCCGCAGAAGTCGTACTCGCGTATGGCGAACTCGTCCTTGAGGTCGGTGATGGCGGTCCACTGCAGGAGGTGGGAGTCCCCGTACTGGGAACGCCCGGGCTTTGACCCGCCGTCCTTGTAGGTTCCCTTGCTGCCGTAGTTGATGACGAACGCACCCACCGAGGGCTCGCCGTCCTCGTAGACGAAGTAGAGGCGGCCCTGGCCCGCCGCCGCGAAGTTCGCCCAGAACCTGCTGTAGTACTCGAAGGACCTGAGCCGGGCGGCCGAACGGTCCTCGATGTGGGCCATCAGCCGGTACATGGTCCTGAAGTTTTCCTCGGTGGGCTCGACGCGGCGCACCTCGACACCTTCCCGGATCGCCCGGCGCACGGCGTTGCGCCCGCGCGAGGAAAGGTTGCGCAGCAGCTGGTTCGGCTCCGGGCTGGTGTCCAGGAGGGCCGTATGGTCGTTCGGCTGCAGGTCGAAGGTCTTGCGCAGGCCCGCCGCGGCGAAGAGCTGCCGGACCTCCGGGGAGTCGACGATATCGGGTTCGATCTTCACGGCGAAGACGTTGAGCCGGGAGGCGGTGGTGAAGCTTTTCACCGCGTCGAGCACGGCCGGCACATGGGCGGGCTCGGCCACCCCCGGCCCCTTGATGAGGTACCAGAGCCTGCCCAGGACCGGGAAGGACTTCTCGAGCACCAGGTTGTAGCTCGAATACTCCGCCGACTCGAGGACCAGGAACCGCGGTGTCCACCCGTGGTGGGACTTCACTTCGGCGAAGGAGGCCGACTGCAGGACGTTTCCGCCGTCCGGGTTGGAGGTCACGAGGTCGTCCCACTTGTCCTGCTCCGCTTCGGTGGCGAAACGCGCGGTGAAGTTGATCAAAGTGCCTTCTCTGCTGGTGGCCCGGGCGTGGCCGGCGGTGTTCCGGCGCACGGATTTACCCGCCCAAGTCTAACTGTTGCACCGATTCGGGGCCGCATCCGGCGAACCCGGGCGCAGCTTTTGCCCGCAGGGGCACCCCGTCTCGATAGCATCGGGGGCATGGACTTTCGATACCTCGGAAACAGCGGACTGAAAATCTCGGAGATCACCTACGGGAACTGGCTGACCCACGGGTCGCAGGTGGAGAACGACGTCGCGGAGCGGTGCGTCCGCGCCGCCCTCGACGTCGGCATCAGCACCTTCGACACGGCGGACGCCTACGCCAATACGGTGGCGGAGACCGTCCTGGGGAACGCCCTGAAGGGCGAGCGCCGGGAAACGATCGAGATCTTCACGAAGGTCTACTGGCCCACCGGCTCGAAGGGGCACAACGAGGTGGGTCTGTCCCGCAAGCACATCCGGGACTCGATCGACGGTTCGCTGCGCCGCCTGCAGACCGACTACGTGGACCTGTACCAGGCGCACCGGTATGACAGCGAGACCCCGCTGGAGGAGACGATGCAGGCCTTCGCCGACGTCGTCCGCCAGGGCAAGGCCCTCTACATCGGCGTGAGCGAGTGGACGGCGGAGCAGATCCGCGCGGGGCACGCCCTGGCCCGGGAGCTGGGCATCCAGCTGATCTCCAACCAGCCCCAGTATTCGATGCTGTGGAGGGTGATCGAGGATTCGGTGGTGCCGGTTTCCCAGGAGCTGGGCCTGTCCCAGATCGTCTGGTCGCCGGTCGCCCAGGGCGTACTGACCGGCAAGTACCTGCCGGGCCGGCCGCCGGAGCAGGGCACCCGCGCCGCCGACGAGAAGGGCGGCGCCTCGACGATCCGACGCTGGATGGAAGATGACGTCCTCACCGGGGTGCAGCGGTTGAAGCCGATTGCCGACGGCGTCGGGCTCACGATGGCCCAGCTGGCCATCGCCTGGGTGCTGCAGAACCCGAATGTCGCCTCCGCCATCATCGGCGCCTCGCGGCCGGAGCAGGTGGAGTCGAACGCCGCGGCCGCCGGTGCCGTCCTCGACGCCGGTGTGATGGAGGCCATCGATGAGGCCATCGGTTCGCTCGCCGAACGGGATCCGGCACGCACCCAGTCCCCCGAGATGCGGCCGGCCTGATGGGCGGTCCACGCATCGCCGTCACGGGCGCGTCGGGAAAGCTGGGCCGCAGCGTGGTGCACGGCCTGCGCGAAGCGGGCAACACCGTGCTCGAGCTTGACCAGCACGGCGAGCGCGGCCCCGGCTTCCTCCGGATCGACCTTCGCGACTACGGGCAGGTCCTCGATGCCCTCCTCGGCGTCGACGGGGTCTCCGACGGGTTCGACGCCGTCGTGCACCTGGCGGCGATCCCGGCCCCGGGCATCACCTCCGACGCGGCGACCTTCGCCAACAACATGGCATGCACCTACAACGTGTTCCAGGCGTGCCGGCGCGCGGGCATCCGACGGATCGTGTACGCCTCCAGCGAGACGGTCCAGGGGCTGCCCTTCGACACCGACCCGCCCTACCTGCCCGTCGACGAGGACTACCCCGCCCGCCCCGAGAGCACCTATTCGCTGGTGAAGCACCTCGAGGAGCAGATGGCCGCGGAGCTTGCCCGGTGGGATCCGGAGCTGAGCATCACGGCGCTGCGTTTTTCGAACGTGATGGACCCCGAGGACTATGCCGAATTCCCATCCTTCGATGCGGACGCCCGGCTGCGGAAGTGGAACCTGTGGGGCTACATCGACGGGCGGGACGGCGCGCAGGCGGTGCAGAAGGCGCTCGAGAACGCGCAGCCCGGCTTCGACACCTTCCTGATCGCCGCCGCGGACACTGTCATGTCCCGCCCCAGCGCGGAGCTTGCCGCCGAGGTGTTTCCGGGGGTTGAACTCCTCAGGGAGGTCCCCGGAAACGGGACGTTGCTCTCCATCGAGAAGGCACGCCGCGTCCTCGGTTATGAGCCCCGGCACAGCTGGCGGGACCCCCGCCAGGGGAAGGGCAACTACCTTCGGACGTAAAAGATCAGTAGGCTTATCAATGGAGTACGGACAGTGTGCCCACCGCAACGAAAGGTGAAACCATGACCGAAGAACACCTCCCCGACGAGGACCTCACCATCATCACCGACAGCGAGGTGGAGGAAAGGTCACTGGCCGAGCTCGATCCGCTGACCGGAGGCCGCGCCGACCTGTATCCGAATGCGGCAGAGGACAACCCCGACCGGTGGCAGGACGACCCGCTGCTCCAGGGCGAGGGGTACGACGACGAGGAGAGCAACCTGCTCACCGACCAGATCCTGCGCGATGAAACGGCAGAGGCGCGCTGGGCACACGGCGACGAGCAGATCCCACCGGATGTCCCAACCCTCGGCGAGGCCTCCGACGATGTCGACTTCGGCATCGGAGAGGACGACGACGAGGTCGACTCAAGCGACGATCCCTCGAATCGGGGCGGCGCACCGCTGAGCCACTTCGACGAAAAGGACCTCGAGTAGGCTCCACCGGCGGAGGGGCCACCCGGGGTGCGCGTGCGTCCGCCCCGGGGAAAGGCCGCCAGCCGCCGCCCCCGGCCGCCGGAACACCGGCGGCCGGGAGCGGACCTCAGTAGGAGATCAGTTCGACGAGGTCCCCCACCCTGTCCTCGGGGTAGTTGCGGGCGATATCGGCCTGGCTGATCACCCCGACCAGGTCATGCCCGTCGATCACGGGCAGCCGCCGGACCTGATGGTCCTGCATGGTGCGGATCGCCTCCTCGACGGTGTCATCGGCGCCGATGGTGACCGGCTTGCCCTGGGCCAGCTCGCCGGCCGTGACGCTGGTGGGGTCGCCCCCGTCGGCAAGGCACCGAACCACGATGTCGCGGTCCGTGAGCATGCCCTTGAGCCGGTTGTCCTCGCCGCAGATGGGAAGCGACCCCACATCGAGGTCCCTCATCTTCACCGCCGCCTGCTGCAGGGTGTCCTTTTCACCGATGCATTCGACACTGCCGGTCATGATGTCCCGCGCTGTGGTTGGCATAACGCTCTCCTTCGCTTGAGGTGCGCCGGGTCGGCGGACGCGGCGCGGGCTCCGGCGTCGTACCGTAAGCCTGCTTAGCAGTATCCGCCCGGACGCGCGCGAAGCAAAGGAGTTGGAGGGGTTATGCTCGGCACGGCCGCTCCGTAGACTGCCCCTCAGGGAACTTATCTTCCTTCACCGTCTTCGAAAGGACCGGCAGCCGCCATGTCAGAATCCTCAGAGCCGCAGGAACGATCCCATAACGAGGCACCCGCCGAGGGCGATCCCGCGGCGGATCCGGCCGACCTCCGCCAGCACACGCAGGATGCCGCCGAGGGCGAGGACCCTGACGCCGGGCACGGGGACGCCCCGGCCGGGCAGAATTCCTGACGGACGGGACGGGGCCGCGGCCGCCGGCTGAAGTCTTATTCCCCGGGCCCGCCGTCATTTCACTCAGCGTGCTTTCCACCGCTCGGGCCACAGTGGTAAACCGTACGTACCTCACGCAGGCTGCGCCGGTGACGGCGCACAAGCACACTCAGAAAGGTGCTGCCAATGACCCACGCATTGAAAGACCATTCGGGCCTCTACAAGGTATCCGGGCCCTGGACAACCATCTATGTCGATGGAAGTGCCGGCACCGACGACTCCTTCGCGAGCGATGACATTCTTCCCCGCACCGTGGCGGACGCGATGCAGCGCGAGGGGGCGCCCAAGGAAGACGTCAAGGCGGCGATGACAGCGCTCTCCAAGACAGCGCGGGGTCTTCCCGACCCCGTGTCCCGCTTTGTCCTGGTCTGCGGCGGAGAGGCCGCCGTCGACGACTTCCTGCCGGGCGGGCTGGTCACCGGAGCCCCCGTCATCGCCGTCGGGCCCGTCCCCGACCTCAGCCCGCTCGCCCGGCACTGCCCCGGAGGTTTTGCCTATGTCGTCGCCGAAGTGGGGCGTGACGGTGGCGAGGTCTACCTGCGCCGCGCGGACCGGGAATGGGGCGCACCCGACCGCGGTGAGCCGGTGGCCGCCGTCGAGGGCGACACCGAGCACATGCGCAAGGTCCACGGCGGCGGGTGGGCGCACGGGCGGTACCAGCACCACGCGGAGAAGGTCTGGAAGTCCAATGCGGCGGAGGTTGCGGCGGAAATCGACAGGACCGTCTCGGCGACGCGCGCCAAACTGGTCGTCCTGTCCGGCGATATCCGGGCCCGGCAGCTTGTCGCCGACCAGGTGTCGGAGGAAACCCGGGCGCTCCTGGGGGTCGTGGACAGCCACACCCGCACCGGCGGGTCGGATGCGGAGACCTTCACCCTGCAGGTCGACCAGCTCGTCACGAAGGTGATGGCCGACGAGCAGCACCACCTCCTCGAGCGGCTGGCCGAGCACGAGGGCCAGGCGTCCGGCTCCTCGGCGGCGGGGATCGAGGCGGTTGTCGCGGCGCTGCAGCAGGCGCAGGTCGACACCCTGCTCCTGGAATCCACCGCCTGGGACGACCGGACCCTGCTCGCACTTGACGCCCCGCCCTGGATCGCAACGGCCGAGGAGGGAACCTCCGGAGCGGAGGTCCTCGGCAAGGTCCCCGCCCTGGCGGCGATCCTGCGGGCGGCGGCGCTGACCGATGCCGACACAGTCATGTATCCGGCGGGCGCGCTCGAGTCGAAGTCAATCGCGGCCCTGCTGCGGTGGCCCACCGGCCCGGCCGTTCCATCGGCGACGTAGGTCCAGGCATACACAAAGCGGGACTCCCCGGCCTCGGCCGGGGAGTCCCGCTGTATTGTCATGTGCCGCCGCGGCGGAGCCTACTTGCCGCTGTCCCGGCGGCGCGTGTCGACGTCGGGATCGAGCTCGTCGGCCTTCCGGGCGTGGTTCATCGTTTCCTCGCGCAGGCCCTGGGCGTCGGTTTGGCGCTCCGAGGCCTGACGGCGAAGCCGCTCGGCCTCCACCTCGGCACGCTGCGCCTCGGCCTCGGCCATGGTCGCCTTGGCCTCGCGTTCACGCGCCTCGAGTTCGGTCTCCTGGGCCTTTTCCCGGATTTCCGCAGCCTGCCGCCTGCCCTTTTCCTTCTGTCGCTCAACGTGGGCCTGCCGGCGCTTACGGCTTAGCGCTATCACCACTCCAATCACCGCCAGCACGACGATGATCCCAACAATGATCCAGATCAGTTGGCTAGTCTCCACTGCCCGTTCACCTTCCCTGTCGTCCTTGAAGTGCGGGATGCCTCATTCAACGCGCTGGAGCCCTGCGGTTTAACCGCCGAGGCCGCCGAGTCCACCGAGTCCGCCGGGGAGCTTTCCCAGCAGATCCTGCGGATTGATTCCAAGCTTGGAGAGCAGCCCGGCGTGCTGCTCGGTATCGACCTGGTCGGGAAGCTCCGATTCCGCCTGGCCTGCCTTGTCGTGGTTGCCCTGGGACTTCAGCAACTCGATGATCTGGGCTTTATCGATGTTCATGGTTCCTCCAGTGCCTTCCATCCGGCACCCAACGCTTGGGCGGCCGGTTTCACAGTCCGCGATACTAAGCACGCTTAGGAAGAGCATGGCACAACGGTTCCTTGTTGTCACGGGCATGCTGCCGCCGCGGGCATCCGGCCACCGGAACTGGCACAATTCCTCCATGCCGACAACGCTGCTGATCCTCGCCGACACCCATATCCCCAAGCGGGCGAAGGCGCTGCCGGCCAAGGTCTGGGCGGCCGCCGAGGCCGCCGACCTCGTGCTGCACGCCGGCGACTGGACGGACGTATCGTTCTTCGAAGAGCTCTCCGGGCGCTCCCGGCGCCTTGTGGGCTGCTACGGCAACAACGACGGCGAGGCCCTGAGGAGGAGGCTGCCCCTCGTGGGCGGAGTTGTGATCGAGGACCTTCGGTTCTCCATCGTCCACGAGACGGGAGGAAAGGCCGGAAGGGAGTCACGGATGGACGGGGAGTTCCCCGGTACCGACATCCTGGTCTTCGGCCACAGCCACATCCCGTGGGACACGGTCACCGGAGCAGGGATGAGGCTGCTGAATCCCGGCTCCCCGACCGACCGGCGGCGGCAACCGCACTGCTCGTACCTCACGGCGACCGCCGACGGGCGCCGGCTCGACGTCGAACTTCACCGGCTGCCCGTGCGGGTGGCCTGACCACCTGCGGAGCGCCTCCGCAACGGTTCGGAGGCATGGCACACTGGCCCTATGATCCTGCTTGGCTGGAACCCGGACGGAGACGATCCTTTCGGCGGATACCGGTCGGCCGTCGAGCGGGTCACCGCAACCGGAAGCTTCTCCTGCACCTGGCGCCTTCTTCCCCGCCACGCGGCCGAGGGCGCCGAGGTCTGGCTGCTCGTCCAGGGATCCCGCGAGCGCGGCGTCATCGGCCACGGTAGGGTCCTCCCGCCCCCCGATCCCCGGGGGGACTCCCCGCACCCGTCACCGGGCGTCGTCGAGTTCGATGCGCTGCGGCCGCGGGGAGACTCGATCCCGCTGGAACTGTTGATCCTCCGCGTGCCCGGCATCACCTGGGAGGTGAAACGTGCCTCCCGCCGGATCCCGGCGGCCGCCGGGCACGCGCTCAGGACCTTGTGGAGCGAGACCAGCGCCATCGAAGAATCGGACCCCCTTCTCCAGCCTCCGGGCACCCTCCCGCAGGACGCGCTTGTCCAGGTGTGGGCCAACCGGTACGAGAGGGACCCCTCCGCCCGCCGGGTGTGCCTGGCGCACCACGGGAGCTCCTGCGCCGTCTGCGGCTTTTCCTTCGAGGAGGCCTTCGGGGCGGCCGGCCGGGACTTCCTGCAGGTGCACCACCTTGTCCCGGCGTCCCGCCTCGGGCCCGGGTACGAACTGGACCCCGTCTCCGACCTCGTGCCGCTCTGCCCCAACTGCCATGCCATGGCGCACCGGCGCCTCCCCGAGCCCTACTCCCCCGCCGAGTTGCGCGCGATGAGGTCGGCCGCCGGTTTCCTGGCGGGGACGGTCCTCGGTCCGGCGGAACTCGAAGCCCAGGCCGACGCCGCACGCCTCCTGGGAGGCGGCTAGGCGAGCCGTGGCCAAGCCCGTCTCGGCCCTCATATACTTCGGGGTACGTCATGAGCCGGAAGCGATTGGGGGCCGGCGCTGGGGCCCCTCCAACGACAAGAGGTAGACATGGTTCGTGTCTTCGGCATAGCGGCGGCCGCTCTCGCCGTACTCGGCCTCATTCTGGTGGCCATCGTGCTTTTCAACCGCGACGACCCCGTAGCCGCCAAAGCGTCCGAAATCCGCTTCACAGCCGCCGGGGACTTCGCCGCCCGAGGGGACACGGGAGCCGTCCTCACCAAGAACGAATCCCTCTCCCCCGACTTCACCCTCGCGCTCGGAGACCTCTCCTACGGGAGTCCCGGCGAGGAGCAGGCCTGGTGCGACTTCGTCACGAGCCGCGTTGGAGTCGACTTTCCCTTCCAACTGATCGCCGGCAACCATGAAAGCGACGGCAGCGACGGGAACATCAACGACTTTTCCGCCTGCCTTCCCAACCGGCTGCCCGGAATGGTCGGCACCTATGGCCGCCAATGGTATGTCGATGTGCCGGCCAAGAAGCCGCTGGCACGCTTCGTGATGGTGTCACCGGGCCTGACCTTCGCCGGTGACGAACCATGGGATTACCGTCCCGGCTCGGACCACCACGCCTGGACGGAAGCAGCCATCGACGGAGCCCGCGACACCGGCATCCCCTGGGTCATCGTTGGAAACCATCTGCCATGCCTCTCCATTGGAGAATACGGATGCGAGGCAGGCGAGGAATTCACCAACATGCTGATCAGCAAGAAGGTCGACCTCGTGCTCAACGCCCACGAGCACCTCTACCAACGCACCTTCCAGCTCGGACATCGAGACGGCTGCCCCGAAATCGTCGCCGACACAGTGAACGAGGATTGCATCGCCGACACCGACAAGTCCCTCGCCCAGGGCGCCGGCACCGTCTTCGCCACCGTCGGCACAGGAGGGGTCAAGCTGCGCGACGCCAATAAGGCCGACCCCGAGGCGGATTACTTCGCGGCCAGCTCGGGCGCCAATGCCAATCCCACCTACGGGCTGCTCGATGTCTCGGTCACGGAGAAGTCGATCTCGGCCGATTTCGTCCAGGCGGCGGTCGGGACGTTCAAGGACTCCTTCAAACTGACGAGGAATCCCGACAGCGCCCGCGGGCCCGAGGCCACCTTCACCGAGGAGTGCGGGGGGCTCGCCTGCTCCCTCGATGCGTCGACGCCATTCGCCGCACAGGGGAACCGCTCGTACGCCTGGGACTTCGGCAACGGTGAAACCGCCACCGGGGTTCGGCCGACGGTCACCTACGACGCCCCGGGGACCTACCAAATCACAGTGACCGTCAAGGACGACACCGGCAGCGCCACCTCGTCCACGTCGGTTTCGGTAGCGGATGGGAAGGACGGAACCGCTTCCACCTTCAGCGACGAGTTCGAGCGGACCAGTACGTCCGGGTGGGGCGAAGCGGACGACGGAGGCGCATGGACCGACGGCGGGAACCCGGGCGCCCTCCTTGTCGAGGATGGGCAGGGGGCCCTCCAACTGGCCGCTGCCGACTCGGCAGCGGCCGCGTTCCTTGGTTCGACGAACAGTTCACGCCTCGACCTGCGCGCCACGGTGGGAGTGGATAAATCGCCCGTCGACGGCAGCCTGTACCTGCGCCTCGTCACCCGTCAGACCGACCGCGCGGGTGCCTACCGCACGGTTCTCCAGTTCTCCCGCGACGGCGGACTTTTACTGTCCATCGACAGGGTGAGTGGCGACGGCACTGAAACCACGCTTGGGAGCAGACGGGCCGTCCCCGACGTCACGGTGACGGGGGGCGAAACCTTCAACGTCCGGACCCAGGCCACAGGCACCAGCCCAACGACGCTCCGCGCGAAGGTCTGGAAGGCAGGCGAAGATGAACCGTCCGAATGGCAGATCGAGACCAGCGACTCAGCGCCGGGGCTTCAGATAACCGGCTCCGTCGGGCTCACCAGTTCCCTCTCGGCGCGGGCGGCGAACGCCCCGATCACAGTGCGGGTCGACGAGATCACCGGCAGCGTTGCGGAGTGAGCCTGCGGCAACACGGCGTCCCGGTGGTGCCCGCCGCCGGTTCGGTCATCCGGGAAAGGCCGTGAGCGCCCGCTCGGCGACCTTCGCGAGTTCGGCCCGGCTGGCCCCGCTGGCGGCCTGCACCGCGAGCCCGGCAGTCACGGTGGCGAGGTAGCGGGCAAGATCCGCAGGATCTTCGGTCGCCGGCAGGTCTCCCGTCTCGATCGCCTCCTGGAAGCGCCTCACAAACCGCGCCTCTCCGGCGTTCCGGCTTTCATTGAGGAACTCGACCACCTGCTGGTCTCCCGGGTGCCCTGACAGGCCACCCTGGATGGAAAGGCACCCCGGGGGCCTGTCCGGCAGCGTGATGGACTCCACATTGGCGCGGAGGTAGTGTTCGGCCACCTCCCGGGCCGTCGGCTTCGCCAAGGCAACATCGATGTAGGCCATTTCGACCCGCGCATACCGGCCGATCGCCTGCCGGAAGGTGCCTTCCTTATTACCGAAGGCCGCATAGAGGCTCGGGCGGCTGATGCTCATCGCCCTCGTCAGGTCCTCGAGGGTCGTGCCTTCGTACCCCTGCCGCCAAAACACGTCGACCGCACGCTCCAGGGCCTCATCGACGTCGAACTCCCGGGGCCTGCCTCGAACCGCCATCAGCACTCACCCTCCTGCCATCGAACGCCCGAGAGCATTCCAACGGAAAAGCCCCGGGTGTCATTACGGTTCATTCTGCCACGCAGCAGGACACCGCCCGGCCTGCAACCGGCACCGCCGGGCCAGCCGCTCAGGGGAGGAACGGCCCGCCCGGTCCGAAGGAGTCCGCCGCCTGGAGGCCAGCGGGAGCCCAATTTCATACTGTTCGAAATATAAATCTGGTTTCGGGGAATATCACGGCCCACCGGACGTTATCTATACCGTACGATACAAAAATCAGGCCTCGGCCGCTCACGACAGGATCCACCAAGAATGTCTACAGACACCATGCTTTCCGGCAAGACCGCCCTCGTCACCGGGGGCTCCCGCGGCATCGGGGCCGGTATCGTCCGCTCCCTGGCCGCCCAGGGCGCCACCGTCGCCCTCACCTACTGGTCCTCCCCCGAGGCCGCCGAATCAGTCGTTGCCGAGGTCACCGCCGCCGGCGGCAAGGCCGTGGCCATCCGCGCCAACAACTCCGACCCCGATGCAGCCCGCCAGGGTGTCAGGGACGCCGTGGATGCCCTGGGCTCCCTGGACATCCTCGTCAACAACGCCGGTGGCGGCTGGTTCGAGCCCTTCACCGAGGCCTCGGACGAGCACATCGAATCCACAATCAACCTCAACATCCGCGGCACCGTCTACACCACCCAGGAAGCCCTCAAGCACCTGCCCGACGGCGGCCGGATTATCACCATCGGCTCCATCAACGCCATCAGCATCCCCTTCGTCGGCGGAACCGTCTACGGCATGAGCAAGGCGGCCCTCGTCGGGCTGACGAAGGGCCTGGCCCGCGACCTGGGCGGACGCGGCATCACCGTCAACCTCCTGCAGCCGGGCCCCATCGACACCGACGGCAATCCGGCCAGCGGCGAATACGGCGGGTTCCTCGCCGGCCTGACCGCCCTCAAGCGCTTCGGCACCCCCGCCGATGTCGGGGCGCTGGTGGCGTGGATCGCAAGCGACGCCGCCAACTACCTCACCGGCGCCACCATCTCGAACGACGGCGGCTGGACCGCCTGATCCCCCGCGGCGGGCCGTCGGCGGTGAGCGCGCGCGGGGGCAGTCACGCTCACCGCCGAAGGCGATGTAAAGGCCCTGCCTTTCCGGCCCGGTCGCGGAAGGACGACCATAATATTCGAGCACGCAGCTCCCCGGAGCCATAGGATCGATGGGAACCGCGTCGCACTACGAGCGGCGCGGCCCCGCTACCGGGGCAGTCGAGCTAGGAAGGAACCGAAAGTGATTGGATTCATCATCGCCGGGCTCATCATCGGCGCACTTGCACGACTCATCAAACCGGGCAAGCAGAACCTCGGGCTGATCGCGACCCTGCTGCTGGGCCTCGTCGGATCGATCATCGGCGGTTCGATCGCCAGTTTCCTGGGCACCGGAAACATCTTCGAACTGAACGTGCTCGGCTTCATCGTCTCGGTGATCGCCGCGGTCCTGCTGATCGGCATCGCCGAAGGCGTGGCAGGCCGCCGCCGCGTCACCCGCTGACCCGGGCCCGGGGGGGGGGGGGGGGGGGGGGGGGGGGGGGGGGGGGGGGGGGGGGGGGGGGGGGGGGGGGGGGGGGGGGGGGGGGGGGGGGGGGGGGGGGGGGGGGGGGGGGCGAGGGGTG
>NZ_JBTNDJ010000016.1:0-68853 GCF_054511055.1 Arthrobacter melezitosi
ATGAACGAGGACCTGCGCACCACCCTGGTGCCCCATCACCCCCTGGGGCGCCTCGGTACCCCCGCCGACATCGCCGGAGTCGTCTCCTTCCTCGTCTCCCCGGAAGGGCGCCGGATCACCGGGCAGCTTCTTTCTGCCGACGGGGGCTTCTCCGCCCGGTTCTGAACCGAGGCGTCCGCTTTCGGACGGCATCCCGGCGGCGCGGCACTCCCAACCGACCAATCAACGGACATCCGGAACGCCGCGGACTGCCCGCGGTGCGGGCCCGAGCAACGGCGCGTGAGGATGCACCAGAACGGATTGAGCTGCCGCCCGGAAGCTTCGCATCGCGCGTCCCCAGTAGGCCCGGCGCGACACACCGCATGCGCGCAAGGCAGCACCGTGGTCGATAACGAGCACGCTGGCAGCTCCTGCTGCAACCACACCCCAGACAACTCCCACGAGCGCCCGGACCGGCGCCGGAGTGTGGCGGAATCCCACCCGGAGCCGGTCAACCTGGAAACGGATATGGTCCCGTTCGTCCTCAGCAACGCGACCACCGACGGCGCGCAGAACCGGATCCGGAGCACGGTCGGCGAGAAGGAGGAAATATTCCATTGCGACACTCTCGGCGATGAGGAATAACCCAAGCTCGGTCCGCAGGCCCATCAGGCGGCGGAGTCGCGTGAATGCCGCATCACTCCAATGCGACTCAAGCGGCCGAGCATCCAGGCCCTTGAGCGCGCGCAGGAACAGGGCGGAGTGCTTCTGCTCCTCCCGCACAAGAAGTCCCAGTGCCTCCGTGTAGGTCGGATCGCCGGCCGCGGCCGCGAGGCTGAGAAGCCGAGCGCCGTCACCGCTCTCCCCGAGCTCGAACCGCTGAAGCGAGCGGACGAACGCGCGCCGGGTGCCTCCGCTCACCGTCGGGAACGCATCCCATTCGATACTGGCGTCCATCACGCGATGGCGCTCTGCGTTGGCCCGGAAATGTGCCACCCATTCACTAAACATTCCCAGCCAGTCCCCCGCCGTCGTTAGTCCCGCAGTTACCCATCTGTCGCCCGCACGCTATCACCCGGCCGGAAGTAACCGGATACCTGGACCTGATTCTTCAATGGGAAGGTTGTGTTCATCTGCGACGATAGCCAGATGCGCCTGCACGACTTCACCGCTCCGGATACCCAAGCTGCCCGTGCCGCTTTCGAATTGGCGGCTTCGCATCATTCTCCTGCGCTACTCAACCACGTGATCCGATCCTGGCTATGGGCAGAGGCATTTGCCCTGCTCGAGGCACGGCAGGATGTAGATCATGAGCTGCTGTATACCTCGGCCATGTTGCACGATATTGGGATCGTCCCTGCTTTCGACAACGTTGCGCTTTCCTACGAGGAAGCGGGTGGACACGTCGCGGTCGCGCTCACCGCTGGCGCCGGCTGGCCGCCTGACCGGCGACAGCGCGCACTTGAGGTGATCGTGCGGCACAACTGGCCGTCCGTGGATCCCGCAATGGATCGAGAGGGATACCTGCTCGAGGTCGCAACAGGCCTGGACATCAGTGGCTCCCGGGCGGACGCCCTGCCGCAAGACTTCATGCAAGAAGTTCTCGCCACCTATCCCCGCCTCACGCTCGCGGTTGAATTCACCGAGCGCGTGACGGACCAGGCCTTGCGGAAGCCCTCCACAGCAGCTCACCGGCTCGTCCATAGCGGGGTCGCCGCGAAGCTGGCGCACCATCCGCTGGAGCAAACCCAGAAATGACGATTGACGAGTGGGAATACCGAATCGCGGCCTTTTGGAGGGCCTTTGAGTCATCGCCCTCCGACGGGGACGAGGTCATTCAAGAACTGGACGGGCTTGCTCTCGCCTGTCCGGCCACCGACGGCCGCGCGCACTTTGAACGCGCATGCATCCGAGACTCCGCTGGACGAACCGAGGAGGCGGTCTCCTTCTACCAGGCAGGGCTTGCCGCCGGACTGGATCCCGTAAGACACACACGAACCCATGTACAAATGGCCAGCTCCCTCCGGGCCCTCGGACGGATCGACGACGCCTTGACCGTCCTCGCCCATGCCGACCCGCACGCGCTGGGCGGGGCGGCCAGCGCCGTTCGTGCGCTGGCCCTCCGGGACGCAGGGCGGAACGACGAAGCCCTCCGCGTCGCTCTCGAAGCCCTGATCCCGCACCTACCCCGCTATCAGCGTTCGATGGCGAACTACGCACGACGCCTGACCGAGACCTGACACCGAGGTGGGCCGATGGCTTCGAAGGGCACCTCACCCAAGTCATCCAACGCCAAGCTGAACTTCTCGGCCGACACATCCCTTTCAGTGTCGGTGAGCGCCGCCGTCGAACGAGTGGTTAGGCTGGGCGGATGGCGACAGTGATTCTCGTGCGGCACGGCCGCACCACAGCCAATGCCACCGGCCTGCTGGCCGGTCGCGCCGCCGGCGTCGGCCTGGACGAGGTCGGGCGCGACCAGGCGGCCCTGACCGGCGACCGGCTCGCGGCCGTGCCCGTCGTCGGGGTGGTGTCGAGCCCCCTCGAGCGGTGTCGGCAGACCGCCCAGTTCATCCTCGATCGCCAGCGCGGCACCCCGTACACCCCGGTCGATCCCGACCTTACCGAGTGCGACTACGGCCAGTGGCAGGGGCGAATGCTCAGCGATCTCGCCACCGAGCCGCTGTGGTCGCTTGTCCAGTTCCAACCATCCGCCGTCACCTTTCCCGGCGGCGAATCCATGGCCGCCATGCAGGCCCGGTCGGTGGCAGCGATCCGGCGCCACGATGCAGCATTCGAAGCTGAGCACGGGCCGGCAGCCGTGTGGGTGGCGGTGAGTCATGGAGACATCATCAAGTCGATCCTCGCCGACGCGCTCGGCATGCACCTCGACATGTTCCAGCGCATCGCCGTCGGGCCGGCCTCGGTGTCGATCGTGCGCTACGGCTCGAGTCGGCCGAGCGTCTACGCGACCAACACCGACGCCGGGGACCTGTCGTGGTTGGCGAACAGCGTCCCCACCGGCGATGCGCCGGTGGGTGGTGGTGCAGGGCACAAGGCGCCATGAACCCCAAGCGCCTAAAATGCTCCTATGCCTACAACTGTTCACGAGTTCTCCTGGCCTGACCGGGTCGTCATCGGCACCATCGGCCTTCCGGGGTCGCGAACGTTCTACCTGCAGGTACGCACGGGGAAGCAGATCGTGAGTATCGCCCTTGAAAAGCAGCAGTCGGCACAGCTCGCCGAGAAGATCGACGAGATCCTCGATCAGCTCATCACCCTTGAGGGCAACCCCTTCAGCGTTCCCACGGGCACGCCCATCGAACTTGTCGACAACGACCAACTGGAGGCCGTTGAGGAACAGTTCCGGACCGGCGCCATGAGCCTGGGGTGGGATCCAACGACGGCGCAGATCGTCATCGAGGCCTACCCTCTCGCCGATCTCGACGCCGATGACGACGACGAACCGCTCGATGACGACGACGAAGGCTCCGAAGTGCTGCGGGTTCGGATGCCGGTCGGCACCGCCCGCGCCTTCGCCAAGCGCACCCGTGAGGTCGTGGGTGCCGGGCGTCCGATCTGCACACTCTGCGGTTACCCCATCGACGCCGACGGGCATACCTGCACGGTTCCCGAGGCCTGATGCCGGCGCCCGACCTTGCGGCCGCCGAAATGACGCTCACCGGCCGCATCACGACGGCGTCGAACGCTACCTTCCTGGGAAGCATCGGCGGTGTGGCGGTCGTCTATAAGCCAATAGCGGGGGAAAGTCCGCTGTGGGATTTTCCCGACGGCACCCTGGCCCACCGGGAAGTGGCCGCCTACCTGGTCTCCGAGGTCCTCGGCTGGGACGTCGTACCCCACACCTGGCTGCGCGATGGTCCGCTCGGCGAAGGCATGGTGCAGCTCTGGCAGGAGCAGGATCCGGCCCAGAACGCCGTGGATCTGGTGGCGGCGGACGACGTGCCGGAGACCGGCTGGAAGCCCGTGCTCGAAGGACGGGACGAGAGCGGACGGAGGGTCACCCTCGTTCACGAAGACTCGCCGGCGCTGCGACGCATGGCCGTGTTCGACGTCGTCGTCAACAACGCCGACCGCAAGGGCGCCCACATCCTTGCCATGTCGGACGGCCGCCGGCACGGCGTGGACCATGGGCTCACCTTCCACAGAGACCACAAGCTGCGCACGGTGCTGTGGGGGTGGCTGGGAGACGCGCTCAGCGCCGAGGAACTCGACGGCATCGACCGTGTCATCGAAGCACTGCAGGGTGAGCTGGGCCGGGACCTGGCGGACCTGCTCAGCGCGGAAGAAATTGCTTTGCTCGCCGCGCGCTGCACCCGGTTGCGCTTGGCAGGGCGGTTCCCGGCTCCGAGCGGAGGGATGCCCGCGGTTCCCTGGCCCCTGTTCTAAGGGAATTGCGCGTGTGGGCCTCGCACGTTGTGTCCGGTGATGTTCATTCTGGTGAGGGTGCATTCATAGACACTCGGGTAGGACGAAAGCAGCGAGGTGATCTGCGAAAGTAGGGTCATGACTTCACGCATCCGACTTATCTCCTCTGGTGACGATGAAGCATTGACCCAGTTGCAGGTGCGCAACCGCGATTTCCTGGCACCATGGGACCCCGTTCGAAACGACGACTATTTCACTGTGGCCGGTCAGCGCGCCGACATCGAAGCAGCGCTCGCCCGTCATGAGCGTGGCGAGGCGATGCCGTGGGTTGTGCTGGACGACGACGGCACCATCGCGGGCCGGCTGACGCTCAGCGGCGTCGTTCGCGGTGCCCTCCAGTCGTGCAGCATAGGGTACTGGCTGGCGGAGGACCGGACAGGTAAGGGCCTAGCGACGCAGGCGGTCCGTGCAGCGGTCGCTTTCGCTTACGGGCGGCTGGGACTCCACCGCGTCCAAGCCGAAACATTGGTCGACAATGTCGCTTCTCAGAACGTCCTCGCCAGAACCGGCTTCGAACAATACGGTCTCGCTCCGAAATACCTGAAGATCGCAGGTACGTGGCGGGACCACCTCATGTACCAACGTCTGAACGACAGCGTGCCCTAAACGACGCCTGCGATGAGGCGGCCACGTGCGCAGGAGGGTTCCACTTTGCCACCGCGCCGCCGGCTTGGAGGCTCCCCGCGGCATAAACCGTGGTCGGCGCGTGTGGGTAAGCTCGTGCGATGGACCCGTCGACGTACCTGCGCGATCTGTTCGGCTTGAATGAGCGCGTAGCACTCGTGACAGGAGGAAGTTCCGGTATTGGCAAAGCGATCGCCCTGGCGCTCGGCGGTGCCGGGGCACATGTGCTCGTTGCGGCCCGGACCGCTGCGGCGATCGATTCCACGGTCCAGGAGGTACGCGCCGCCGGGGGCTCCGCTGACGGCATCGTCGCGGACCTCTCGACCCGCCAGGGGACGCACGCACTTGCCGATGCCGTCGGCGAAGTGGACATCCTGGTGAATTCGGCCGGTATCAACCTTCGCCCACCGATGCCCGACCTGGACGAGGCCACCTGGGACGCCACCATGCGGGTGAACCTCGAGGCGCCCTTCATCCTCGGCCAGCGCCTGGCCCCCGGCATGGCAGAACGCGACTTCGGCCGGGTCATTCACATCAGCTCCCAGCAGGCACACCGTCCGTTCGCCTCCAGTGGTGCCTACGGGGTGTCAAAGGCGGCAATCGAGGCCCTGGCCCGGTCGCAGTCCGAGGCATGGGCGCCCTTTGGTGTCACCGCGAACGTGTTGGTGCCGGGTTTCGTGCAGACCCCCCTAAATCATCGCCTCAGTTCAGACCCGGCGACCGTCCAGGCACTGGCCGCACGCACGCTCATCGGACGCAACGGCGTCCCGGAGGACTTCGCCGGAGCAGCCGTCTTCCTGGCCAGCACCGCATCGGGCTACGTCGTCGGACAGCTCCTCACCGTCGATGGCGGATTCTCCGTCCATTAGATTCGTCCGGTGAACCATGTCTCGGTACAGCCACAAAACCGTGCTGCCTCGGCTCAGGCGCTGGTCCGAACGACGATCGGACCATAGGTTCGAGGCAGCAGATTCAACATTCGACCGGAGGACGGTGATCGCTATATGACCAACCAGGAAGCTCTCCCCCTCCGTTTTGGCCCTCATCTTCGCGGGTGTTTGCGTGTACCTCGGGTCTGTTGCACACGTCGGCGGTCCAGCGATGCTCTTCGGGCTTCTCTTCTCCCTCGCCCTCGTCCCTGCCGCCTTCGCCCTCAGACGCTGGGTGATCGGCTGGCTCCAGAAAGATGATGCCCACGCCCGTGTACCGCGGTAAGTCACCGGCAACGTTGGTACGCCGGGCGAACCCAGACGACGTCGAAGGCGTGCATCAGATCAGTGCGGCCAGTGGCCGCAGTCGCTGGAGTGCGGACATGCTCGACACAACGCCTGAACGGCTGGTGGTTGTTGCCGAGGTCGAAGGCAGGCTTGTCGGCGTCGCAAAAACCCATTTCCACGCGACTCCCGACGGCGGTGCCCGCGGATGCGACGACCTACCCTGAGACGGTGAATGAGACCGTGAAGGTGAAGCGTCATCTGGATCTAGGCACCGCCGAACTGTACGAGCTCGGTAGGCTCTTCGACAGCGAATACCTCGGCGACTACGAGCGGTGGAACCCCGACGCGCCCTACGGCTACTCACCAGCGGACTTCCACGTCCTGGCCTTCCGGGGTTCCGTGGTGGTGGCGCATGTCGGCTTCCAGCGTCGCGTAATAGCAGTGGGCGCTTATGACGTCGTCGTCGCTGGTACGGGAGGCGTGTTGGTCGATCAGCAGGCACGCGGGGATGGCCTCGGCAGCCGCGTGATGCGGCACGCTCAACCTCATCTGCTCCGCAGTCCGCGACGTGAGCCAGTGGCCGCACGGTGACATTGACCTTCGGGGCACCCCCTCGTGACCTCAATCCCCCACGGTGACGGCCCAGACGTAGTCCACCGGAACATCGACCCGGGCATTGAAGCCGAGCAGCCCGCCGTCTGCCTGCACCGAGAGGGGCGTGGCCACCGGCAGTTCGGTGCACGGGACCGCAAGCAGTTCATTCGTGTCCTGCGCCCCCGTGAGGTCGATGGTAAGCGCCTCCGGTCCCCTGCACGCAGTACGCAGGGTGTACTCGCCGGCGGGAATGGTCGCCCCGGTGCCCTTCTGGCGGTCAGGGCTCGTTGCATCACCGGCGGCGCCTTGAAGCACGACGTCGGCTGGCTCGAGCCCGAGCGACAGTTCCGCGGGACGCTGCACGCTTGGGGCGCTCGATGGAGACTCCTTCCCGACGGCAATCAGGGGCGCCTCGCTGTGGTTCGACCCGCTCGACGCGGTGCAGGCGGCCAGGGCCACAACCAGCCCGGCCAGCGCCGTGAGGACGATGAATTGACGCCCGGCAGCCCCCGTGATTTCTCCCATGGGGACGAGCCTACGACAGACCGGCTTCATTGCTGGGCCGCAGTACGAATGTCGCCGTACAACCTGCCACAATGCGGCGTCGTCCCGTGTCTGGCATTCGCGGGCAATCTACCGTGATGGTGACCTGTTCGGGCTGGGCACACCGGATAGGCTGCGGAAATGCGAATAGCTCAAGCACAAGCCAATGACCCGGTGGGCAGCGATGACGCCCCGCCGGAATACCGGGTGCGGCTGTGGACTCCGCCTCCCACTGAGCGCTCCGCCTGGTTTGTCGATGAGTGGGACGTTGACAATGCAGAGCAAGTCACCGATGTCATCGAGTGGGCCAAGTCGGAAGCGGCCGGAAATCCTTTTGAAGTCTTCCTCCGCTGGTATGGCCACCACACCTCCAGAGATGGAGAGTGCGTTCCCTACGCGCGCTACACCCTGGTCTATGGAAAGCCAGCCGACGAAGAAACTGTCACGGAGAAAATAGTGTTCGATTCGAAGTAGGCGGCCGCAAAACGAAAGGCAGCGAGACCGTGATCTCCCTGCCATCTTCAGGATATAGCTCCGGGGGGCCCTTGCCGCAAGGCCCCCTTCCACGGGCAGAATAGCCTGCTGCGGCCGGAAGAGACACGGACTGCGCCGGTCGACGGTGCAGAAGCCCCGGCCGCGGTGACCTTCCTGAAGGGGATCTCATGATTGACGTAATTATTGCCGGCGGTGGACCTACCGGCATGATGCTGGCCGGCGAACTTCGACTTCACGATGTGGACGTCGTCGTGCTTGAGAAGGAGACAGAGCCGACCGCGCAGGTCCGATCCCTCGGTCTACATGCCCGCAGTATCGAGATCCTGGATCAGCGTGGACTGCTCGAGCGATTCCTCGAGCACGGCCGGCAGTATCCAGGGGCCGGTCACTTCGCGGGCATCGAGAAACCGTGGCCCGATCACCTCGACAGTGCCCACGCGTACGTTCTCGGTATTCCGCAGCCGGTCACCGACCGCCTGCTGGCCGAGCACGCGGCCGGCCTCGGCGCGGATATCCGCCGGGGTGTCGGGCTGGTCGACCTGCATCAGGACGCCGAGGGCGTGACCGTGAACTCCACCGACGGCATGCAGTTGCGTGCACGCTATCTCGTTGGCTGCGATGGCGGCCGCAGCATGGTGAGAAAGACGCTCGGTGTCGCTTTTCCCGGGGAACCGGCCAGACACGAATGGCTGCGCGGTGAAATGGAGCTGACTGCCCCACCGGAGGAAGTAAAAGCAATCGTGGAGGAGGTCCGCAAAACCCAGAAGGGATTCGGCGTCGGCCCGGCCGGGAACGGTCTGCACGGCGTCGTCGTACCGGCCGCTGGCGTCGCCGAGGACCGCGGGATACCGCCAACGCTCGAGGAGGTGAAGCGCCAGCTGCGCGAATTCGCCGGCACCGACTTCGGTGTCCATTCGCCCCGCTGGCTGTCCCGGTTCGGTGACGCCACCCGTCAAGCCGAGCGCTACCGGGTTGGACGGGTATTCCTGGCGGGCGACGCCGCGCACGTCCATCCTCCGCTCGGCGGGCAGGGGCTGAACCTCGGCATCCAGGACGCGTTCAACCTCGGCTGGAAACTGGCTGCGGCGATCGACGGCTGGGCACCGGCCGGCCAGCTGGACAGCTACCACGACGAACGGCACCCCGTCGGCGCCGACGTGCTAAACAACACCCTCGCGCAGAGCGAGCTGATGTCCGCCGGGCCGGGCGCGCAGGCCGTCCGCCGGCTCATGGCGGAACTGATTGACTTCGAGGTCGTGAGCCGCTTCCTGGTCGAGAAGATCACCGCTCTCGGGGTGCGTTACGACTTCGGTCCGGGACCGGACCTGCTCGGCCGGCGGCTCCGGGATCTGCCGTTGACGCGGGGGCGCCTGTACGGGTTGATGCACCACGGCCGCGGACTGCTGCTCGACCGGACCGGCAGGCTCTCCGTGCAGGGCTGGGCGGATCGGGTGGACGGCGTCGTGGATGGCAGCGACGCCTTGGACGCAGCGGCCGTGTTGGTTCGACCGGACGGGCATGTGGCGTGGGCCGGCGATGACCAAGCGGACCTCGACGAGCAGTTGCTTCGCTGGTTCGGCCCGCCGTTGCACTGACGCGCCGGGCGTCCACCGCCACGTGCAGCAGGCGACAAAATGGCGACGACCGAGATGCTCCCCGGCGCTCCCCCGGCGACACCACCAACGCGTCAGGTCTGGGTGCCGGTGAGGGCGAGGGTACCGCCGAGCCCGACCATCATGACGCCACCCGTTGCGGAGAGGACGGAGATCCGCCGAGGTGACCGGGCGAACCAGGCGCGGGCCGTGCCTGACGCCACGGCCCAGGCACTGTCGCAGACCAGCGCAAGAGCCTGGAAGGTGAAACCGAGCAGGAGCATCTGCGCCCAGACGGCTCCAGCCGCCGGGTCGACGAACTGAGGGAGGACGGCGACGAAGAAGGCGAGCGTCTTCGGATTGGTTACCCCGACGACGGCGCCCTGACCCACCAGCTTCAGCGCGGAGGCCGGGCCCCTTCTGGTATCGCGTACGGGGGCATGGCGGTGGCGGTGGCGGATGGCCTGGACTCCCAGCCAGGCCAGATATGCGCCGCCGGCGATCTTGATGGCCGTGAAGGCAACGACGGAGGAGGCAACAACGGCGCCCACACCGAATGCAACGGCCAGAATCACCGGCACTGTGCCCAGCGAGTTGCCAAGGACGCTCAACACGCCGGCTCGACGCCCGAGCGCAATGGATCGTCCGATGACGAACAGGACGCTGGGACCGGGAATGACGATAAGGACCACCGAGGCGATCGCGAAGGCCAGCAGATTGTCCATCGGGACCATGGGCCCACTCTAGTCCGGCGGTCACTCGTCTCGCCTGTGTCGCTGCTGATGTGCGTCGCTCTGGGAGACTGGGCCATGCAGGGACTCCGCGTATCTCGGCGACCTCGCCGGGCTGCCCCGATGCAGGCGCCCCGATCAGGTCAGCGGGCTGATCCTCATTACACCGAGCGTCGCCGCTTCCGGCAGTGCGGCGGCTCGCCGCGTACTTCCCCTCCGCCCGTTTCATTGAACTTCCCAACGCAGCCCACTTCCCCTGGCTCGACACCCGGCAGGAGTTCGTGGACGCCCTGGCGGCACCCATCCGCTGACCAGTGAGGCTCGACTTTCTCCCTTCGGTGCCTCCCACGGACCGACCAGTTTAGGCTCGGTGTGTGACGGATAGCTGTGAGAGCACCTCGGGACGCGCAGCGGTATGCGCCGGGATCGGCCAGGTGCTGGGTGGGCGGCAGGATGGTGTCGGGCGTCTGCTGGTTGGAGTGGACGGGGTCGATGGTGCCGGGAAAACCATTTTCGCGGACGCACTGGCCGCTTTTTTGACAGGCCAGGGATTGCCGGTGGTGCGGGTCAGTCTTGACGATTTCCACCACACTCGGGGCATCCGGCACCGGCGCGGGCGGACATCACCCGAGGGGTTTTGGCTTGATTCCTACAACTACCGGCGCCTCCGCGAGGATGTGTTCGATCCGCTTGGCCCCGGTGGCACCGGCTGGTTCCGCCCGGCGTGCCACGACCTGGAATCCGATGAGCCAGTCCGGCCGCCTGCCCGGTTTGCCCCGTCCGGAACCATCGTCGTCATCGACGGCATGTTCCTGCACCGCGAGGAAATCCGAAGCAGGTGGAACTGCTCGGTGTTCCTGGACGTGCCGTTCGCGGTCACAGCGCACCGCATGTCCCTGCGGGATGGATCCCCCGCCGACCCTGACGATCCGGCAATGCGCCGCTACGTGGAAGGCCAGAAACTCTACTTGAAGTCCTGCGACCCTGCCGCCGAGGCGGATTTCGTCCTTGACAACTCCCGGCCCGGGTCTCCGGCCCTCATACCGGCGGAGGCGGTGTCGTACCGGTCCCTGACACCGGGGCAGGAATAGGGCGCCTCAGGGCCGGGGTTCGGCGTCATGCCGACGGGACCCGTGGAAATCCCACGGGTCCCGTCGAAATCGGACATCAACCGCCCTCAGGCACCTGACTCAGCCGCGCGCCCTGCGGTTTGCGCGGCGGGTCATGATGCGTGCGCGGAGGCGCAGCAGCCGGGGCACGATCCCGTAGATGACGATGGGAACCGCAACCGTGGCGAGGACCAAGGGGCGCAGCGCAGGGTGCAGCAGCTCCAGCCACTGGCCGAAGACCAGGTTGATGACGGTCAGGGTCGGGAAGACCGACAGCCAGATGATCAGCGCCATCTGGTGGGTGTTCGGCGGTGCTGGGCGGTACTGGGTGGTCGTGGCGCTCGAGGCCGGGGCGGAGCCAGGCATTGTTTCTCCTAGGGCGTGTTCAGGTCGGTGAGAATGATGGGCTGAGTCCGCGTGGGGGCTCGAGGGGAATCGCGGCAATCAGTCCCGGACGACCAGGACCGTCTTGCCGGGCCGCCTCAGGGCCGGTGATTCCTCGTACGCCCGCCGTCCCTGCTCGAGCGGGTAGGTCGCCGCAATGACCGGCCGCAGCTCACCGCGGCTGAGGAGGTTTGCGATGCGGTCGAGCTGTTCCCGGTTGGAGTCTACGATGAAGAAGGTGGCCTCGATGTTCCTGCCTTCGGTCAGTCCGGCCGGAATGGGTTCCCCCAGGGTGATGAGCCTGGCGCCGTCGTGCATGAGCGCGGCGACGTCGTGAAGGATGGGCCCACCGATGGTGTCGATGACGACGTCGGCTTCGGCGGTGGCCCGCTCAAAGTCGGGCGATCCCACGACAACCAGTTCGTCCGCACCCAGCGTGGCGGCGAAGGTGTTCGAGGCCGAACGGGTGGATCCGGCCACCGTGGCACCGAGTGCCTTGGCGAGCTGGACCGTGTAGGAGCCGACCCCGCCTGCGGCGCCGAGGACGAGGACCTTCTCGCCGGCACGGAGCCTGGCGTGCTCGACCAGGGCCTGCCAGGCGGTCAGCGCCGCCAGCGGGGCGGCTGCCGTTTCGGCGTGCGGAATCGTGGGGGCGAGTGCCAGGTCGGTCTGACTGACGGCGACGTATTCCGCGGCTGCCCCATCGCGGGTGAAGCTCAGGCGCCCAAAGACGCGGTCTCCGACCTTGAACGAGTCAACGTCCTCCGCGAGCGCGGCAACAATCCCGGAGACCTCGTGGGAGGGAATGATGGGCGTGCGGTCCCTGCCGTCCTCGTCGACCCAGGTTTCGGGCCAATGGAACTCGTCGAACGTGATGGCAGCCGCGTGGACCTCAACCAAAACGTCACCGGCCTGCAGGGTCGGCAGCGGCGCGTCTTCATAGACGAGCGTTTCGCTTCCGCCCCGGCGGTGGGAGCGCAAGGCCTTCATGGTGGTGGTGTTCATCATTCTCCTTGGCACCAAGCCAAGGGCGTTCACGGTGAGGTGGCGCAGGCGCGGTGCGTGATGGTTGATTGTGAATCCCGGACCTGAGCGGTGCCGCGGCCCCGGATCCCGGGTGGGTGATGGCCGATTCAACGCGGGCAGTGACACCGATATTCCGGGCAGGTGGATTGCCTTCCCTCAGGTGCGGACAGCGGGAACGACGCTCCCACCCTGCAGTTTCGAAGCCGTCACCGACCGGGGCGGCTCAGCGGGTCCGGTAGCGCGCGTAGATCAGTCCGCTGTCGAAGGCACGTTCCTCGACCAGCTCGAGATCCAGGCGCACGCCGTCGGGGAAGAACCGCTTGCCGCCGCCGACCACGGTCGTGGTCATGAACAGGTGGTACTCATCCACCAGACCGGCTGAGATCGCCTGCGCCGCGAGGGTCGGCCCGTCAACGGTGAGGTCGGAATCAGCCTCGGCCTTGAGCCGGCGCACCGCGTCCGGGTCGAAGGTCCGCTCGATCCTGGTCTTCGCACTCGACACCGCCTCCAGCGTCGTGGAGTACACGATCTTCTGCGCGGCCTGCCAGTCGCGGGCGTACTGCAGGATGTGCGGCGGCACGTCGGGCTCGGTGTGCGCGGTCTCCCAAAAGACCATGGTCTCGTACATCCGCCGGCCGTAGAGGTAGGTGCCGACCGGGCGGAAAAGGTCACCGATGAAGGTGTGGACCTCCTCGACGTCGGCCCCGGCGCCAAGGCCGCCCTCCGCCTCGGCATAGCCGTCGAGCGAGGTGATCATGGAGTAGATGAGCTTTCCCATGCGTCTCCTTCGACCGCCGGATTTGCACGAAGCGTACCCCGGGCCGCCCGTCCCGCTCCACCAATCCGGCCAACCCCACGGCGGGGCAGCCGGCGTCCGGGCGTCCGTCAGGGCCCGCCCGCCGACCAGCCAAGGGTTTCCCGGTCGGGCGCCGGCAGGGAGGCGAGGATCAGGTCGTAGGAGTCCTCGATCATGTCGTGCACGGTCTGATCGGGCAGGCCGCCGTCGAGCCTCACGCCATTCCAGTGCCTCTTGTTCAGATGCCAGGCGCCCGTGATCTCGGGGTGCGCGGCGCGAAGCTGGACGGCGAGCGCCGGGTCGCACTTCAGGGAGATGGACAACGGCACGGCGTCGAGGCCGACGAGGGCGAAGATCTTGTCCGGTTTCGGCGTCCCGCCCCGCCGCCTCACCCGGACGCGGAACACCGCCGTTTCGGGGCCGAAGGGGTAGTCCTCGTAGGCCCCGGGAAAGGACAGGCACGCCCGCCGGAGCCAGTCGAAGTCCATCCGGTAACCCTAGCCGTTCCCTTGCGGCGGAACCGGCTGCGGGGTCGTCCGATGCCGAACTTCCTCTGGCTCCTCCGCAAAAGTCGTAGTAGACAAGGAGGCATGGCGAAACGAACCGGAGTGGCACCACGCTTGGCAGAAGCCCTGGGGATCGTCCTGGGGACCCCGGAGATCCCGCTCAGGCTGCGGGCATGGGACGGATCCGAAGCGGGGCCGGCGGCCGCCCCCGAGATCGAGTTCCGTTCCCGGCAGGGCCTGCGGCGGATGCTGTGGTCTCCGAATCAGCTCGGGCTGAGCCGTGCGTATGTGGCCGGGGACATCGACGGGCCCGGCGATCTCTTCGAAACCTTCGCGGCGCTCAGCTCCGTGGGCAAATTCGCCGAACGGAAGGCATTCCGCCCGCCAACCCTCGGCGAGCGCGCGAAGCTGCTCCGGACCGCCCTCCGGGTGGGTGCGCTGGGACTACCGCCTGCGCCACCGCCGGAGGAGGTGGACGTCAGCCGGTCGGGACGGAAGCACTCCAAGAAGCGCGACGCCGCGGCCATCTCCCACCATTACGACGTCGGCAACGACTTCTATGCGCTCGTCCTCGGTCCGTCGATGGTCTACTCCTGCGCGGTCTGGGAAAACGAAGAGACCGGTGTGGACGCGGCCCAGGAGGCAAAGCTCGACCTGGTCTGCCGCAAGCTCGGCCTGAGGCCGGGCATGCGGGTGCTGGACGTCGGTTGCGGCTGGGGCAGCTTTGCCCTGCACGCCGCGAAAAACTACGGAGTCGACGTCGTTGGGGTCACCCTCTCCAAGGAGCAGGCGACCCTCGCGCGGAAGCGGGTGGCCGACGGAGGCCTGACGGACCTCGTGGAGATCCGGGTCCAGGACTACCGCGACGTCGACGACGGGCCGTTCGACGCGATCAGCTCGATCGGCATGGCCGAACACGTCGGCCGGGAACAGATCGGCAACTACGCATCCCACCTGTACGGGCTGCTGCGGCCGGGCGGGCGGCTGCTCAACCACGCGATCTCGTGGAATGCCGGTGAGATGCCGCCGGATCCGGACTCCTTCATCCCCCGCTACGTCTTTCCCGACGGCGAGATGCTGAGCCTGACCGTCATGATGGGGGCCCTCGAAGCGGCCGGGCTCGAAGTGCTCGACGTCGAAGCGCTGCGCCGACACTACGGGCTGACCCTGCGGGCGTGGGTGCGCAACCTTGAGGAGAACTGGGACGAGGCGGTCCGCCTCACCAGCGAGGGACGGGCCCGGGTGTGGCGGTTGTACATGGCGGCGAGCGCACTTGGATTCGAGCGGGGACTCAACGGCGTCAATCAGGTGCTGGTGCAGCGTCCGGGCGGGGAAGAGCCCCCGCTGCGGCGCCGGGAATGGATGTAGGGCTACGCCGCTGACGGCGCCACCGCCCGGGTGGGCACACGCGGGCGGACCGGCCGGCCTGCCCTGCGACGTTGAGGGTTCATCCGAAACCCCCACAAAGTTGACGCCCGCGTGAGGTCACCTTGAGGGTCGCTGGCCAGAATTGACTGCGGGGGACGATCAGTTCCAGGGACGGTTTCGGCGAACGCAGGCACGAGATCGCCCATCCACCTCCACAGGAGACGAAATGACCCAGTCCACCCCTGATTCAGCCGCCGGACCCACCGTGGTCCTCGTCCATGGCGCGTTTGCCGACAGCTCCAGCTGGAACGGCGTCGTCGAGCGCCTCCTGGCAGCCGGCGTCTCCGTGCTCGCCGTCAGCAATCCGCTGCGCGGCATCTCCCATGATTCGGCGTACGTCGCCAGCGCCATCGGGCAGGTTCCCGGGCCGGTGCTCGCCGTCGGGCACTCCTATGGTGGAGCGGTCATCACGAACGCATCCCCCGCAACGGATAACGTCGTCGGTCTGGTCTTTATCGCGGCCTTCGCCCCCGACGAGGGAGAGACCCTTGAGGGCATCGAAAACGGATCAACCGACAGCGTCCTCAACACCGCGCTGATCCCCTACCAGTACCCCACCGGGCAGGGCTCCGAGACGGCGGTGGAACTGGTGGTCGACCCTGCCAAGTTCCATGACGCGTTCGCCGCGGATGTGTCCGAGAAGGAGGCCGCGGTGATGGCCGCCACGCAGCGCCCCGTCGCCGCCGCGGCCTTCGGCGAGCCGACCGGAACTCCTGCCTGGAAGACCCTGCCCTCCTGGGCGGTCGTACCGACCGGGGACAGGGCCGCCGGCAGCGACGTGCTGCGTTCCATGGCGCAGCGGGCGAAGGCCACGATCACCGAGATCGAGGGCTCCCACGTCATCATGGTGTCCCAGCCCCAGCCTGTTACCGATGTCATCCTGCAGGCGCTCGAGGCCGTGCGGTAGGTAGGACGCCGACAGGAGCACCAGTGTGTGGAGCCGTCGCAGGGTGTCGCGCCCCCGGCGGCGAGCCATCAGACTGTCCTCATGGAGTGGACGCGCGCGAAGGACTGGCTGATCGGTGCTGTTGGGATGGTCCTCGTCTTAGGGGTTGCGGTCGTCATCTTCTGGTGGGTCGTGAGCGAACCGGCAGGCCGCCGCGAAGCGGGTCCCGGGCCGTCGCCGACTGAGGGCGCGGACCAACTGCCGGGCGCAGGGCCTCCCGCCGACCTCCGCGGGGACGAGGTCTGGCTTGGGGACCTTGAACTGGATGCCGGGACCGTGGCGACCGGGGGTTCGCTGCTCCGCGACGTCCGGGCCGTCGGGCAGGACGTGGTCACCGGGCCCGATGGGACCGTCGCTGCACGGCTGGCCGTGGACGCGACCGTCCCGTTCGAGGTCATCGCGGACGAGCTCGGCGGCGGGTCCGTGGTCCGTGCCGCCGACAACGGCCAGGCCACGGTGGTCCGCACCGTCGAGGTCCTTGGGCGGGAACTTCGCGTCACCGCCACCGGCTCCGTCGAGGCCCAGGACGGCAGGCTCGTTGTCGAGCCCCGCTCGATCGACATTGGCGGGCCGGACTTCCTCTCCGACGCCACCGCCGCCGTCGTGCGCGGGTTCGTGACCATTGAGCACGACATCGAGGGCCTGCCCGAGGGTCTCCTCCTTCAAGACGTCGCCGTCCAGGGCGACGGCTTCCGTGCCAACCTCCGGGGCGACGACGTCGAGCTCGCCCGCTGATGAGCGCCGGGCACGGAGGTCACCCCGGGTCGGGTTGGCTGGTGCTCGGTGAAGGCCGCGGTCAGGCGCAGCGGACGCATCTGGTGGGTGGGCCCGAAATATTCTTTCCAGATGCCGTGCGATTGGGAAAAATGGTCCCTCAGGCCAGATCCCCGAAGACACCAGCAACCAACGTTTGGAAAGGATCACCGATGGATGTGTCGACACTGACCTCACTTCTCCGCGAGGCGGAGGAACACCACGGCAAATACGAGGAGAACTCGGCTCCACATCACTGGTCAGGCTGGTATGCGGCGTTCGTCCTGTCGCGGGAGCAGGGCCGCACCCCGGAAGAGTCGTATGACGACGCGACCCGGCACCTCGAGGGGGAAGCGCAGTAAGGAACCACGGGGGGCCGCGCCGAGCACCTGCGCGGCCCACCCGGGTGCCGTCATCACGCCCTCCGCTGCCGCCGGGCCATCTTCAAGAGCCCGAGGGGCGCAGATCCTCGGCCGACCAGGGAGCCGGAGGGTGACTGTCCGGGCCGCTGCTGCCCCGGACAGTCACCGGGATCACGACGGCGGCGCCTCGCCGCTCTGTTCCTGAACCAGGTAGGAGGCGTACCACTGCGCCCAGTTCGGGGCTTCCTGCGTGCTCCGCTTCTCCTGATCCTCGTACGCCGCGGCGGCGCGCTCAAGCGCCTGTGCGAGGTCGTTGGGCGAGCCAAACGCGGTCCCGCCTTCAACCCGTCCCGGGAACCTCTGGGTCACTTCCTGAAGGACCCAACTGTTCCCGTCCGGATCACTGAACGAGACGAACGACCCATAGGTCCCGCGGTCCGGGTGGGGGCCGGGAACAGGGGCGTCGTTGCCAGGGAACCTGCACGCATAGCCGGACTCGCAGTGGAAGACCTCACTGGCATCCACACCGCGGGTGACGAGGTCCTGGCGCGCTGCTTCGATGTCCGTGACGATCAGGTGCATCCCCTGGGCGGAGCCAGGCTCGGCGAGGGTGACCTGCCTGCCGAATTGGACCGAGCACCCGGAGCCGGGCGGCGTGTATTGAAGTCCGCGGAAGTTCCCGTCGATGAATTCGCCGTCGAGCCTCCACCCAAGGCTGTCGTAGAACTCCTTGGCGCGGTCGACGTCCGAAACCGGAAGGATAATCACCTCCAGCTTCATATCCACCACAGCGCTCGACGCCGCGCTGCCGGTGCTGGTGTCAGGTTGTGTCGGGTTCATCCTGGCCTCCCTTGTTGTACCCTCGGGTCAGCTTTAGGGTTCCACCGTGGGGCACCCGACGCAAGGGTGCACCGCTGGTGTTACTTGCCGGCAGGATCCCTCGCACCGGGCCGGTCAACCGGTGCGTCGGCCGGGTTGCGCTTCCGCGGCTGGCCCAGGTGACGACGGCGGTGGAGCCGGTGGGGCGCTGGCTTCCTGACGGGCGTCCTTTATTACATCGTGCGGGTGGAGGTCCCGGCGGTCGGCGCGGTGGTGCACCGGCCGGGACCGGTTCCTGTTCTTGGAGCAGGGCTCAATGCGCGCCTCCGCCGCGTGCGCCCGGGAATTCCACGGCGGATGATTGGGATAGGCTCGCTTCGGACTGGAACGATGATTGATTTTTACTTTAAGGGGCGGGGAATTCCTTGGATCTACTGGGCGGCTTAGGCCTCGACGAACTGCGCGTTTTTTCCTGGGCTGTGCCCGCCGTCGTCGCACTGGTGGCAGGGATCTGGCGTTGGCGCATTCTTCATTGGACTGTGCTTGGTGCCGTCCTGCTCTTCGCGGCCCTCAGCGCGGGTGCCGGGATTTATGTCCTGAACCATTTTGATGATCCGCGCTGGTCGGAAGGGGCCGAACCGCCGCTGACCGCTCCGTCGCTTTCCGGCACGCCCGTCGTGGGTGACTTCCTGGCCCGCCTGGATCCCGTTCTGGACGGAGTGGTCGGCGGGGTCAATGATTTCATGGCGTTCCAGCAGGCACTTCCCATCGCGCTGGGCTTCCTTGGCGCGTCCGGCTGGGCCCTGCTGGCGTCATTCCCGCTCGCCCTTCTCGCCGCCGTCATCCGTTTCGCCGCGGTCCGTCGCCGCAAGGCGGATTTCCAGAAATACCGTGCCACGGTCGATCAGCTCAAGGAGGAGCTCGAGCAGGTCAAGCGGCAGATCTCCTCCGGGCATTACGGTGCCACGGCCCTGCCTGCCGCGAACGAGGTCCCGGTGGTACGGTCCAGGCCCACGGGCAGAGGATGATTCGTGCAGGAGCGCGAATCGGGATAGCGTGACCGCCCGGATCGGCTGAGGCGGCGTGGCGCCGGGCGTGGACGGCGCTACTGGAGGGCGGAGTCCCTGCCGGTCCAGGCCTTCTCATAGAACTGCTGGGAACGGGATTCCAGCAGTTCGCCATAGGAAGCCGGTTCCAGTGCCTGCGCCGAGTCCCCCGGCACCTCCGAGGCGAACGCGGACACGCCCAGCCCGGCCTCATGATCCTTCAGGCTCAGCCCGGCGGCTTCCAGGATTGTCGGGTACATGTTCAGCTGGTCAATGCCGGAACGCAGCTTGCCGTCGCTGTCCCCACCGGGAACCCAGATCCGATTGAAGATGCTTCGGTCGGGGTTGTTGTCCAGCTGCTCGTGAAAGGCGTCGCCGGCGCCCAGGAACTTGAGGTGGTCCCCCATGATCACCACGGCGGTGTCGTCGAGGTAGCCCTTTTCCTTCATATGGTCCACGAATCCGGCCACCTGGGTCATGGAGCAGAAGAAGACCGAGGTGACTTCATCCTGGGTGTCCACGGTGCAGTAATCGAAGACATACTCCCGCTTGTGCGTGTCCAGCGTCAGCATGGAGAGGTTGAACGGCTGACCGGTCCTTGCCGCCTCGGCGTGCAACTGGTCAATTTCCTCCTTGGCGTTGGCCATGAGGCGTTCGTCGCTCAGGCCCCAGTCGCTGCGGAAGCTCCTCTCGGCCTCGCCGGCGGCGCGCCACTCCGCGAGGCCCTTCTGCTTGGAGTAACCGTGCGTCCTCAAGAAGGTGTCTTTCGCGGCGAAGGAGGCGTTGGCACCGCCCAGGAAGACGTTTTTATAGCCGTGCTCGTCCAGGACGTCGCCCACGCAGGTGGCCCCACCCAGGTAGGTGGCAAGGCCGCCGCCGATATCATTGCCGGCGGCGGGGCCGGTGCCTTTCAGCGGGATGCCGCACTGCGTGCCGACGAGACCCCCCATCGTCCAGCCTCCGCCCGTGTACTGCTGGAGATCGTCCACGCTCCGCCAGCCTTCGGAGGCCGGTGTGGCTTCCTTCAAAGGAGCGAAGGCGTCCTTTTCGAAGAGCCGGTCGTTCGCGAGAGTGGCCTCGCCCGACTCGAGGTAGATCACCACCAGGTTGCGCTTTTCCTCGTCGCTGGTGATAGTCGGCTCCACATAATAGTCGCCGATGTCGTAATTCGAGTTCGCTGCCTTGATGTAGTCGCCCACGCTCACTGTGGCGGCGAAGGCCGTGATGCCGCCAACGACCACCGCGGCCACCAGCGCCGTGGAAACCGTGTGCATAATCCACTGTGAACGGCGCGAACGCACTCCATCGCCATTACGGCGCTTACGGCGCCGGAGATACTGCCACAGGGCAATCCCACCGGTAATGAGCAGGGGCACGACACCGACGCCCAGGATGCCGATCCAGACGATGGCCCCGCCCCCGCCATCGGTTTCCACCGAGACGAGGTTCATGAGCATCTGACCCACTGAGATTCTGCCCCAGTAGGAATAGATGCCTGCGGCCGCGATGAGCAACACGAGTCCCGCCCAGATCAGGACGTAGACCAGGATGCGTCCCACGACGAGGACAACCCGGCGCATCCCGTGAAGGATCCGGTCGAACATGGTGCCCCCTTGCGTTTCAGATGCCCATATGTTCGTCGAACACCCTTGACACCCGGCCCGACTCCGGGCCGATCGAAGCCTATTACCGATACACGCTCCGTTCAACAGCGGTTCACCTGATCGAAACGTGTCGTACACCGCAGTACGGACCGCGTAGCCGTCCGCGGAACCCGCCCGGTCCCGTGTCTTGGACCAGCCCTTTCACCCTTCCACGGCCCGCGGACCGACATCGTTCCCTCCGCGGTCCTTGGTCATCCCCGTGGCATGCGACAGAATGCGATTATGGACATCACCGACAACGGACCACAGCCGAACGCGTTCAACATCGAGAGCGCCACGACCGAGAATGCCAACTACCGCCGCGTTGCCTGGACCGGGAAGCACCTGCAGGTGACCCTTATGTCGATCGAGCCCGGCGGGGCCATTGGCCTCGAGGTGCATCACGGCACCGACCAGTTCCTGCGCATCGACGCCGGGAAGGGCCGCGTGAAGATGGGGCCTGCGAAGGATGACCTGTCGTTCCAGCAGGACGTTGGGGACGGCTGGAGCATCCAGGTGCCCGCCGGCACCTGGCACGACGTCGAGAACACCGGGGACGAACCGCTGCGCCTCTACACGATCTACGCGCCCACCCACCACGCGCAGGGCATCGTGCAGGCGACGCCGGAGGACGCCGAGAAGGACGAGGAGCAGGGCCGCGACGAGCCGCCGGCCTGGGTCGAGGAAGTCGACGACAAGGGCGAAGAAACCGCCTGAGGCGCTGGATTGCGCTGGAGCCGGCCGAACGCTCGGCCGGCTCCAGCGGGTGCACCACCATGGAGCCATCCGCCGCGGCTTGGTAGCGTGTGCCCCATGCCCATCAGACTCGAGAATGTCGGCATCGCGGTCCGTGACCTCGAAGCGGCGATCGCCTTTTTCACCGACCTCGGGCTCACGGTGCTCGGCCGCGACACGGTCAGTGGAGAGTGGGCCGACACCGCCGTAGGCCTCGACGGCAACCATGCCAGGATCGCCCTGCTGCAGACGCCGGACGGCAACGGCCGCCTCGAGCTCTTTGAATATCTCTACCCCGAGGCAATCGAGACGGACCCGACGAGGCCCAACGAGATCGGCATGCACCGCGTCGCCTTCTCGGTCGACGACATCGACGAGGCCCTGGAGATCGCCGCGAGGCACGGCTGCCACCCGCTCCGCGGCGTCGCGACCTACGGGGACCTCTACAAGCTCTCCTATCTCCGTGGCCCCAGCGGCATTCTCGTGATGCTCGCCGAGGAACTGGACAAACCCAGACCCTAGGTCGATCCTGCACGTGCTGAGCCGACGCACGTCATTGTTCCCGGCAGGCACCAGCGCAGAAGCCGGTTGGAAGTCCTGCTCGCTGCGCTGCATGAACCGGGCGCAGTATTTCTGGGAGAAGATTCGGCGGGCCAGTCCGCCAGTCCAACCTGAATTTGCCCGATTGATGCTTTGTCCAAGTATCGAAAAAAAATTACGGGTAGCACCCCCAAAAGAACTTAGGTAGCCGGTTTAGGCGAAACTACAAAGTTCAAGACCTAGTGTGGGCTTAAGAAATTAGTACCGCCGGTTGTGATGGGAGTTGTCCCCCGACACGGACCAGCCACAATCGTACCCATTCGAAGTGGTGAAATTTTGTCCATCCCGTACGCAGGCTTCAATTCGCTTTCCGTTCTCAACGCCCCGTCCCCGGCCGCCTCGGTAAGCGTTGTGGTTCCCACCCTGAGCGGGGCAATGAACCTGCCGCGGGTGCTCCGTCGCATGCTTCGCAGGTGGATGAGGTGGTGATTGTGGACGGATACCTCCGGGGACGCCGGCTTGCCCATCCCGCCCAGTCGCGCCCGTCCGAGGCAGCCCCTGCGGCTTCGGAATGGAGAACCGTCCGATGACGGAGGACCTACGCCCGATTTCATCGGGCAGCAGGAAGATCGTCCTCGATCTGGCGCCCGCCATGGAGAGCACCCTACCGCCGGACTGGTCAGGCGCGCGATGGATCGGCCTGGTCGACCTGACCGTACTCGCCGGTGTAAGCAGCCTCCGGCTGAAGAACGCCGATGGGTACCAACGGGCGCGGTTGCTCATACGGCAGGGGCGTTCGGTGCGCGGGTTCGTGGACGTGGAGACCCTGGGCGGCGTCCTCGATCGAAGCGTGCTTGACGAGGCGCTCGACTCCCTACCGTCTGCAGAGCCGTCCGCGCCCGGATCGTCCGCACGGTCCATCACCGTCGTTATCTGCACGCGGGACCGGGCTTCCATGCTGCGTCCCGCCCTTCGTGCGATCCTTGCGCTCGATTATCCAAATTTCGATGTGATCGTCGTCGACAACGCCGCACGGACCGATGAGACCCGCGAACTGGTGCGCTTGGAGTTCGACGACCCGCGCCTGCAACTTGTCTCCGAACCGATTCCGGGTCTCTCAAATGCCCGCAACACGGGGCTTCGCCACGCCGGAGGGGACATCGTCGCCTTTACAGATGATGATGTTGTGGTGGATCGGCATTGGTTGTCCGAAATCGCTAAAGGCTTCGAACGATCACCGCATGTCGCCTGCGTTACGGGACTGGTTGCTTCCGGTGAGGCCCGTTCCCCGACGCAGGCATATTTCGAGAACCGGGTCAGCTGGTCCAAGAACGTGGTTCCGAGGATGTTTTCCCTGGCTGAACCACCAAAGGACCTTCCGACGTTCCCTTTCTGCATCGGGCGTTTTGGCACAGGGGCAAATTTCGCCCTCGATCGACGGCGCGCCGTGGCCCTCGGGGGGTTCGACACTGCATTGGGCGCTGGCACGCGGACGTGCGGTGGCGAAGATGTCGACATGTTCACCAGGGTAATTTTCCGAGGCTATTCACTTGTAGTGCAGCCTTCGGCAATCGTCTGGCACCGCCACCGGGACGGTCTTGAGGACCTGCAGGCGCAGGCACGCGGTTACGGCATCGGCCTCGGCGCATGGATAACGAAAATCGTCCTGAACCCCCGCACGGCCTGGTGGGCCCTCAGAAAGAGCCCACGGGCCATTCGGAATCTCCTGAGAAATTCACGGCCACTTCCCAATGGCGCGGGCGCTCCTGGCGGAATGATCGCCGACCAGTGGGATGTGGAGATGGCAAAAATGGGCCGCTTGGAACTGTATTCGGTGGCCCGGGGGCCCTTCAACTACCTGGTCCAGTCCTGGACGGACAGGAGGCGGGCACCGTGAACCTTCTGAGGAGCCCGATCTGCCCCCAAGCACCTCTTCCACCCCTGGAATGGCCCCTGTGAACCGATCACCGACTGATACTCCGCGCCATCGCGTCGAGCCTGGCCGTAACGAGTATGCCGGTCCCCTCCACCAACCCGCGTGTTATGAGAAGGATGATCAGGAGCGCCAGTCGCCGCTGAACCTTCAGCTCTGGAGGCTGCTTGACTGGCGGTTCCTGCTGCCGGTCCTTGAACCGCGCAGCATTGGCTATGCCGGTGCCATCGGTGAGGACACCGAGGCGGCGCTCCGGCTGCTCAATGCCCAGGCTTCACACATCTCGAGGTGCGGGGAAGACGCCATGGGAAGGAGTTTCCACATTGTCCTGGTCTCCTCCCCGGACCGGCAGTTGCTCAAGGCGGCGGCTGCAGCCGTGGAACCTGGGGGGTGGATCTGTGTGCAGGCCCGGCGGTCTCTCCCCACCCGCTCGCGCCCCGCAACACTGGAGGGTATCGGCCGTGCCTTGGCTCGCCAGGGATTCCGGGAGGTGAAGATCCATTGGCACGCCCCCAGCCTCACGCGGCCGTCCCGCATTGTTGATGTCGCCTCACCAACCGCGATCCGCAACACCCTTTCCCGCCACTCCACGGTCCGCTTCGGCCGGGTAAGGGCACTCATCGGCGGGCTCGCGCTGTCCTTGGGCTTGTTCGGCGCCGTGATTCCCGAAGGAACCGTCACCGGCTTCCGCCCAGAGACCGGAGACGCGCCATGACATTTATGGATACGATCCTGCGCGAACACCTTGAGGTCAGCGATCGTGAGCTTTATGGCATTGGGCACAAGTGGGCTACGGTGCTGCTCACCCCTCAATTTGTCACCTCCCGGCACGTGGTGGCATTGGTTTTCGCCGTCGGATCAACCCGACCCGTGCTGGTCGTGAAGGTTCCGCGGCGTCCCGGCGACAATGAGGGTGTGCTCCGCGAAACGGACATGCTGCGCCGACTTGGGGCAGCGGATGCGGCCACAGGGATTCCCGAGGTGGTCGCAGCATTTGAGGTGGGTTCCCACGCCGTGCTCATTGAGACGGCTATGACCGGTGCGCCGCTGGAACCCGAACGCGTGGTCGCTGATCCAACCCGGGCGGTACGCGCCGGGGAGCGCTTCATGGCCCGGCTGCCCGTCACCCGTCCGGCAGCGGAGAACGCCGGCTGGTACGAGCGGACGATCGAAAGCCCGATGCGCCGCCTGGCGCGCCTACTGCCGGAAGACGACGAACTGGCCCTGCTCGTCGAGCGCACCCATGCGCTGCTGAGACCCCTGGCCGATGCTGACCTTCCCGCCGTTTTCGAACACGGGGACCTCAGCCACCCGAACCTCTTTCTGCAGGCCGACGGCTCGCTTCAGGTCGTTGACTGGGAACGGTCTTCACCCGACGGCCTGCCCGGGCACGATCTCGTATTCTTCCTGCAGTATCTCAGCGAATCCGTGGCTGGAGCCTACACGCGGCAGCGCCAGACGGCGGCCTTCGATGCAGCTTTCGGACCCGGCGGGTGGGCACTGGACCACCTGCGGCGTCATCTAGGTGCACGAGGCGTTGACCCGGACCTGGCTACCTCGCTGACGCTCGCGACGTGGGCCCGGTCCGCCGCCACCCTCGCGTACCGGCTGGAAGGCGATAACCGGCGGCACCAGGGAGCAGACTCGATCCGGGCCGCGATCACCGGGGACCGGGATTTTTGGTTGTGGCGCCACCTGGTCGATTCCAGTTGGTCCTAGCGGGACGGCCCGGCCGTGCCCGCTGTCCCGGTCAGCGCCGCAGGACGAGCCGTACGAGCTCGTCGTGCAGGGAGGTGAAGGCCATTCGGAGTATCAGGTAGACCGTCCCCAGACCGGCCGCAATGACGACAGCCAGGTGGGATATGCCGTCTCCGAGCGGCAGTGCAGACACCGAGAGGCCCACCACGGAGACCGCCAGGCCGCAGACCACGCCGGGGGTAACGGCCCGCAGCAACAACTGTGCCCGCAGCCGCATCACCCGTGCGGCCACCATCTGCATTCCGAGGGTGAACAGCAGCGCGGCGGCACACTGCGCGACGGCCACACCCGCGATTCCCCAGCCGGTCGCATACATCAGGAGCGGCACCAGCAGGACAAGCCGGATCAGGGAAATGCCGACCGACAGTCCGGGCCGCCCGAGCGCCTTGTAGATATCGTTTGCACCCGCACCCAGGGAACGGGCCGCGGCGTACACCGAGAGGAAGACCAGCGGCAGCACTGCCTGGCCCCATTGATCCCCGAACAGCACCGGAACCAGCAAGGGAGCGACAACCGCCAGGCCGGCGCCTGCGGTGACACCGTAGAGGGACTGGAGCTGGACAATCTTGAGGTAACCGCCCCGGAGCCGCTCGTCATCATCGCGCGCCCGGGTATAGAGCGGAAAGGTCACCGTCGACAGCAGGAAGAACACATTGATGATCAGCAGCTCGGGCAGGCGGAAGGCGAGGGTGTAGTGGCCAAGTGCCTGGGCGCCCAGCAGCAGGGCGATGATGACGTAGTCGATGTCGAAGATCAGCCGGGCCAGCAGGTTGCCTCCGGCGACCGGGGCGCCGTACGCGAGGTTTGCGTGGAGGGCATCCCTGCGTGCCCGCCAGATCCTCCACGGGACGACGCCCGGCAGCAGGAGCCAGCAGCAGACGGCGTACGCGACGGTCCCGGCCGCGGTTCCCGCAGCGAGGGAGAGCGCCCCAAAGTCAGCGACGGCAAGGCCCAGCGTGAGCGACGCCGTGACCACCGAACGAAGAATCGCCGCCAGGGTCAGGCGGGGGAACAGCAGGTCCCGGCGCAGGAGCGCCTCGGGGACCGCAGCCAGGGCGGAGCCGAGCAGGGAGACGGCCAGCACCTGGACCAGGGTCTCCACTTCCGGCCGGTCGAAGATGGCGGCGATCTCCGGGGCGGCGATGACAGCGCCGACTGTGAGCGAGCCCCCCACCACGACGGTGATCAGCAGGGCCGCCCGCGAGTTCTCCTGTGAAGGCTTCAGGTAGATCAGCGCCTGTGTGACACCGGCATCTGCGATCGTCTCCGCGTACGCCATCAGGACCAGGGCCAACGCGACGAGTCCGTACTCTTCGGGGGTCAGCAGCCGCGTCAGCACGACGATCGTGACGAGCAGGATCACGCGCCCAAGGAAGTGCGCCAGCGCCTGCCACATGGCACCCTTCGCGCCGGCCCGTGCCAGCGCTCCAGGGCTATCCTGCGCCAAAGAAGCAGCTTAGGGGCTTGAGGCAGCCTGAGCAATCCATCGGCAGGTAGTCCCCGGTGGGCTCGTGGGCCGGCGCGGTCCTGTCATTGGTCGGTACGCGCCGCAATGTTCCGGCCGTCATCTCGACCGTGGCTCCTGTTGCAGCCTGCCGGAGGTTCCGTGAAGCGCGGTGGTGAGTTCCTCAAGATAGTCCTGGGCGACATCGCTCCAGCTCCGGGCTGGGGTGACACTCCCCCCGGGCACGCGCGTTCCCCGGTTTCCTGTCAGCCGGGTCACCACCTCCGCCACGAAACGTCCGGCGTCCTCCTCGACCGTGAGCAGAGGGTGGACATCCTGGCCCCGCGCGGCGATAGGGGTTGCCACCACGGGCAGGCCCGCCGCGAGCGCTTCATGCACTGAATTTCGAATGCCGACCCCGTATTCGTCAGGGAACACGGCGACGTCGGCTTCCCTGAAGACATCGACCAGATCGGGCACGTTGGCGCGCACCTCGACGCGCGGACCGGCCAGCGCAAGCACCGCGGGGACCGGGCGGCGCCCGGCGATGAGGAACGTGGCCTCCGGAACCTCCCTCCAGACCATCGGGGCGATCCTTCGAATCAGGATCTCCACGCTCGAGATGTTGGGGCCGTAGTTGAGGCTGCCGGCGAAACAGACGACAGGACGCTCCCGTTGCTGGAGGGTCCTGGTACGGGCGAGGACGCCATTGGTGATGCTGTGCACCTCCCGACCAAGGCGCTCCTCCCAATGCGCCGCATCCTGCGGTGCCACGGTGAGGAGCCGGGCCCGTGGGGGGATCCGGCGCTCTGCCTGGAACAGCAAGCGGCTCTTCACCGCCCGGTACCAGCTCCTCCAGCCCCGGGTCATTCCGCTTTCCATCCCTATCCGAACCGACCACGGGTCGACGGCCTGAAGGACCAACGGCCCCCGCAGCTGCCCGGCGAGGAACACCACGTGGGGCCCGTGGACGAGCGACACGTCGCTACGCGAGGAGAGTCGGGCTGCTGTGGCAGCCGCAGCCCGGGTGGACCGTTCCAGCGTCCCGACGTCGTACAGACTGAGAACGGATAGGATCGCCGCCGGCAGGTGCCCCCGGGTGGGCAGGACGTGCACGGCTTCACAGCGCTGCCGCAACTCATCGGCCACCTCGACCGGACCCTCGAAGGTGAGGAGCGTCACTGAAATCTCAGCGGGCAGGTTTCGGATAACTTCCCATGAAATCATCGAACTGCCGTCGCCGTGTTCAGGATCCCGGGTGGGTACGCTCTCCGTCACGTACAGAAGCCTCATTGGACGAGTGTAGGGCTCCGCCCCGCCGGCAGATAGGCCCGCATGAATCCGGGAGAACCTCCGGTACCTCCGCCGGGACAATGAGTCCCCGTCGCAGCAGTCGGCAAGTGATCCACTCACCGGGACTTATGCTTTGCGGAATCCTTTTTCTTGCCCTTGGGCGCTTTTTCCGGCTTTTCGATCTCATAGCGCTGGGGCACGAACCGCTGGCGGTCCAACGGCGGCCGCTCGTAGATCCGGTTCTGGCGATCGGGCAACTCGATGTCGGGCAACTCCGGCTGCTCGTAGGGCAACATCGACAGCAGGTGCGCCATCAGGTTGAGCCGGGCTTCCTTCTTGTTGTCGGCGTCCACCACCCACCACGGGCTGCGCTCGGTGTCACTGAACTCAAACATCTTGTCCTTGGCCTCGGCGTAGTCGACCCAGCGGGCCTGCGCCTCAAGGTCCATGGGGCTCAGCTTCCAGCGCTTGGCCGGGTTATCGATGCGGCTCTGGAATCGACGGCGCTGCTCGGAGTCGGAAAGGCTCAACCAGTACTTCACCAGGACGATCCCATCGGAGATCAGTGCCTCCTCGAGCATGGGCACCGTGTCGACGAAGTGGGCATATTGTTCGTCGGTGCAGAAGCCCATCACCCGCTCCACCCCGGCCCGGTTGTACCAGGACCGGTCGAACAGCACCATTTCCCCGGCCGCCGGCAGATGGGCAATGTAGCGCTGAAAGTACCACTGCGAGCGCTCGCGTTCCGTCGGCGCCGGAAGCGCAACGACCCGGCAGGAGCGCGGGTTGAGCGCACCGCTGATGCGTTGGATCGTTCCGCCCTTACCGGCCGTGTCGCGTCCTTCGAAAATAACAACCAGCCGCGTCCCGGTTTTGCGCACCCACTCCTGGAACGCGACAAGTTCCTCCTGCAAACGGAGGAGTTCCTTTTCGTAGTCCTTCTTGGATAGGACCTGGGAGCTTGCCTCAGCGGGCTTTTTCTTGACCACACCCATATCCTGCCCCGGACCGGAGCGTTCAGGGAGGTGCTTCCGCTGTTCGGGCCGAAGAACCACGAGGATTGACATTCCCCGCAATCCCTCCGCAGATTCTCAAGGCCTTTTACGGTGACCGTGATCGTCGATCCAACCGTGACAGAAGCCGAGCAACCAACTGTAGGGGAATGTCAGCGTTTCCGTGGCAGATACGAATTGAGAGGACTCACAAGTGGATGGTCAGATCTGCCTCAAGGGTTGCCCGCGGATTGTGGGAGTGCCGCACGCCGACCGTGAACGCGCCAAGCTTCTGCCCCAGCGCCAGGTAGGTGTCGCTGTCTTCCAGGACAACGCAGGGGGGAACGCAGAGCTCGCGGAAGATCGCTTCCTTGTCGCGCCCCGGAGCCCGGCGGGCTACCGTGACGAATGGCTGAAGGTTCCAGCCGGCAAGCAGTGCGGCGATCAGGTCCGGGTCGCCATTGGAAACGACGACCTGTTCGTCGGCGACTCCATCGAGCTCGGGCATCAACCGCGAAGCGAGCCACGAGGGTTCCAAGCTACGTAGGGCGACCGCAGCGACAACTTCTCCCCGCTCGCGGTGTAGGTCCGGGACTTCGGATACCGCAGCTGGGAAGCCCTGCGAAATGAGGCGCTCCCATATCCACTGCTCGGTGTGCCCCACAAGTTCAGCGAAGAAGTCCGGGGCGAACCCGTACCTTCGGCGCTCCGCCAATTCGCGGTAACTGGCTTCATGCAGGGGCTCGGTGTGACCGACCACGCCGTCGAAATCCCAAATAACCCGCGATCCGGCCGCTTTCTGCAGCAACGCTGATATCAAGGATGCTGCTTCTTCCTCGTCCAGCATGTTCCGACCTCCACTGCCATCATGATTCTCAACCTACGAACCAGCCGGTCCATCCACATTAGATGGTGAATCTGCCAATCCAATGGTGCGTCCGAATAGTTGGCGTCGAGCGGTCCTCGTCCGCCCGCTGGTGCTTCCCGCTTGCCCGTAATCCTGCGGCGGGGCCCGTCGGGAGGACAGCGAAATCCCTGAGCATGGCTCGCGTGGCCCGCATTGTCGCCGGCCTGGTGGCCGCTTGGAACGACTGCGCTTTGACTGTCAGGTGCAGGGCCGAAAAATACCTGGGGTCCACGTGCCTGCAGGCCTATAAAATGAGTTCCAAGACTGCCTGAAAATGGGACGAAGTGAGTTCGGAAAAGTAGACTCCTCGTCCCTTGGTGTGGGGGGGCCGAGGCCGGTGGGCGACCGCATCGATGCGGGAAGTCATAGGGGCGCTGTTTGGCTGACGACGGCCGGATGGGCGGCGGGGCTCGCTGTGACCGGACTCGTTCTGTGGAGTCCCGCCGTGGTTTTCGGGTACCGCAGTCCTTCCCTGCATCTGGTAGTGGACTCGGTTGATTCCTGCGCGGCCCTGCTGGTGGCGTATCTCCTATCCGGTCGGTTCGTGCGACGCGGTAGATTGCAGGACTTGTTACTCGCCCAGAGCCTCGTGCTCCTGGCTGTCGCTGGGGCTGGTCTGTCATGGATGAGCGAGTCCTTGAGCGAGGGTCGCGGCGACACCTTCGATGTCTGGCTACCACTGACGCTGAGGCTTATTGGCGCGCTCTTCATCGTGTCCGCCGCGTTGGTGAGCCCGGCCCGTCAGGTGGTCTTCAAATCGGGCTGGTGGGTGCTGGTCGTGCCCATGCTGACCGTTGTCGTGATGTCCTCGGCCATGTGGGAAGGGCGGTCCCTGCTGCCCCCGGCTCTCGAGCAGTCTGTGGACGCGGTCACTCAACCTACGCTGCTTGCAGTCCACCCTCTGTTCCTGATCGCCCAAGGGGTCGCGGCGGCGTGCTTTATGGTGGCGTCGATCGTCTTCACCAAGCGTGCGGTGGACCACCCCGACCCGCTGCTGTGTTGGATCGGCCCGGCTTGTGCCCTGGGTGCCTTCGCCCGCGTCAACTACGCTCTGTTTCCCTCGCAGTATACGGACTGGTTCTACACCGGAGACATGTTGCGAACCGGCTTCTACCTCCTGCTCCTGGTCGGGGCCAGCCGTGAGATAAAGCAGTACTGGGACGCCTACTCCCGGGTGGCCGTCTTCGAGGATCGGCGGCGGTTCGCGCGGGAGTTACACGATGGGGTCATCCAGGAGATCGCACTGTTGCGGATGGAAGGCTCGTCCCTTCCGCCCGGGCTACAGGCGAGGGACCGCATTCTCACAGGCTGCGATCGGGCGCTGGATGAGGCTCGTGCCGCGGTTCATGCCTTCGGTCATGGCGGGGATGAAGCTTTGGGGCTTGTCCTGCATCGGACGGCGCGGGAGCTGTCCCAGAGGTACCGGGTCCGTTTGGAGGTTGACCTAGATGACTCCATCGCAGCCAGCGCCGAGCAGCAGCACGCACTGGTCCGCATCACCCGCGAAGCGGTGGCCAACGCGGTTCGCCATGGTCGGGCTGGGCATCTGCGTATTCGCCTGAGCGCGGACGGTGACCAGCAGTGCCTGGTTGTTCAGGACGACGGAACGGGTTTCGATGTCCCCGGTGCCGCGGTCCTCGGCGCGGGTTACGGTTTGACCAGCATGCAGGAAAGGGCACGAGCCTTGCCCGGGTCCCTCGATATAACATCGCGGCCGGGAGAGGGAAGCGCGGTGACGGTGACATGGTAGACGGGCCCCGGCTACGGGTTGTGATGGCCGATGACCATGCCCGTATCCGCGCGAAGGTTCGCCAGACGCTGGAAGCAGATGGCTGGGAAGTGTGCGGGGAGGGAGGGTCCGCCGAGGAAGCAATCCAACTCGCCCTGGAGCATCATCCCGACGTAGTTTTGCTCGACATCAACATGCCCGGCAACGGAATCTACGCCGCTCAGCAAATCAGCAGGACGTTGCCCGAAACCGCCGTCGTGATGCTCACCCAGTCTGCTGACGATGAGGATCTCTTCGACTCCCTGCGGGCGGGAGCCTCCGGGTACCTGCTGAAGAGTACGGAACCCGCAACCCTCCCCGATGTGCTGCGCGGGGCACTGTCAGGCGAGGCGGCGATGTCCCCCGCGCTCGTCATTCGCATCCTGCAGGAGTTCAGAGCGCCTGGCCGGAGCATCCTGCCCCGTAGATCCGCGGCCGCCGCCAAGTTGAGTCTGCGCGAGCGGGAGGTCATGGAACTCCTCGCCCAGGGGTTGTCCACCGAGGATGTCGCCCACAAGCTCTTCGTCTCCCCAACCACGGTCCGTGTCCATGTCTCGACGGTCCTGCGCAAACTGCGCGTCAAGGACAGGAAGAGTGCTTTCCACCTGCTGAAGGGGTAGTGGGGGTCCCACCGGCATTGTGAGGTTCCAGGGACTGGCGTAGGAGTCCAGCCCAGTCATACGGAGACTTACTGTCTACTCCTGACCGCAATCAGCGTTTAGGCATTTGAACGCAGGCAAACGGTTCTCCTGTCCCGTTTCGCCGTAGCTTTAATTCATCAGGGCGGGCCGGCTGGCACACCAAGGGATTAGAACCCAGATTGCCGACACGCCTGCAGGAATGCTTCCGCCACTGCCGACCCGCATGAACGGCAGCGTTATTCGCGCCCAATGGAAACCGTTGCGCGGACTCTCCAATCCTCTACTCCAAAACAGCCTGCCCCAACGGGTCTGAACGAGGGAACGCCATGAGCAAGGAAACTTCGGCCCGCGTCGCGACCGGGCCCACCGCGAAATCACCAGGAGTAACTGTGCGCGCCACCAGTGCGAAATCCGTCCTTGTCCGACGCGTTACAAGCGCTGTCATCCTGCCGGGAGTCCTGACCAGCATGCTGGTTCTCGTGCCGCAGGCGTCGGCCCAGACCGCTCCTTCGGGCATCTGCAACGGTGTAACGAACCAGCTCGCGCACCGCGGGATGGTGCAGCCGAACCTGCTCAAGGCTGCAGCGCGTCAGAACGCGGAGCAGATCGCGACGCTGACCGGCGAGCGGGCCGCGCTGGTCACCACGCAGAACACCCTGACGGCGCAGATCACCGGGGCCGAAAAGGAGATCGCGGTGCTGGACGCCGAGTACGCCACGCTCGTCGGGAAGTTCGACGCCGCTACGATGTCGTTGGCCAAGCTGGAGTCGGACAAGGCGACGCTGGACGCCGCAATCAAGGCCGCGAACACCGAGCTGACCACGCTGCAGGGCCAGAAGACGACGCTGGTGAACCAGATCACCCCGCTGCAGACCCAGCTCACCACCGCGCAGAGCGACCTCGCCAAGTTGACGACCCAGAAGGCCGGCGTCGTCAGCAGCCTCGCCACCAAGGAGGCCGAGCTGGCCGCCGCGAAGCTCAAGCTGGACAACCTGACCGCGACCGCGACGACTGCTCAGAACGCCGTGAACACCCAGCTGAAGGCGATCGAGACAGCAAGCGGGGAGCTGGCCGCAGTCGTCGCTCAGGGCGACGCCGCGCAAGCGGTTGTGGACGCTGCCGAGAAGAAGGTGGCGGACGCCCGCACTGAGCTGGTGAGGCTTGAGGGTGTCGCCAAGACCGCGGACACCAACGCCGCTGCCGCGACCGCTGCGGTCGTCACGGCCGAGGAGAACCTCCGCCTGGCCCAGCAGAGCGTGACCACGCTCACGCAGCAGATCGGCGCGATCGACGCCAAGCTGCCGACGCTGCAGTCCGAGATCGCCGGCCTGCAGGGCGACATCGCCACCAAGAACGCCGAGATCGCCGCGAAGCAGAAGGAGATCGCCGCTGCTACCGCGACCCCGGTCGCCGACGCGGCCGCGCTGCGGACCCAGCTCGCCGCGCTCGAGAAGGAACTCGCCGACCTCAAGGGCAACTCGGACAAGAAGAAGCAGGAGCTGAACGCCGCGATCGCCGCCAAGAAGGTGGAGATCGCCGCCGCGGAGAAGCAGGCGGCGGACAAGACCGCGCTGATCACCGCCCTGAACGGTGACTTGACCAAGCTGCAGGCCTCGCTCGCCACGCTGAACTCGCAGCTGTCGGCCAAGCAGCAGGAGTCCAGCAACCTGCAGCAGCAGCTTCCTGGGCTGCAGACCAGCCTGGCCGGCGCCAACCTGCAGCTCACCAGCGCCACCACGGACCTGGCCGACGCCAAGACGGCGCAGACCGCCGCGAACACCGCGCTGACCAACGCCAACAACGCGGTGACCGCGCAGAAGGCCGAGATCAAGAGGCTGGAGGACCTGCTGGCGGCTGGAGAGGGCGATCTCGAGGCGATCAAGGCGGACATCCTCCGCGAGCAGGGCGAGCTCAAGGCTCTTGAGGACGCTCTGCCGGGGCTGCAGGCGACTCTCACTGCGGCGAACAACGCGGTGACCGCGCAGACCACGGAGGTCGCCAGGGTTGACGGTGAGGTCAACAAGCTGGTCGCCAGCCTCGGAACGGTCAACACCGCGATCACCGCGGCGGAGAACAGCATCCTGTCGCTGCAGAATCAGCTCACCCCGCTGCAGACCTCGCTGAACACGCTCACTCAGCAGATCAGTGAGAAGGAGGCGGCCCTGACCACCGCCAAGGCCGACCTGAACGCTCTCGACGCCAAGATCGTCACCGCGTACGCAAGCCTGCGGACCTTGGAGAGTGCCAAGAAGGTAAACCGCGACGCCGTCGCCGCCCAGAAGACCGTCGTCGCCGGCCTGCAGACCCAGTACGCCGCAGTTCTCGACAAGATCGCCGTCATCGATGGGACGATCGCGCTCGGGGGGTGCCTCGCCTGATTGACCGCAACACCCCGAAGCGCCCCAGGAGCCGACTCTCCTGGGGCGCTCGGCCAACCCACTTGTCTACTCACAGGTTGGAGGAAAAAGAGCACCTGGTTGGAAGACTTCCAACCAGGTGCGCCAAGTCTTCCAACTAGGTCTGCATCTCACACAGAACTAGAAGTCCCAGTCATCGTCCTCGGTGTTGACTGCCTTGCCGATAACGTACGACGAGCCCGAGCCCGAGAAGAAGTCGTGGTTCTCGTCCGCGTTCGGTGAGAGCGCCGACAGGATCGCCGGGTTCACATCGGTCACGGTGGACGGGAACATCGCCTCGTAGCCCAGGTTCATCAGGGCCTTGTTGGCGTTGTAGTGAAGGAACTTCTTGACGTCCTCGGCCAGGCCGACGGAGTCGTACAGGTCATGCGTGTACTGGACCTCGTTTTCGTACAGCTCGAACAGCAGCTCGTAGGTGTAGTCCTTGATCTCCTGCTTGCGCTCCTCCGACTGGCCCTCAAGGCCCTTCTGGAACTTGTACCCGATGTAGTAGCCGTGCACGGCCTCGTCGCGGATGATCAGGCGGATCAGGTCTGCCGTGTTCGTCAGCTTGGCCCGTGAGGACCAGTACATCGGCAGGTAGAACCCTGAGTAGAACAGGAAGCTCTCCAGCAGCGTGGAGGCCACCTTGCGCTTCAGCGGATCGTCGCCCTGGTAGTAGTCCATGACGATCTGCGCCTTCTTCTGAAGGTTCACGTTCTCGGTGGACCAGCGGAAGGCCTCGTCGATCTCCTTGGTGGAGGCCAGCGTGGAGAAGATCGAGGAGTAGCTCTTGGCGTGCACCGACTCCATGAACGCGATGTTCGTGTACACCGCCTCTTCCTGCTGCGTGATGGCGTCGGGGATCAGGCTGACGGCGCCCACGGTGGCCTGCACCGTGTCGAGCAGGGTGAGGCCGGTGAACACGCGCATGGTGAGCTGCTGCTCGTCCGGGGTCAGGGTTGCCCAGGACTGGACGTCGTTGGACAGGGGCACCTTCTCCGGCAGCCAGAAGTTGTTGACGAGGCGGTTCCAGACCTCAACGTCCTTTTCGTCCCGGATGCGGTTCCAGTTGATCGCCTCAACATGGCTGAGAAGCTTCAGTTTTTCGGTCATGACTCCGACTCGCTTTCTGAGGTAAAACTTGGTTCGGCTGAGTCTTCGATGCAATACCTGCAGTCGGCTTTCTCAATGCCTTCGTTGTGGGATGTCTGGTGGGTGGGTCATTCCTTGCGGAACGACCCACCCATTTTAGGTGCCTAGAGCATGCAGCTGACGCAGCCGTCAACCTCCGTCCCTTCCAGCGCGAGCTGGCGGAGACGGATGTAGTAGATGGTCTTGATGCCCTTGCGCCACGCGTAGATCTGCGCCTTGTTGATGTCGCGGGTGGTGGCGGTGTCCTTGAAGAACAGCGTCAGGGACAGGCCCTGGTCCACGTGCTGCGTCGCCGCGGCGTACGTGTCGATGATCTTCTCGTAGCCGATCTCGTACGCGTCCTGGTAGTACTCAAGGTTGTCGTTCGTCAGGTACGGCGCCGGGTAGTACACGCGGCCCAGCTTGCCTTCCTTGCGGATCTCGATCTTCGAGGCCACCGGGTGGATCGAGGAGGTCGAGTTGTTGATGTAGCTGATCGATCCGGTCGGCGGCACGGCCTGCAGGTTCTGGTTGAAGATGCCGTGCTCCATGACGGAGGCCTTCAGCGCACGCCAGTCCTCCTGCGTGGGGATGTGCACGTCCTTGAACAGCTCCGCCACGCGCGGGGTCTGCGGAACCCACGTCTGGTCGGTGTACTTGTCGAAGAACTCGCCCGAGGCGTACTTGGACTTCTCGAAGCCGCCGAAGGTCCGGCCGGTCTCGATCGCCAGCAGGTTCGAGGCCCGGATGGCGTGGTAGACCACGGTGTAGAAGTAGATGTTCGTGAAGTCCAGGCCCTCTTCGGAGCCGTAGTGGACCCGCTCGCGGGCCAGGTAGCCGTGCAGGTTCATCTGCCCCAGGCCGATGGCGTGCGACTGCTCGTTGCCCTTGGCGATCGAGGGAACCGAGGTGATGTTGGACATCACCGAGACGGCCGAGAGGGCGCGGATCGCCGTCTCGATGGTCCGCCCGAAGTCCGGGGAGTCCATCGTCTTGGCGATGTTCAGCGAGCCCAGGTTGCACGAGATGTCCTTGCCGGTCTCGGCGTAGGACAGGTCGTCGTGGTACGTGGTGGGCTCCGAAACCTGCAGGATCTCCGAGCACAGGTTGCTCATGATGATCTTGCCCTCGATCGGGTTCGCCCGGTTCACGGTGTCCTCGAACATGATGTACGGGTAGCCGGACTCGAACTGGATCTCGGCGAGGGTCTGGAAGAACTCGCGCGCCTTGATCTTGGTCTTCTTGATCCGCGCGTCGTCGACCATCTCGTAGTACTTCTCGGTGACGTTCACGTCGGAGAACGGCATGCCGTAGACCTTCTCGACGTCGTACGGGGAGAACAGGTACATGTCCTCGTCGCGCTTGGCCAGCTCGAAGGTGATGTCGGGGACGACGACGCCAAGGGACAGGGTCTTGATGCGGATCTTCTCGTCGGCGTTCTCGCGCTTGGTGTCGAGGAACCGGTTGATGTCCGGGTGGTGGGCGTGAAGGTACACCGCGCCGGCTCCCTGGCGGGCGCCGAGCTGGTTGGCGTAGGAGAAGCTGTCTTCGAGGAGCTTCATCACGGGGATGACGCCGGAGGACTGGTTCTCGATCTGCTTGATCGGCGCGCCGACCTCGCGGATGTTGGTCAGGGCGAAGGCGACGCCGCCGCCGCGCTTGGACAGCTGCAGCGCGGAGTTGATGGAGCGCCCGATGGACTCCATGTTGTCCTCGATGCGCAGCAGGAAGCAGGAGACGAGCTCGCCGCGCTGGGCCTTGCCGGCGTTGAGGAAGGTGGGGGTGGCCGGCTGGAAGCGGCCCTCGATGATCTCGTCGACGAGCTGCGTCGCGAGGGTCTCGTCGCCGGCGGCCAGGTGCAGGGCCACCATGCAGACGCGGTCCTCGTAGCGCTCAAGGAAGCGCTTGCCGTCGAACGTCTTGAGCGTGTACGAGGTGTAGAACTTGAAGGCGCCGAGGAAGGTCTCGAAGCGGAACTTCTTGCTGTAGGCGCGCTTGTAGAGGTCCCGGATGAAGTTCATCGTGTACTGGTCGAGGGTTTCCCGCTCGTAGTACTCGTTCTTCACCAGGTAGTCGAGCTTCTCCTCGAGGTCGTGGAAGAAGACGGTGTTGTTGTTGACGTGCTGCAGGAAGTACTGGTGCGCGGCTTCCTTGTCGGCCTCGAACTGGATCTCTCCGTCCGGCCCGTACAGATTAAGCATCGCGTTGAGCTCGTGGTAGCCCAGGTCCTTGTAGCGGGCATCGACGCTGTGCTTTGTCGCTCCAGCGGTGTCCGTCTCAGCAACACTCATGTCCAAAACTCTTCCAATCCTTGATGTACCCGGTCTACGTCCTCGGACGTCCCCATGAGTTCAAACCGATATAGGACGGGGACCCCACACTTGGCGGCGACGACGTCGGCCGCCAGGCAGTAGGTTTCCCCGAAATTCGTATTACCCGCTCCAATGACTCCCCGGAGGAGCGAGCGGTTTCCTTCATTGTTCAAAAACTTGATGACCTGCCGCGGCACCGCTCCCCTGCCGGACTCTCCCCCGTAGGTGGGCAGGACCAGCACGTAGGGCTTCAGCGCCTGGAGGGTTGGGTCCTTTGTGAGCAGCGGGAGCCGGGCCGAGTGCATGCCCAGCTTGGTGACGAACCGGTGCGTGTTGTCCGAGACCGACGAAAAGTAGATCAGCGGCGCATCGGTAACCCCGCCCGGAGCGGTCTGCTCCAGGCGGGGTGTCTCGGTATCCACGGTGGTTGTCATGATCGGCGGTGACAGCCGGCCCGGTCCTGCGAAGGCAGGAAAATCAGGCGACGGAGGTGACGGACAGCTCGGCCAGCTCGTTGATCTTGTCGGGGCGGAAACCGGACCAGTGGTCCTTGTCCGTGATGACGACCGGTGCCTGCATGTAGCCCATCGAGCGGAGGCGTTCCAGTGCGGCCGGATCCTGTGAAATATCGACGCTCTGGTAGGTGATTCCCTTCTTGTCCAGAGCCCGGTAGGTGGCGTTGCACTGTACGCATGCTGGCTTGGTGTAAACCGTTACGGTCATGTCCCTGTCCCCTTCTTGATCCTGCTGTGTTGCCGTGTCCGTGGGTGGTGGTGGAGCGTCCCGAGAAGGGGGAAATTCCGGGGAATTTCCGGCCCTGCGGTTCCTGCCCGGCCAGCGGTTGATTCGATATCTAGATACTACATCTAGTGCGGGCTGCCGATACAGACCCCAACATGATGTATTACAAGTATGTCATTTGGGGGCCTCTGAGTCCACATGAAATCCACAGGCGGGGCCCTCCCGGACCCGCGGATTTGCGCCGATCCGAACCCCTGGGTGCACACCCTGTGGAGTACTTGCACACAGCAAAAATTGATCTGTGTCGCAGCTTTCTCGGCGTGTCGCGGTGGACGTCCCCTGCCGGCTGCGGCGACACATTCCCGTCCGGGTACCACGGGCGTGACAGCGGGAGCACCGGCTCGGCTAAAGTTCGGAGTCCCCCCACCCGGAGCCCGGCCCGCGGCCCCCGCACCGGAGCACCGCCCCGACCCTTGCCCGAAAGGACCGCACATGGTCAACCCCGTCCACCTGAGGACGCTGCTCGAAGTGATCCGCCACGGATCCTTCGCCGGAGCCGCGGCGACCCTCGGCTACACCGCCTCCGCGGTGTCCCAGCAGATGTCAGCGCTGGAGAAGGACACGGGAGCCACCCTGTTCGAACGAAGTGCCCGCAGTGCCGTCCCCACGGAGGCGGCGGTGGTGATGTCCCGGCACGCGGCGAAGGTCCTCACCGATATCGACGCGCTGCTCGCCTCGACGGCCCGCGCCCAGGCCGAGACGTCCCAGGAACTGCGGCTGGGCCTGTTTCCGAGCCTTGCGACCTACGCCCTGCCCCGCCTGCTCAGCACGCCGCAGTGGAAGTCGCTCGGGATTCACCTCAAGGTGTACGTCGGGGAGCCCTCCCACACCATCCAGGGCCTGCGCACCGGCGGCGAGCTCGACCTGGCCCTGGTGTACCAGGTGGGCCAGGCCGGGCTCGCCTGGCCCTCCAGTGTCAGCCGGCAGTGGATCGGCGACGACGACTTCCGGGTGGTCCTGCCCGAGGCCTGGGGCATCCGGGCCGGCTCGACGATGAGCGCCGACCAGCTGGCCGACATGCCCTGGATCATGCACCATCCCGGGACGGCCGACGCCACGGTGATCGAACGGTTGTTCGCCGGCTGCAACCTCCACCCGCGCGTTGTGGCGTACTGCGACGACTTCAACGCGAGCCTTGAGCTGGCCGCAGCGGGGCTTGGGGCGGCCCTGGTGCCCGACCTGGCGATGCTGAACCGGCCCCCGGGGCTCGTCGCCCTCGACGTGCCCGAGATCCGGCTCGCCCGCAGCATCTTCGCGCTGCAAACCGGTGACCGCCAGAGCGTCCGGGTGCGCCTGTTCATGGACCAGCTCGCCGACATCCTCAAGCAGCGCAGCATCGGACCCAAACACACTTCCTGACGATCCGCACGCCCTCCCCCGGGGACCAATATCGATTGTCCGGCCGCACCCTCCTCGGTAACCTCGGGAGCGGGTGGGCCGGACATGCCGCCCACCCGCCCCGCCGGCCATGCCGGGAGCCACGCCAGAGTCCATGCGAAGGTAGGGAAACTAAGTGAGCAAAGAGCAGCCAGCCGTCGTGATCACCGGAGCATCGAGCGGAATCGGGCGGGCGACGGCCCTCCACTTCGCCCGTAAGGGCGCGTCCCTCGTCCTGGCGGCCCGCCGGGAGGAGGCCCTCCAGGGCCTGATCGAGGAATGCGAGGCCTACGGGGCGCGGGCCTTCTCGGTGCCCACCGATACGAGCGACCCGGAGGCGGTCCAGGAGCTGGCCGGGCGGGCCGTGGAGGCCTACGACCGGATCGACGTGTGGATCAACAACGCCGCGGTCTCCTTCTTCTCCCCTTTCCTGGAGGTGCCGCTGAAGGACTTCAACCGGGTCCTCGACGTCAACATCATGGGCTATGTGCACGGGGCCCGGGTGGCACTGCAGCACATGAAGAGCCAAGGCTCCGGGGTGCTCATCAACGTGTCCTCCATCGTGGGCGTTGTCCCCCAGCCCTACACCTCGGCCTACTCGATGTCCAAGGCCGCCGTCCGCGCGCTCGGAGTGAGCCTGCGTTCGGAGCTGCTGCTGGAAAAGACCCGCAGGATCCATGTCTGCACCGTGCTCCCGGCGACGATCGACACACCGTTCTTCAACCAGGCGGCGAACTACACCGGCCGGAAGGCGCTGGCGATGCCGCCGGTGTACAGCCCGCAGAAGGTGGCCGCCGCCATCTACAAACTCACCACCTCGCCGCGCGATGAGGTGGTCGTGGGCCGGATCGGCCGCTCGATGGTGCGCCAGCACCGGTTCGCCCCGGCGAAGGTCGAAGCGGCGATGGCCCATCAGGTGGAGAGGACCCACCTCTCCCGCAAGCAGCAGGCCGAACCCACCAGCGGCAACCTGTACGAGCCCTCGCAGGACAGGCGGAACGCGGCGGTGACCGGCGGGTGGAGCGGCAGGCGCCGCTCGGTGCAGCGCACCCTGCTCGGCACCGCCGCGCTGGCGACCGCGGGCACCGTCGTCGTGCGCCGGATGTTCCGCTGACTTATCCGCCCGGAACACCACCGGCCCCTCCACCGAGGGCTCCGGAGGCCGTATTCGCACACCGTCCACGTTCCGGACCTCCAGCAGGAACACCGCTGGCCGGAGGACGTGGCGGCGGCGGCCGCCCAGAACCTCCGCTCGGTGGTCGCCGTGCCCATTCCGGTCGACGGGGAAGCCCGGTGCGGGCTGAACCTCTACGCGGCCGCGCCCCTGGCCTTCGACCAGGACGCCATCCACACGGCCGAGGTCTTCGCCAGGGAGGCCTCCCGCGCGCTCCGCTCCGCCTCGCCGTCCGGATCGCGCGACTCTCAGACACCGACGAGAACCTGCGGGCCGCCATGCAGGCGCGCACGACGATCGACCTGGCGGTGGGCATCATCATGGCGCAGAACAGGTGCAGCCAGGACTCGGCCATGACCATTCTGAAGGCGGCTTCGAGCGCCCGGAACGTCAAGCTGCGCGAGGTCGCAGCGGCGGTTGTGGCATCGGCCGGGCACAGCGCGAGGCAGGGCTGAACCGGCCGCCGGGTATCACCGACGGAACCCCGCCGGCAGGAGCGGGCGGCCAGATATTGCAATACTGAAGGGATGGCTTCATCGATTTCCCCTGTCCGCCGGCCACTTCCCCAACGCCTCGGTGCCTACCTGAGGCACGGGCGCCTCCTGCTCGCCCTGAAGGCGGCCCTCGCCGCCGGCATCGCCTGGTGGGTGGCCCAGCTGGTCCCCGGCGTGGCCTCCGCATACCCCTACTACGCCCCGCTCGGCGCGCTCGTGTGCATGTACCCGACAGTGGCCGGGTCGGTCCGCACGGGGCTCCAGACACTTCTCGGACTCGGCGCCGGGATCCTGCTGGCCTTCCCGGTGATCCTGCTCGGCAATCCCACGAGCGTGACCGTTGGCCTGGTGGTCGGGCTCGGTGTACTCCTCGCCGCGCTGCCGCGGCTGGGCGCCGGCCGGGACTGGATCCCAATGGCGGCGCTGTTCGTCCTGCTGCTGGGCGGGGACAACGCGGACAGCTACTCGCTGGGCTACTCGATCCAGATGCTGGTCGGGGTGGGCGTGGGCCTGGCGGTCAACGCCCTGGTCTTTCCGCCGCTGCACCTCAACGGCGTCGTCCAGAGCCTTGAGGAACTCCGCTCCGCCCTGGCGCTCCAGCTCAGCGACATGGGGGCGGCCCTCGAGGAGAAGTGGCCGCCGGAGCACGAGGAGTGGGCCTCCCGCCAGGACCGGCTCAGCCAGCTGGGGCGGGACGCCCGCTCCGCGGTGCAGCTGGCCGACACGAGCCGCCGCGGGAACCTCCGCCGGCACCGCAACGGCCGGAACCTCGAGGCCGACTACCACGCCCTCGGGTCGCTGGAGCGGATCACCTTCTACGTCGAAGACATCACCGAGGTGCTCTCCGGCGCCATCTGGCGCACGGACACCGCCGCGCCGCTGCCCGCCGGCTTGGGCGCACCCCTGGCCGAAGCCAGCCGGCTGACGTCGGAGGCCATCGACGCCTGGGATCCCGCAGCGGATGCCCAGGACTCGGCGGAGGCGGCCGTCGAGGCGCTCATGGACCACGTGCACCGCACCGCCGCCCGCAACGAGCGCATCGACGCGGCGGCGACCTTCGGCCTGGGCCTGCGGCGGATCCTGCTCACCATCCGCCTCGACTCCGCTCCGGCGGATTAGTCCTCGCCGCGGTGCGGAAAGGGCTCGGGAACCGGGTCCGGATCGGGATCCGGCGCGATGATGCCCAGCTTCTCGAGCTGCTTGGACATCCCGGCGCCGTCCGGGGCGTAGATCCAGTCGATGTCCGGGGTCAGCGCGGACGCGTTCGTCTTGGACCGCCCGCCGGCGAGGACCGCCTCGCTGGCCGAGAGCTGGCGGATCGCGATCGCCCGCACCCGGTCGGGGTGGCGCTGGGCGAATTCGGCGTAGATCGCCTCATCGTGCTGGCCGTCATCGCCCACGAGGAGCCACTTCACCGACGGGAACTCCGCGGCCAGGCGCTCGAGGGAGCTGCGCTTGTGGTCCTGGCCGCTGCGGAACCAGCGGTCGCGGGTCGGCCCCCAGTCGGTGAGCAGCTTGGGCCCGGCCGGGTAGAGGTTGCGGGAGAGGAACCGGGTCAGCGCGGGCGCGACGTTCCAGGCCCCCGTCGAGAGGTACAGGACCGGCGCCGACGGCATGCTGCGGGTGATCCGCTCGTACAGCACCGCCATGCCGGGGGTCGGGGTGCGGGCGTGCTCATCGACCACGAAGGTGTTCCAGGCGGCGAGGAATGGACGCGGAAGGGCGGTGACCATGACGGTGTCGTCGATGTCGGAGACCACTCCGAAGTCGACCGAGTCATCGACCACCCGCATCGGGGCGTCGGCGAGCCGTGAATCACCCGACTTCAGCCGCACGGTGTGCCAGCCGGGGGTGAGCTCGACGTCGATGCGGGCATCGATCACGCCGCCGTGGTCGGCCTTGACGGTGTGGGTGCTCCCGTTGATCTGGACCTGGACGACGGCGTCGCGCACGGGGGCGCTGGTGAAGTTCCGCCACCCGCGGATCCCCTCCTTGAGGGGCTTGAGCGGCCCGCTGTCCTCGACGGGGCCGCTGTCACGCGGATCGGTCAGGACCACCCGGGCCAGCACCCTCACCCATTTGGTCGTTCCATAGCCGGTGTACGGGATGACGGTCTGCACGTGCCCGCGGCGGACGGCGAGCCGCCGCTGGAAGCCGAGCCAGGCATCGTCGAGTTTCATCCCGAGGTGCGTGCGTTCCTTCACCTCCACACCGGGCACGTCGGCCCCCGGAGCCTTGGTGGCCGGGGTCGACTCGATGATTTCGGCGTTGTCGGCCGGACGGTCTGTTGGCTGTTCAGCAGGTGTCGTCATGGGTTCAGTGTGCCACGAGTGCGCACCGGAGACTCCCCCCTATCCCCTCTTGCGCCGCGTCCGCGCAAGGCCCAACCGGGGGTGGAAAGCCCGTGGCCCTCCGCCGCGGGGCGGCACCATAATGGCACATGACCCCGAGGGAGAACGCGCCGGGAGCCCGCCGGTACACCGCCGATGCCGACGCCGTGCTGCCGGAGCTGCCCGGTGCCGGCGGGCCCCCGCCGGAGGGCACCTCCCCGCTTTCCCGAACCCACTATGACCTTCCGGACCTGGCGCTGCTGCGCCACGGCATCACCGTATCGCTCACCGGCGGGGCGGACGCCGCCTCCTGGGACCTCGCGTTCCCCGCGGAGCTGCGCCACCTCGACCTCACCATCGCGTCGCGCCGGAACGGTGGCGTCCCTCCGAAGCTGCTTGAGCGGGTGAGGGTCCACGTCCGCGACCGGGAACTCCGGCCGGTCGCCAGGCTGGATATCCACCGGCGGGAGATTACCGTTCCGGGGCCTGGCGGCGGCGCCGTGCTGCGGGTGAGGGACGACGCCGTCGCGCCCGCGGACGGTGGCCCGGGTTGGCGGGAATGGACGGTCGGGGCACCCCCGACCGGCGCACCGGCCCGCGACGGCCGCACCGCCGCGGACGACGCAGGCCGCTCCGGGGAGCTGCCCGAGACGGTGGAGGCCCTCCTGGTCGCGGCGGGCGCCTCCCCCGGCGGACCCGCCAAACGGCTCGCACTGCGGGTGGAAGGGCCGGGCACGGTTCGGGAACTCCCGGCGAGCGCCGGCACACCGGTGGGTGCGGTCCTCGCTCCGGTGTTCACGGCGCTCGCGGCCGAGCTCAAGTCCTGGGACCCCCGCGTCCGGGTGGACGAGGAGGACGCCGTCCACCAGCTCAGGGTGAAGGCCCGCACCCTCAGGAGTGTGCTCAGGACCTACGGGAAGCTGCTGGATGAGGACGCTGCCCGGGACCTTGAGGCCCGCCTGCAGCGCCTTGGGCGCGCGCTCAGTGCCGCCCGCGACGCCGAGGTGATCCGCGGCCGTGTCCCGGAGAGCACTAGGGCCTACCCGGACAGGACGATTCCGGGCCATGTGGTCCGCCTGCTCGGGAAGACGGCCGCCACGAATTACCGCCAGGCGTACCAGGCCCTGCTGGCCGAGCTGGACTCCCCCAGGTATTTCCGGCTCCTCGCGGCGCTTGACGATTTCACCGCCAGGGTGCCGCTGCGTGCCGGGGCGGACGCGGAAGACGCGCGGAAGGCACTCCGACGGGCCGCCCGGCGCCAGCAACGCCGGGTGGTGAAGCTCATCGACGCCGCCGCCGTGGAGGAGGACCCGGCGGCGCGGATCTCCCTGCTCCACGAGGTGCGGAAGCGGTCCAAGCGGCTGCGGTACGCCATCCGGTCCGTCTCCGCTGCCGCCGGATTCGACTTCGGGAAGAAGCTCGAAGCCGCCCTGGTGACCGCCGAGGAGGTCCAGGATGCCCTCGGCGTCCACCGTGACAGCGTCCTGTTCCAGGAGCATGTCGCCCGGACCGCGCGGGAGGCCCACCGATCCGGCTCCAATACCTTCGCCTACGGCGTGTTGCACCAGGCGGAGGTTCCCCGCCAGGAGGCGGCGTCTGCGGCCTACCGGGAGGCGGCGGAGCGCCTGCGGTAGGGCCTAGCCTGCGCTGCCGCCGGTGAACCGCTCCACGGTGGCCGACCAGCGCGTCTCCGGCGGCAGGACCGTGAGGATCCACTCCCCCGGGTCCACCCGCAGGGTGCGCCTGCCGGAGCCCGCCTCGAGCATCGAGATGACCGGCTCCTCGCCCTCGGGCACCGTCTGGGTCCCGGCCGCCAGCAGGTAGACAAAGCCCGGCCCCTCGAGGGTGTAGCTGATCCGTGCCGCACCGCCGCCGAGCGTGAACGGGTCGGGCGCCGGCCGTCCGGGGCCGCCGGCGAGCGCCGCCACTTCGGTCCACGCCGGCGGTGGCTCCCGGGTCGGAATGACCGAAGCCAGTGCGACCATGGCGGACGCTGCACCGGCACGCAGTGCGGTCAATGCCGGGCCGGAGGCAAGGGTGAAGACGGTGGCGATGGTGAGGAGCGAGACCGTCGCTGCCGCCGCGCGGTGGCCGCGGCGCCCCGACAGGGGGTGGCCGCCGCCGTCGACGGCCGATCCGAGGGCGAGCGCCAGGACATCGGCGGCCCACCAGAAGCCTCCGCCGCCCAGCGTGAGCAGCTTGAGGACCCCGGAGACCGGCCGCCGGAGGTAGAACCGGTCGGTGCCGAAGAACCCGAGCAGCAGGGACAGTGCCCAGGGTCTGCGGAAGTCGATCAGGCGCACGTCCGGGACGGGGTCGGCGGGCCCGCCCGCGCGCGTGCGGGTGGCGGTCAGCCGGTTGGACCACCGCTTCGGTGCAGGACCCGCCTCGGCGTCCATGCCAGAACCCTATGCCGGTGGAGGCGGCCGGGATAGGACGGGTATCCCCTTGCGTATTGCGCCGGGCCCGGTCCGGCGTGGCCCGCCGTGTACTAAGCATGCTTGCTATATGGTGGGGAGCCTCATAACGTGAAGGACAACAGGCATCCTGATCGCCCCCACTTCGGAAAGAGACCCCATGATCACCCAGGAACAGATGAAGGACCTCATCAGCGCCGGCGGCAGCGTCCTCAGCTCGGATGGGCAGGTCCTCGGCCCGTTGGGGCGGCTGTACGTCGACGATGCCACCGGCCGGCCTACGTGGGTCACCGTGGACACGGGGACATCGGGCGCCGCGGAGTCCTTCGTGCCGCTCGACGGCGCCACCGCGGCGGGTGGGGACGTGCAGGTCGCCTATCCCCGCGAATCGGTGCTCGCCTCTCCGGGGATGTCCCAGGACGGACACCTGAGCGCGGCGGAGGAGAAGCACCTGCTGCGCCATTACGGGCTCCTCCCCGGTGTCGATGAAACGACGGCCGGGACGGACGGCGATTATGCGACGTCCCGGCTGGAAAGCGACCACGTGATGATCCGCTCCGAGGAGCAGCTCCGGGCGGGCACCGAGATCCGGGAGACCGAGCGGGTGCGCCTCGTGAAGAGGATCGTCACCGAGGAGGTTACGATCACGGTTCCGGTCCGGCGGGAGGAGCTCCACATCGAACGCATCCCCGTGGACGACGTGCCGGGCCACCGGAACGGCAACGGCCACGGCAACGGGGCGGCCTCCTCCGCCAACGGCGGGTCCTACACCTATGTGGAACGCGAAGGCGATACCGGGGTGGACCACGATGACCTGTACGCCGCCGTCGGCTCGGCCTTCAGCGGGGACGCATACGACATCGTCCTGTACCAGGAGCGCCCGGTGGTGCAGACCGAGATCGTCGCCGTCGAACGGATCCACGTGCTCAAGGAAATCATCACCCACGAGGAAACCCTCAGCGGGGAGGTCCGCAAGGAGGTCATCGAGGCCGAATCGATCGACGCTCCCGGCCGGACCACCGCTGCGCGAAGGACCGACGGCTGATCCACGGGGTCGGCCGGCCGCGTGCGGTTCGCGCAGGGATGCGGGAGGAGAGGGAAAGGGGCGGACCATGCTGATCCGCAGGGCGGAGCCGGCGGATGCTCCCAGGGCCATCCGCGTCTTCCGCGATTCCCGCACAGCCGCCGCCGCGTACCTGCCCCCGTCCGTCCATACCGCAGCGGAGGACGAAGAGTTCGTCCGCGATGTCCTTATCGCGGCCGGGGAGACCTGGCTCGCCGTCGACGGCGGCGGCCGGGCGGCAGGCCTGCTCAGCCTGAGCCCGGGCTGGATCGACCAGCTCTATGTGGCTCCGGAGTTCTGGCGGCGCGGCGTGGGCACCCTACTCGTCGACCATGCCAAAGCGCGGCAGCCGGCCGGGCTCCAGCTGTGGACCTTCGAGTCGAACCTCGGCGCCCGGCGGTTCTACGAGCGGCACGGATTCGCGGCCGTCGAACGCACCGACGGCGCAGGGAACGAGGAGCGGGCACCGGACGTCCGGTATGCCTGGAAGGGCAATTGACCCCAGGGCGCCCCGGAGCGGGCGGCGTCCTGTGGTGCCGCCCGTGCCGCTGGGGTCAGGACGACTTCGGGATCACGATCCAGAGGATGATGTAGGCGATCTCCCCTGCCCCGACCAATCCGAAAATAACGAACAGCAGTCGGACGAGCGTCCTGGAGATGCCGAAGCGGGCGGCGAGGGCCGCACAGACCCCCGCGATCACCTTGCCGTTGCGCGGGCGTACCAGTTGAGAAGTCATGCCCGTACCCTACCAATCGGGATTTCCGGTGGACAGGACGAAAATGCCGTGGGCTGCCGGGAAAAACGCTTGTGCGCCGCGGCCCCAGCGCGCACCATTGCTGCATCAGCTGAAATCACCCGAGGAGCTGATGTGTTTGGCAACGCGGACAAGCCGCAGCAGGTTGACTTCCACCCCTGGCCCAGTGGCCTCACGTCCCGTCACCTTGCCCTCCTGCGCAGGAGCGCGGTCGTCGTCCTGGTCACGGTCCTGATTTTCGGCGCGTACAGCACCGAACTCACCCTCATGCGCGTGATCACGAACTGCCTGGTCGTGTACGTGGTGGTGATCTGGTCGCGGCGCTGGCTGTCCGAGAACCGGGACGGACCGGGACGGCCGGGGCCGGCCCGCTAGGAGGCCGGGCCGCACGGCGCTTGACCGCTGGTGCACCGGAGGGTTCACCCCGCGGGGCGCAGCGAGGTGATCATGGTGCGGATGTCCCCGAACTCCTCCGTCTCGGCGTACACCTGCGGCGTGTCGGCGTGCGGCGGGTTGCCGGGCGTCGTGTCGAACGGGTCGTAGACGCCGCCGAACGCCGCGCCGCTGGGCGGCCAGGTGAAGAAATGCGCGATGGGGCACGCGGTGGGCCCGGTCGGTTCCGGCCCCGAGGTGATTCCGTAGGCCCCGCTGAAGCCCTTCTGCGGGTCGGCCTGCAGGGGATCGCTGCGGATTTCGAAGACGAACCGGGGAACAGTGCCGGCCTGGGCCAGGGCGGGCAGCGGCTGCGACTCGATCAGCCCGTATGGAGACTTCTCCGCGCACTCGGCCCCGGTGACGAGATTGGTCCGCAGTGCCGCCACCGACTTGCCGGTGTCGCTGACGACCTCGACCGAGACCCCGCCGGGCGCCGCGCCGTCGGCCGCGCGGATCGTCCAGTTTTCGGGATAGTCGAAGGCGAGGTCGCCGTCGAGGGTTTGGTAGGTGTTCCAGCCCGGGCCGGTCGGCGGGTCCGTCGCCGGTGCCGTCCCGGAAGGTGGCGCGGTGTGGGTGGCCGTCGGTGCCGCGGCGGCGGACGCCGGGGGTGGGGAACTGCTGGAGGGCGACGGGCCGGAGACGGCCGGAGCGCAGGCTCCCAGCAGGACGGCGAGGCCGGCAGCCCCGCCGTAGGACAGTAGCGTCGTATGCGTCCTGCGCATAGGTTCCTCCCCCGGGCCGCGTCCGATCCGTCCATTGTGGGACCCTGCGGGGCATCCGGGGAGCGGCCCGGCGGAATTGTCACCGAACCGTTGCAGTGCCTATAGCGGGGTGGGTGCCGCCCGTGCCGGGACCGCTGCGCTGCCGGCGGCCACGGGGCCGGGCAGGTCCACCCGCAGCCGGGCACAAAAAAACCGCCAGGTCCCGGGAGGTGTCCCGGATCCTGGCGGCGGATTGGTGGAGCTGAGGGGACTCGAACCCCTGACCCCCTGCATGCCATGCAGGTGCGCTACCAGCTGCGCCACAGCCCCAATCCGTTTCTCCTTCCGGCGAACCGGCCGAAGCAACTTGTTCAGTTTAGTAAATTTTTCCGCTACTGCAAAATCGGCCGGATCGGGCCCCCGTTACCCCTCGATCGGCTCCGCCGGGAAGGAGCCGAGGCCCACATTGTGCTCCCGCAGCTGCCACGAATAGAGCGCCTCCGGTGTACGCACCTGCTCGTCCACAAGGGACCAGTGGCAGTTGGAAACTCCCGCCAGGGCACCCCAGGTGGTCGAGGGAAGGCCCATCAGGGCGGCGAGCCCGGCGCGGATCGCTCCGCCGTGGCTGACCACCACAAGGGTCTGTCCGGGGGCGAGATGCTCAACCGCCTCAAGCGTCGCCTCATACATGCGGCGGCCCACCTCTTCACGGTTCTCTGCGCCGCCGGCCCGCGCGAGGGGGTCGCCCCCGCGCCAGGCCGCATTGTCCTTGGGGAACCGCTCCTGGATCTCGTCGAAGGTCAGGCCCTGCCACGCACCGGCGGCGGTTTCGCGGAACCGCTTGTCCGAGGCCACCTTGAGTCCGGTGATCGAGGCCAGGGCGTGGGCGGTGTCCGCGGCGCGGCTGAGGTCGGAGGATACGATGCGCACCGGGTGGCGCTGGGCCAGCAGCCCGGCGGCCCGCGAGGCCTGGCGGCGGCCCGTCGCGTCGAGCGGGATGTCCTCCTGGCCCTGGAACATCCCGCCGTGGTTCCAGGCCGTCCTGCCGTGCCGCCAGAAGATCACCCTGCGGGCGGCAGGGTCATTGTGCCGGTGTCCCGTCACTCCGCTTCGGTGCCGACGGCGCTGGGTGCATCCGGGTTCTGCGGCGAGCTCTGCAGGGAACCCTCGAGCTGCAGGTCGACGGACGGGCAGTCGTTCCAGAGCCGCTCCAGGGCGTAGAACACGCGGTCTTCCTCGTGCTGGACGTGGATGACCACCTCGGCGTAGTCGAGCAGGACCCAGCGGCCCTCGCTGCGGCCCTCACGCCGGACGGGCTTCAGCCCCTGCTTGGACAGTTCCTCCTCGATGCCGTCGACGATGGCGTTGACCTGGCGTTCGCTCGGTGCCGAGGCGATGAGGAAAACATCGGTGATCGCCAGGCGCTCGCTTACATCGATGGCAACAATGTCCTGGGCAATCTTGTCCACTGCGGCGTGCGCCGCGGTGCGTGCAATGCCGATGGACGATTCGGTAGCGCTCACTGATCTCCTTGTGTGTGGTCAGCCGCCGAAGCCGCTGACAATCATTAGAATTCCGGCCAGGAGTGCAAGCACGCCCAACCCGAGTGTTGAAAACTGCAGGTACCTCATGCGCCGGACCCGGGCCAGGCCCGCGGTCATCGCATCGAGGGGGTCGAGTCCGTGGGCGCTCTGGGCGCGAACCGGGGTGGCACCGTCGTCGGTCGCCCGGCCGTGGTTCCGGGCGATGGTTTCGGCCTGCGCCAGGACCTGCGACCGCCGTTCGGGGCCCCGGCCGGCGGGCGTCCGGCCCGAAGGAGCCTGCGGGGCAGATGCCTTGGCGGACGGGGTCGGCGGGACGGGACGGCGGACGACCGGAACGTGGGAGGTGGTCGGGGCCTTCAGGACGGGCCCGCCCACCCCCGGCACGGTGACGTATTCCGGGGGCGCGACGATCGAGAGGTTGTGCGCGGTGGTCGGGTCGCTCGACTGCGGCCGCCGCTGGGCGTTTTCCTCCGAGAGCTGCTGGATCTTCTGCGCCCTGCTGTTGAGGACGGCGGCGCGTTCGGCAAGGGCCTTCTGCTTCGCCAGGATGTCCGGATCGACAGCGAACGGGTCGGTGCCCTGCGCCGACTCGATCATGGCGACCTGGTCCCGCGCCTGCGCCATGATGGCCTCGCGGGCCGCCAGTGCCTGTTCGACGCTGAGGTCCTGGTCCGGCGCACCCTCCGCGGCTGGGGAGGACGCCCCGGACGCCGGGGCGGTACCGGCCGGGACCGCCCCGTCCGGGCCCGAAAGCCGCCGGCGCCGGTCGCGCCGGCCCTCGAGCGGCACCTGCGCGGTCCGCCGCTCGACCGGGGTGCCGTCGGGGTGCAGGGGGCGCCCTTCGCGCTGGCGTCCGGCCGCCGGTGCGTCCCCGGTGCCCTCCACGGTTCCTGGAGTTTCCGCCGCACCGGCGGTTCCCTGCGCCGCGCCGCCCGGGAGGGACCTGCCGGGAGCCGTCACCGGGGACTCCGCCCGCGCCGCCTGCGCCTCCTGCTGCTGCAGCCTCAACTGGCGCCGGGTGGGCATCGCGTCGTATGAGGTGGTGATCGTCGGCACCGAATGCTCGGCCAGCGCACGGTAGGTGCGCAGCGCCTCGCGGTCCCGGGCCCGCGCCAGGGAGACGCGCTCAGTGGTGCTCACCTCGGCATCCACCGGGGCGTCGGCGGCCCGCCGGCTCCGCCGCGGCACACCGGACGCCCGGGGGCCCGTCTGCTCTCCGCTCCCGGTTCCGGACACAACGGAAGACCCGCGGCCGGAAGCGGCGGGTCGTGGGTGCAGCTCGTCGTTAGCCTTGCTCATTGCTTTCTCATCCGGTCTTCTGGGGCAGCGCGTTGGAATTGACGCCGCGGGGCGGCGTCCCGGGCCCGGCGCCGTTCCCGGTCCCCCGCCCGGCGGGGGTGTCGGTCCGTGCATAGAGCCCGTACTTGGCGATGTACTGCACAACGCCGTCGGGCACCAGGTACCACACCGGGTTGCCCGATTCGACCCGGCGGCGGCAGTCCGTCGAGGAGATGGCCATCGCCGGAACCTCGAGCAGGCTCACGTCGTGGCCACCGTCGTCAAGCTCGTGGCCGGGGCGGGTCACCCCGATGAAGTGGGCGAGGGTCCACAGTTCGTCGACGTCCTTCCACGACAGGATCTGGGCCATGGCGTCCGCACCGGTGATGAAGAAGAGCTCGGCCTCGGGCCGGGCGGCCCTGAGGTCACGCAGTGTGTCGATGGTGAAGGTCGGGCCCGGGCGGTCGATGTCGACCCTGCTGACGGTGAAGTCCGGGTTGGAAGCCGTCGCGATCACTGTCATCAGGTACCGGTGCTCGGCCGGCGACACATCCGTCTCGGCCTTCTGCCACGGTTGCCCGGTGGGCACGAAGACCACCTCGTCGAGGCCGAAGACGGCGGCGACTTCACTCGCCGCCACGAGGTGCCCGTGGTGGATGGGGTCGAACGTGCCGCCCATGACGCCGAGCCGCCACGGCCCGCCGTCGGGCCGCTGGTGCCGCCAAGTGTCCCGGGCGCCCGGGCCGCCGGCCTTCGTCGAATCGCCCAAGATGCTTAGCGCCGGGTGGCTTCGCCGTGGTCGTGCTTGTTGGGGTGCTGCTTGTGCGGGTCGAGGTGTTCCTGGGTGGCTTCGTGCCGGTGGCCGAGGTTGGTGAACGAGACGGTGACCAGCATGAGCACCAGCAGGAGGCCTCCGATGACCAGCGGGTAGACGATCGCCGGGAACGGAAGCTCGGTGTGCTCCGCCACCTCGCCTGCAAGCACCGCTGCGTCGGCGTAGAAATTCAGCATGTAGTTCCCCTTGGAATTGATTGGCGGACCGCCGGAGCGCCCGGGCCGGCGTGGAGGTTCGGTACCATATTACGCGCTGCGGGTTCCACCCCGCACACGTCCCTCACTGCCGGACCTGTCCTTCGCCCTGGATGATCCACTTCGTCGTGGTCAGTTCGGCGAGGCCCATGGGACCCCTGGCATGCATCTTCTGGGTGGAGATTCCCACCTCCGCGCCGAGGCCGAGCTCGCCGCCGTCGACGAACCGGGTTGAGGCGTTGACGAGGACCGCCGCGGAATCGACGCCGGCGATGAAGCGCTCCGAGTTGGCGAGGTCGTTGGTGAGGATGGCCTCGCTGTGGCCGGTGCTCCAGCGCCGGATGTGCGCCAGCGCCTCCTCAACCGAGTCCACGACCCCGACGGCGAGGTCGAGCGCCATGTACTCGCGGCCCCAGTCGTCGTCGGTGACCGGTTCGGACGCCGTCCCCTCCGGCAGCAGGGCCCGGGCCCGGTCATCGACGTGGAGGCGCACTCCGGCCGCGGCGAGCCGGCCGAGCACCGCCGGCGCAGCGGAGGCGCCGCTGTGGATCAGGAGGGTTTCCACTGTGTTGCAGACACTGGGCCGCTGGGTCTTGGCGTTGAGCAGGATCTCCGTGGCCATTGCTGCGTCGGCGCTCTCGTCGAGGAAGATGTGGACGTTCCCCTCCCCGGTCTCGATCACCGGCACCGAGGACTCGCGGACGACCGTCTGGATCAGGTCCCGCCCGCCGCGCGGGATCAGGACGTCGACCCGCCCGCGCGCGGCCATCAGGACCGCGGCCCCGGCACGCCCGTAGTCGTCGATGCTCAGCACCGCATCGGCCGGCAGTCCGCTCTCCTCGAGGGCTCCCCCGATGATCCGGACGAGCGCCGCGTTCGTGTGCGCCGCGGCTGAGCCGCCCCTGAGGATCACGGCGTTACTGCTCTTGAGGGCCAGGCCGGCGATGTCGATCGTCACATTCGGGCGGGCTTCGTAGATGGCGGCGACCACCCCGAGGGGCACCCGCACCTGGCGCAGCCGGAGGCCGTTGGGCAGGGTCTGCCCGCGGACCGCCGCGCCGACCGGATCGGGCAGGGCGGCGAGCTCCTCCAGGGCGCGGGCGAGCCCGGCGACCCGGGCCGGATCGAGGCTCAGCCGGTCCAGCAGGTAGGCGGAGGTGCCGTTGGCCCGGCCCGCGTCGAGGTCGAGCGCGTTGGCCGCGAGGACGGCGTCCTGATGCTGGATCAGCGCAGCGGCCACGGCGCGCAGCGCACCGTCCTTGACCGCCCGCGTCGCCGAGGCGATGAGGCGGGATGCCGCGCGGGAGCGGTCGGTGAGGGCGTGCACGGCCTGCGTGACGTCCGGTGCCGCGGTGGTCGGTGCCGCGGCGGTCGGTTCACCGGACGCGGCCTGGACGGCGGCGTCCCCGGTCTCGGCGGGAGTGCGCCCGCCCTGCAGCGTCTGGGGAGGAGTGATCATGAGCACAGTCTACCGAGAGGTGCCCGGTGCCGCGGCCCGGCTCCCGTGGCCGGAATGGGGCGGTCCGGCTCAGAGCACCACGAGGTCGTTGACGTGGACCACCGAGCGCTCGTACTCGTGACCGAGTTCCTCGGCGAGGTCCCGGGTGGAACGCCCGAGCATGGGCGGCAGTTCGGTGGAGCTGTAGTTGACGAGCCCGCGGGCGACGGCGCGGCCCGCGGTGTCGACCATCTCCACCGGATCGCCCGGCTCGAAGTCCCCCTTCACCGCGAGGATGCCCGCCGGGAGCAGGGAGCGCCGCCGCTCCCCCACGGCCTTCACGGCGCCGTCGTCGAGGACGAGGGTGCCCTGGATGCGGGCCAGGTGGGCGAGCCAGAGCAGCCGGATCGGCTGGCGGCGGCCGCCGGCGGAGAACCAGGTGCCGACGTCGGCCCCGTCCAGGGCCGCCTGGGCGTTCGCCGTCGAGGTGACCAGGGCGGGAATCCCCGACGCCGCCGCGATGCCGGCCGCCTCCACCTTGGTGGCCATGCCGCCGGTGCCGACGCCGGCCGCACCGGCCCGGCCGATGGTGACGCCGTCGAGGTCGGCCGGGGAGTGCACGGCGGGAATGCGCCGCGCGCCGTCCTTCGGCGGGCCGTCGTAGAGGGCGTCGACGTCGGAGAGCAGCACGAGGGCGTCGGCCTTGACGAGGTGGGCCACCAGCGCGGCGAGGCGGTCGTTGTCGCCGAACCGGATTTCGTGGCTCGCCACGGTGTCGTTCTCGTTGACGATCGGCACGACGCCGAAGTTCAGCAGGCGCTCCATCGCCCGGTGCGCATTGGCGTAGTGGGAGCGGCGCACCAGGTCGTCCGCGGTGAGCAGCACCTGGCTCACGGTCACCCCGTGGGCGCCGAAGGCCTGCATGTAGCGGGCCATCAGCAGGCCCTGGCCCACGCTGGCCGCGGCCTGCTGGGAGGAGAGCTGTGACGGGCGGCGGGCGAGCCCGAGCGGCGCGAGTCCGGCGGCGATCGCCCCGGAGGACACCAGGATCACCTCACTGCCGGCCAGGCGGCGCGCCGCGAGGATGTCAACGAGGCCCACGAGCGCCTCGGTGGAGATTCCGCCGGAAATCGAGGTCAGGGAGGAGGACCCCACCTTCACGACGACCCTCCGGGCTCCGGGCAGCCCGGAGCGGTCCGTCAGGGGGTGGAGTGCTGCCATCGGTTCCCTACGCCTGGTCGTCTACGGTGTCCGTGGGCCCGGCGGCCTTGGCCCGCCGGGCCTTGTTGTTCACGGACTCGGTCCAGATGCCGGCCTTGCGGTCGGCCTCGAGCTCGGCGCGCGCGGCGGCCTTGGCGTCCTTGCGTTCCTGGTACTCCTCGCGCTTCTGCTCGCGCGTCGGACGGACGTACTCGGCCAGGCGCAGGTCGGTGCCGCGGGGGCCCGCGAGCAGCTCCGCGCCGCCCATCATGGTCGGCTCCCAGTCGAAGACGACGCCGTCGCCCTCGCCGATGACGACGGTGTCCCCCGGCTTGGCGCCGGACTTGAACAGCTGCTCCTCGACGCCGAGCTTCGCGAGCCGGTCGGCGAGGTAGCCGACGGCCTCGTCGTTGGTGAAGTCGGTCTGCTTGACCCAGCGCTCGGGCTTCTCCCCGAGGACCCGGAACAGCGGCAGGGCGTCCTTCTCCTCATTGCGGATGCGGAAGCCCGCGGAGTTCACGGCGCGCGGGCGCAGCACGGGGGGTGCGACCTTCGGCGGGGCGGCCTTCACGGCGTCGCGGGCGCCCTGGACGATCTCGGCCATGGCGAAGCCGAGCTGGCGCAGCCCCTCGTGGCTTGAGGCGGAGACCTCGAATACGCGGTAGCCGCGCGACTCCAGCTCGGGGCGCACGATCGCGGCCATGTCGCGGCCGTCGGGCACGTCGACCTTGTTCAGCACCACGAGGCGCGGGCGTTCGTTCAGGGGCACGACCTCACCGTCGGAGCCGGCGAAGCTCATGTCGACGGCGTACTTGTCGAGTTCGCGTTCGATCACGGCGAGGTCGCCCAGCGGATCCCGGTCGGTCTCCAGCGCCGCGGTGTCCAGCACGTGGACCAGGGCTGCGCAGCGCTCGACGTGGCGCAGGAAGTGGTGCCCGAGGCCCTTGCCTTCGCTGGCGCCCTCGATCAGGCCCGGCACGTCGGCGATGGTGAAGCGGGTGTTCCCGGCCTCCACGACGCCGAGGTTCGGCACCAGGGTGGTGAAGGGGTAGTCGGCGATCTTCGGGCGCGCCGCCGACATCGCGGCGATCAGGCTCGACTTGCCGGCCGACGGGAAGCCGACCAGGGCGATGTCGGCGATCGACTTCAGCTCGAGGACGACGTCGCGCTCGTCGCCGGGGATGCCCAGCAGGGCGAACCCGGGTGCCTTGCGCTTCTGGGAGGACAGCGAGGAGTTGCCCAGGCCGCCCTGGCCGCCGGCGGCCGCGACGAACTCGGCGCCCTCACCGACGAGGTCGGCCAGGACGGTGCCGTCCTTGGCCTTGACGACGGTGCCGTCCGGGACCGGAAGGATAAGCGTCTCGCCGTTCTTGCCGCCGCGCCAGTCGCCCATCCCGTTGCCGCCGTTGGTGGCGTGCCGGTGCGGGGCGTGGTGGTAGTCGAGCAGGGTGGTGGTCTGGGGGTCGACGCGCAGGATCACGTCGCCGCCGTCGCCGCCGTTGCCGCCGTCGGGCCCGCCCAGGGGCTTGAACTTCTCGCGCTTGACGGACACGCAGCCATGGCCGCCTGTGCCGCCGGAAACGTGCAGGACTACTCGGTCAACGAAGCTGGCCACGTTGATCTCCTTCTGGAATGCTTCACTGTGCCGGTTCGAACCGGCTTAAAAGAAGGCGGGGCGAGCCGTGTCGGCCCACCCCACCTCAATGCTTGGAGCATCGTGCGTTGGAAGCGGCAGATTACTCCGCGGCTGCTCCAACGATGTTCACGACGCGGCGCCCGCGGCGCGTACCGAACTCGACGGCACCTGCCTCGAGGGCGAACAGGGTGTCGTCCCCGCCGCGGCCAACGTTGGCACCGGGGTGGAAGTGGGTGCCGCGCTGGCGGACGATGATTTCGCCGGCCTTGACGACCTGGCCGCCGAAGCGCTTCACGCCGAGGTACTGTGCGTTCGAGTCGCGACCGTTGCGAGTGGAGCTCGCGCCCTTCTTATGTGCCATGAGTTATGCCTGCCTTCGCTGAAGATACTGTTTGACCGACCGAGCAACCGCAGAGGGTTACTTGATGCCTGTGATTTTGACGCGGGTCAGCTCTGAACGGTGACCCTGACGCTTCTTGTAGCCGGTCTTGTTCTTGAACTTCTGGATGACAATCTTCGGGCCGCGAAGATTCTCAACGATCTCGGCAGTGACGGTGACCTTTGCCAGGTCCTTCGCTGCTGAGGTGACCTTGTCGCCGTCTACCAGAAGGAGGGCAGGCAGCGCAAAGGTGCTTCCTGCCTGACCGGTGACGCGGTCAAGGGTAACGAGGTCTCCGACGGAAACCTTTTCTTGGCGGCCGCCTGCGCGGACAATCGCGTACACCACTTGGGAACTCACTTCTCTCGACAATCTTGACTTCTGATGTGAAAAACTCGTTGCGCACTGCGGCTGGCATCCGGGAAGGACACTTCAATGAGCCATATCTGCGCTGTGCGTCTACGCCCCGGATACACCGGTTAGAAGGCGAACGCACCGAAGATCAAGGTTACGTCAGTGGGGCGGCTTCCCGCAAATTAGGGGCCCGCCCCGGTGCGTCCCCGCGCCCGGTGCGTCCCATCGACAGTGCGGCAAGAACGGCCGAAGGGGTGTCCCGCCCATAATTGCTGCGTCCTCGATGCCTTGGGGGGCCCGGCCGGCCATGAACCGCCGGACAGGCGCCCTGGCAGCCGCCCGGACAGCGAAGGAGCCGGACCCCTTCCTGCGGGGCCCGGCTCCTTGGCGTACTGCGGATACGGCTGTGCCTGCTACAGGTCCGAGGCGGGCACGCCGACGCCGAGGATCATCGGCTCGTCTCCCCCGGACTCCTCGCGCCGCACGGGCTTCCCGGCCCGGGCCACATGCTGCTGCGTGCCCGGCTGGGCTCCGCCGGCGCCGGAGTCGGCCGTCACCGTCTCAATTGAGGCGTCCGACGCCGACCCCTGGGCACTGGCGGCCCGGCGGCGCGGGCGCCGGCGGGGCTGGCGGGCGGCCGTGGCGTCCGCTGCCGCCCGGGCACCCTCCGCAGCGGCGGCCGGCTCCGGTGCCGCACCGCGCGCCGGCGTTCCCCCGGCCGGTGCCTCTGCTTCGCGGTCCGGCGGCGTATCCCCGGCCGGCTTCCTGTTGAACGCCTCGGTGAGGCTGTCCAGCGTCAGCCGCGGCGCCTCGGGCGCGTCTGCCGCGGCGGACGCCTCGGCGCGGGGCAGGGTGACGGTCTCACCGTTGATGGTCAGGACCGCCCCGGCCACCTCGTCAGTGCGCTTCTCCGGGGCTGGGGACTTCTCGGGCGCGGGGGACTTCTCCGGCGTGGGAGCCGGTGCGTCGTCGCCGTGGCCGGCGTGGTGGGTTGCCGCGGCGATGCTCGCCAGGGCGGCACGTGCCGCCTCCGCCTTGGCGGCGCGCTCCGGGTTTTCCGCCCGGGGCTCGGGGGCCGCCTGCTGCTCCTCGACCGGCTCGGGAGTGCGCCTCCGCTTGCGCTCACTGCGGGACATCTTCTCCTGGCGGAGGTGCTGCTGGTGGTTCTCGGTCGAGACGGCATGGCGGCGGTGTTCGACCGGCTCCTCGTGGGTTACCACGCCGCGGCCGGCGCAGTGCTCGCAGACCTCGCCGAAGACCTCGAGCAGCCCGGTGCCCATGCGCTTGCGCGTCATCTGGACCAGCCCGAGGGAGGTGACCTCGGCGACCTGGTGCTTGGTGCGGTCGCGTCCGAGGCATTCGACGAGCCGGCGCAGCACGAGGTCGCGGTTGGCCTCGAGCACCATGTCGATGAAGTCGATGACGATGATGCCGCCGATGTCGCGCAGCCGCAGCTGGCGGACGACCTCCTCGGCCGCTTCGAGGTTGTTCTTGGTGACCGTCTCCTCCAGGTTGCCGCCGCTGCCGGTGAACTTGCCGGTGTTGACGTCGACGACGGTCATCGCCTCGGTGCGGTCGATCACCAGGGAGCCACCCGAGGGAAGGTAGACCTTCCGGTCCAGGGCCTTCTGGATCTGCTCGTCGATGCGGCTGGCGGTGAAGATGTCCTCCTCCGAGGTCCACTTCTCCAGCCGGCCCACGAGGTCCGGCGCCACGTACATGACGTAGGCCTCGATAGTGTCCCAGGCCTCCTCGCCGGAGACGAGGAGCTTGGAGAAGTCCTCGTTGAAGACGTCGCGGACCACCTTGATGGTGAGGTCCGGCTCGCCGTAGAGCAGCTCGGGGGCGAGCGTCTTGGTCGAGGAGGACTTGCGTTCGATCTCCTCCCACTGGGCGCGCAGCCGGTTGATGTCGTGGGTCAGTTCCTCTTCGCTGGCGCCCTCGGCGGCGGTGCGCACGATGACTCCGGCGTTCTCGGGCAGGCGGTCCTTGAGGATGCGCTTGAGCCGGTTGCGCTCCACGTCGGGCAGCTTCCGTGAGATGCCGGTCATCGAGCCGCCCGGCACGTACACGAGGTAGCGGCCCGGCAGGGAGATCTGGCTGGTCAGGCGGGCGCCCTTGTGGCCCACGGGGTCCTTGGTGACCTGCACCAGCACCGGGTCGCCGGACTTCAGCGCCAGTTCGATGCGGCGCGGCTGCCCGTCGAGGCCCGCGGCGTCCCAGTTGACCTCGCCGGCGTAGAGCACGGCGTTGCGGCCGCGTCCGATGTCGACGAAGGCCGCCTCCATGCTCGGCAGCACGTTCTGGACCTTGCCCAGGTACACGTTGCCGATCAGCGAGTCCTGCTGCGTCTTGGAGACGAAGTGCTCGGCGAGGATGCCGTCCTCGAGGACACCGATCTGGATCCTGTCGTCGCGCTGGCGCACCACCATCTGGCGGTCCACCGACTCGCGGCGGGCGAGGAACTCGGCCTCGGTGATGACCTGGCGTCGGCGGCCCGAGTCGCGCGATTCGCGGCGGCGCTGCTTCTTCGCCTCGAGGCGGGTGGAACCCCTGACGCTGGTCACCCGGTCCGAGGGGACCTCGTTGCTCTGGCGCGGTGCGCGGACGCGGGTCACCGTGTTCGGCGGATCGTCGTCCTCCCCGCCGGTCAGCTCAAGGTCCTGGTCTCCGCGGCGCCGCCGGCGGGAGGTGACGGCGTCCCCGCCCTCGGTGGACGGTCCGTTGCCGGATCCCTCCGCGGCGTCGGCACCCTCGTCCGCGGCGTCATCGCTGCCGTTGTCGCTGCGGTTCCTGCCGCGGCGGCGGCTGCGGCGCCGGCGCGGTGAGGCGTCGTCGGCATCGTCGTCCTCGTCCTCATCCTGCGGCGGCTCGGCGACCTTCACGGCCTGGACGGCGGCGCTCAGGTCGGGGGCGTGGAACAGCAGGGACAGCGGGGAGTCCGGAATGGCGAAGGGGTCGACGTAGGAGGGAGCGGCGGCGGCCGGTTCGCTACCGGAGGCCTGCCCGGCGGTCTCCTGCGCCACCTCGCGCTGCCCATCCGCGGCGGGCACGGCCGCGGCAACGGCGTCGCCGGCCTGCCCGGCGGGTGCCGCTTCCGCGGCGTCAGTCTCCACGGCGGCCTCGCTCTTCGTCCGGCGGGTGCGGGATGTCCGGCGGGCCCGCACCGGCTTCTCGACGGCGTCCTCGGCCGCGTCGACGGCGGCGGGTCCGGCGGGGTCGTCGGTGGTGTCCTCGACGGCGGCGGGGGCTTCAACGGCGGCGGAGGCTTCGGGTGCCGCACCGGCGGCGGCCGGTCCTGCCTCGGCGGTGGCCGCCCGGCGGCGCGTCCGGGTCGCCCTGGCCTTCGGTGCCGGCTCAGCGGCGGGCGAATCGGCCGCGTCGGCGCCCGGGGCCGGCTGGCCGGCAACCTCCGGGATGTCCGTGGAGTCCAGCGGCGCCTCGACCGGTACCTCCGCGGCGGCCGGGACCTTGCGGGCACGGGTGGCGCGGCGGCGGGGCGCCTCGGCGGCAGGCTCGGACGGTTCGGCCGGCTCCCCGGAGGACGACGCCGCCTGGGCGGTCGGGGCGGTGGTCGCGGTGGTGGCGGCGGTTGGTTCGGCGCTCTCGGTCGCCGGCACAGTGGCGGGGACCTTGGTCGGTGCTCCGGCGGGCGAGCTTGCCGCCCTGCGGGCCCGGGGGGCCTTCTTCGCCGGGGCCGCGGTCTGCGCGTCGCCCGCCCCTGCTGCGCCCTGCTCGTTGATCTGCTGTTCTGACTGATCCATCATGTATAGGCTCCAGCCCCTGCGGCACCGGCCACATTCCAGCGCCCTCCAGGGCAGTATGTCGGCCGTCCGCGGACCCTACGCCCTAGCGGCGACCGGAAGTCGTCATTGTGTCGTTTGAGGTCGCACCGGCTGGAGGGTGCGGGATCACTCAAAGACCAGCGGCGCTTTTCCTCATCCGTCGTAACCACGGTGGCCTGCGAGGCGGATTCCGGAACCCCCACCGGGATTGGTGGGTTCGGTGTACCGGAAGCGTCGCCCGCAGAGCGGAAGCCTGTCGCTGGACCGGAACGGGAATGTGGTTCCCGAACCAGCCACCGCAATTGTCTCACATCGGCATGCGAATCAGCCGTTCCGGCGGTTAGAGTGGCGGAACCATCGGCGCACGGGATGCCGGCGCCGGACTCCCACCCGAGGACGACGACTCCCCCATGGCCCACCCCGCGCACGCTGCACCCTCCGGCACGAATTCCGGCCCGGACGGCGGACCCCGCCCGTCGGAACGGCGGTTCGCGGCGCTCCTGGTCGCCGCCGGCAGTATCGGCTGGCTGGCCTCCGGCCAGCTGGTCCTCGAACGGCTTGCGCTCTACGCGAACCCGGACTACGTCACGAGCTGCGACCTCAATCCGTGGATCTCCTGCGGCGAGGTATTCCGGACCGAGCAGGCCGCGGTGTTCGGCTTCCCCAACCCGCTGATCGGCCTCGTGGCCTTCGCGGTCGTCGTCACCACCGGGATGGCGCTGCTCGCCGGCGCCCGGCTGCGGCGCTGGTACTGGCTCGGGCTCCAGGCAGGAACGGTGCTCGGCGCCGCGTTCACGCTCTGGCTCTGGTTCCAGGCGCTGTTCGTGATCTCGATCCTGTGCATCTACTGCATGGTGGTCTGGGTCGTGATGATCGTCCTGACCGTGCAGCTCACGGCACGCAATGCCGCCTCCGGAGTGCTGGCGGTGTCCCCACGCAGCGCGCGCCTGTTGGGCGAATGGTCGTGGGTCCTGGTGGCGCTGCTGGTCGTGGCGGGCGCCGCGTCGGTGTTCCTGCGCTTCGCCGGGGCGATGGTGGGCTGAAGCGCCCCTTCGGCCTGCCCCGCGTTCTCGACGGGCGGAACCGGCGGGGAAGCCCCTCCCCCTGCATCCACGACGCGGAACCAGCCGGAATACCCGGCGCGGCGCCGTCGGTTCCGCACCCTCGATGCCCGCGCTGAGCTGCCCGGCCATGGCACGAACGCCCGCCCCGGGGCGCACGAACGCTTCCGGGCCCGCAGGCCGGGTGCTAGAGGGTCGGGAACGGGCCGGTCGAGGCATCCTCGTCGGCGGGGGCGTCCCGGCCGGCCAGGGGCCGGGCCACGGGAACCTTCGTCCCCAGGACCTGCGCCACGACGTCGTGGGCGACCTTCTGGGCGGTGAGGCCCACGCGCTCGAGCACTTCGGCCCGGGACCCGTGGTCGAGGAACTCCACCGGGAGCCCGACCTCGTTCAGGGCGGTGTCGACCCCGGCGGCCCGCATCTCCTGCCGGATCCTCGACCCGACGCCGCCGGCGCGCACGCCGTCCTCGATCACGATCACGATCCGGTGCTCGGCGGCGAGGTCGATGACCGACCGGCACACGGGCAGCACCCAGCGGGGGTCGATGACCGTGGAGCTGATGCCCTGGGCCCCCAGGCGGTTCGAGACGTCGAGGGCGAGTTCGCTCATGGCGCCGACGCTCACGATGAGCACGTCGTTGTTCTTGGACCCGGCGGGGCGCCGGGCGAGCACGTCGACGCCGTCATCGAGGCGTTCGATGGCCTTGACCTCCGGGCCCACCGAGCCCTTGGAGTAGCGCACCACGCTGGGGGCGTCGGGGATGGCGACGGCCTCGCGCAGTTCCTCGCGCAGCCGGTCGGCATCGCGCGGGGCGGCGAGGTGCAGCCCGGGCACTGTCTGCAGCATCGACAGGTCCCACATGCCGTGGTGGCTGGCGCCGTCGGGCCCGGTCACCCCGGAGCGGTCCAGCACGATGGTCACGCCGGCCTTGTGCAGCGCGACGTCCATGAGGAGCTGGTCGAAGGCCCGGTTCAGGAAGGTGGCATAGAGGGCGACGACGGGGTGCAGCCCGCCGTAGGCCATGCCCGCGGCGCTGGTGAGCGCGTGCTGTTCGGCGATGCCGACGTCGAACACGCGGTCCGGATGGCGGGCGGCGAAGCGGTGCAGCCCGACCGGGATGAGCATGGCGCCGGTGACGCCGACGATGTCGGGGCGCTCGTCGGCGATGTCGGCGATCTCGTTGGCGAAGACCGAGGTCCAGGACTGCGAGGCGCCGGACTCGACCGGCTCCCCCGTACCCGGGTCGATGATGCCCACCGCGTGGAACTGGTCGTCCTCGTGGGCGCGTGCCGGGGCGTAGCCGTGCCCCTTCTCGGTGATGGCGTGGACGATCACCGGGCCCTCGTAGTTGCGGGCCAGGTGGAGGGCCTGCTCCACGGCGCCGAGGTCGTGGCCGTCGACCGGGCCCACGTACTTCATGCCGAGGTCCTCGAAGAGCCCCTGCGGCGCCCACCAGTCCTTCACGCCCTTCTTGGTGGCGTGGAGGCTTTTGTAGGCGAAGCGGCCGGCGGGCCCGCCGGCCTGGAGCCGGCCCGTGAACCACTCGAGGGTCCGCTCGTACACCTTGTGGGTGCGGACCGAGTCGAGCGCCGGGCGCAGGGAGGCGAGGTAGTCGGCGACCCCGCCGATCGTCGGGGCGTAGGAGCGTCCATTGTCGTTGACGACGATCACCACGCGGCGGCGCTTGTCCGCGGCGATGTTGTTGAGCGCCTCCCAGGCCATCCCGCCCGTGAGGGCGCCGTCGCCGACGAGGACCACGGTGAACCGGTCGCCCTCTCCGTTGAGCACGCGGGCGCGGGAGATGCCGTCGGCCCAGGACAGCGACGACGACGCGTGGGAGCTTTCGACGATGTCATGGATGGACTCGGCGCGGGAGGGGTACCCGGAGAGGCCGCCCTGCTGGCGCAGGGAGTCGAAGTTCTGGCGGCCGGTGACGAGCTTGTGGACGTAGGACTGGTGCCCGGTGTCGAAGATGATGCTGTCGCGGGGCGAGTCGAACACGCGGTGGATGCCCAGGGTCAACTCGACGACTCCAAGGTTGGGGCCGAGGTGGCCGCCGGTGCGGGAGACGTTGGTGACGAGGAAGGAACGGATCTCCCGGGCGAGGGCGTCGAGCTGGGATTCGGTAAGCCGGCTCAGGTCCTGCGGGCTGCGAATTGTCTTAAGAAGTCCCACCGGCGCCTCCTCAGGTCGTGTGCTGCGGCGAAGATTCCGCCAGGGCAATTTCCGTTAACTCTAACGTCACAGCCCTCCCGGCAGTGCCCGATCTCCGGGCGCCGGACGCCACGGGCCTCCACTGCGGCGGAGCGGCGGGCGGGGTTCCGGCGCACCTGACCCCCGGAAAACCGGGGCTCATCCCGCACTGAGCTGCCTCAGGACGTATTGCAGGATGCCCCCGTGGCGGTAGTAGTCGGCTTCGCCGGGTGTGTCGATGCGCACGACGGCGTCGAAGCCCACCGGCTCCCCCTCCTCCTCCGGGACCGCGGTGACGCGGACCGTGTCGGGGATGCCGCCGGCGTTCAGCGCCGCGATGCCCTCCACCGTGAACGTTTCGGTGCCGGTCAGCCCCAGGGCTGCGGCGTTCTCGCCCTGGCGGTACTGAAGGGGCAGCACGCCCATGCCGATGAGGTTGGAGCGGTGGATCCGCTCGTAGCTCTCGGCGAGAACCGCCTTCACGCCCAGCAGCGCGGTGCCCTTGGCCGCCCAGTCGCGGGAGGAGCCGGAGCCGTACTCCCTGCCGGCCAGGACCACCAGCGGCGTGCCGGCCCCCGCGTAGTTCCTTGCCGCGTCGTAGATGTAGGTCTGGGGGCCGCCCGTCTGCGTGAAGTCGCGGGTGAAGCCGCCCTCGACGCCGTCGAGCAGCCGGTTGCGCAGGCGGATGTTGGCGAAGGTGCCGCGGATCATCACCTCGTGGTTGCCGCGGCGGGAGCCGTAGGAGTTGAAGTCCCTGCGCTCCACGCCGTGCTCGAGCAGGTACCGGCCCGCCGGGGTGTCGGACTTGAAGGATCCCGCCGGGCTGATGTGGTCGGTGGTGACCGAATCGCCGAGCATCACGAGCACCCTGGCCCCGGCGAGGTCCTGCACGGGGTCCGGGGTGGCGGTGATGCCCTCGAAGTACGGCGGTTTGCGCACGTAGGTCGACCGGGGGTCCCAGGCGAAGGTCGCACCGGCGGGCGTGGGCAGGGACTGCCAGCGCTCGTCGCCTTCGAAAATGGTGCCGTAGCTCGAGGTGAACATCTCCTGATCGATCGAGGAGTCGATCACCGACTGCACCTCGGCGGGACCGGGCCAGATGTCGCGCAGGAAGACGTCGCTGCCAGCCTCATCCTGGCCCAGGGGGTCGCGGTCGAAGTCGAAGTCCATGGTGCCGGCCAGGGCGTAGGCGATGACCAGCGGCGGGGAGGCCAGGTAGTTCATCTTCACGTCAGGGTTGATGCGGCCCTCGAAGTTCCGGTTGCCGGAGAGGACGGCGGCGACCGTGAGGTCGTGCGCCGAGATGGCCGCGGAGATCTCGTCCTCCAGCGGTCCCGAGTTGCCGATGCAGGTGGCGCAGCCGTAGCCGACGAGAAAGAAGCCGAGCTTCTCAAGGTATGGGGTGAGGCCGGAGCGGTCGTAGTAGTCGGTGACGACCTTCGAGCCGGGGGCGACGGAGGTCTTGACCCACGGCTTCGAGCTCAGGCCCTTCCGGACGGCGTTGCGGGCCAGCAGCGCCGCGGCGAGCATGACCGAGGGGTTGGAGGTGTTGGTGCACGAGGTGATCGAGGCGATCGTCACGGCGCCGTGGTCCAGCTCGAACTCCCGCCCGTCGGTCATCGCCACCGGCACGGCCCGGGACGGCCGCCCCCGGCCCGCGGAGGCGGCGGAGGCGACCAGGGGAGCGGTCATCGCCGGGACGTCCGAGGCGGGGAAGGTCTCGTCGAGGGCCTCGTCGAGGGCGTCGTCGTCGACGGCATGCACATAGTTCGCCAGGTCCTTGCGGAACTGGCTCTTGGCTTCGGTCAGGGCGACGCGGTCCTGGGGGCGTTTGGGGCCGGCGATGGAGGGCACCACGGTGGACAGATCCAGCTCGAGGTATTCGGAGAAGCGGATCTCCTTCGACGGATCGTGCCACAGGCCCTGTTCCTTGGCGTAGGCCTCGACCAGGGCCACGTTTTCGGCCGGGCGCCCGGTCAGGCGCAGGTACTCCAGGGTCACCTCATCGATGGGGAACATCGCCGCGGTCGAGCCGAACTCCGGGGACATGTTCCCGATCGTGGCCCGGTTCGCCAGCGGCACCTCGGCCACGCCCTCCCCGTAGAACTCCACGAACTTCCCCACCACCCCGTGCCGGCGCAGCATCTCGGTGATCGTGAGCACCACATCGGTGGCCGTGGCCCCGGCCGGAATCGACCCCGAGAGCCTGAACCCGACCACCCGCGGGATCAGCATCGACACCGGCTGGCCCAGCATCGCCGCCTCGGCCTCGATCCCGCCGACCCCCCAGCCCAGGACCCCGAGCCCGTTGACCATGGTGGTGTGCGAATCGGTGCCCACGCAGGTATCCGGATACGCCCGCAAAACCATCTGCCCGTCGCTTTCGACCTCGCGGGTCATCACCATGCGGGCCAGGTACTCGAGGTTCACCTGGTGCACGATGCCCATCCCCGGGGGCACCACCTTGAAATCATCAAACGCGGTCTGGCCCCAGCGCAGGAACTGGTAGCGCTCCC
>NZ_JBTNDJ010000017.1:0-62249 GCF_054511055.1 Arthrobacter melezitosi
CCGCTTCTCCGAATACCTCGAGCTGGATCTGTCCACCGTGGTGCCCTCCATCGCCGGCCCCAAACGCCCCCAGGACCGCGTCGCCCTGACCGAAGCCAAGAGCCAGTTCCGTGAGGACCTCGCCCACTACTCCGACGACCCGCACCTTGCCGAGTCGCCGGCGGGAACCGTCGATGAGGCCTCGGAGCTCAGCTTCCCGGCGTCCGACGCCCCGAGCTACAGCGCGGACGGCCACACTCACGTCGATGAGAACGCCAAGCCGCGGGAAACTGTCTCCGCCCAGGCAGGCCAGGAGACACGGCCTTCGAAGAAGGTCAGTGTCAGCATGAAGGACGGGCGGGAGTTCGAGCTGGACCACGGCGCGGTAAGCATCGCCTCGATCACCTCGTGCACGAACACCTCCAACCCCTCGGTCATGCTCGCCGCCGCCGTGCTGGCCCGCAATGCCGTGGAGAAGGGGCTCGTCTCGAAGCCGTGGGTCAAGACCTCCGTCGCCCCCGGCTCGAAGGTCGTCACCGACTACTACGAGAAGTCGGGGCTGATCCCGTATCTCGAGAAGCTCGGCTTCTTCATCGTCGGCTACGGCTGCGCCACCTGCATCGGTAACTCCGGGCCGCTCGAGGACGAAATCTCGAAGGCCATCCAGGACAATGACCTGGCCGTGACTGCGGTGCTTTCGGGCAACCGCAACTTCGAGGGCCGCATCAATCCTGACGTGAAGATGAACTACCTGGCCTCCCCGCCGCTGGTGGTCGCCTACGCCCTGGCCGGCACCATGGACTTCGACTTCGACAACCAGCCCCTGGGCCAGGATGGCGAAGGCAACGACGTGTTCCTGAAGGACATCTGGCCGAACCCGGTCGAGGTCCAGCAGGTCATCGACACCTCGATCAACGAAGAGATGTTCACCTCGAGCTACGGCACCATCTTCGAAGGCGACGAGCGCTGGCAGTCCCTGCCCACGCCCGCCGGTGCGACCTTCGCCTGGGACCCGGAGTCCACGTATGTGCGGAAGCCGCCATACTTCGAGGGGATGACGCTCGAGGCCGAGCCCGTCTCGGACATCGAGGGCGCGCGCGTCCTGCTCAAGCTCGGCGATTCGGTCACCACCGACCACATCAGCCCGGCGGGATCCTTCAAGTCCGACACCCCGGCAGGGCGTTACCTGCTCGAGCACGGCGTGGAGCGCAAGGACTTCAACTCCTACGGCTCCCGCCGCGGCAACCACGAGGTGATGATCCGCGGCACCTTCGCGAACATCCGCATCAAGAATCAGCTGCTCGACGGCGTCGAAGGCGGCTTCACCCGCGACTTCAGCCAGCCCGACGCTCCGCAGGCAGCGGTCTACGACGCCGCGGAAAACTACAAGGCGGCCGGGATTCCCCTGGTCGTCCTGGCCGGCAAGGAATACGGCTCCGGCTCATCCCGTGACTGGGCGGCCAAGGGCACCGCGCTGCTGGGCGTCAAGGCGGTCATCGCCGAGAGCTACGAGCGGATCCACCGCTCCAACCTCATCGGCATGGGCGTGCTCCCGCTGCAGTACCCGCAGGGCGAGAACGCCGAGAGCCTTGGGCTGACCGGCACCGAAACCTTCGCTGTGGCAGGGGTGACCGAGCTGAACGAAGGCAGCACGCCGCGCACCGTCACGGTGACGGCGACCCCCGCCGACGGCGGCACGCCGGTCTCCTTCGACGCGGTCCTGCGTATCGACACCCCGGGCGAGGCCGACTACTACCGCAACGGAGGCATCCTGCAGTACGTCCTCCGGCAGCTGGTGGGCTGACCCGGCCCCGTGACCGAGTCCACGGACGTGTCAGCGAAAGTTGACGGCGAGGTGATCTTCCGGGTCCTCCGGGGGGAGATCCTCGCCGGGGTCCACCCGCCGGGCACCGCCCTGCGCGAGGTGGTCATCTCGGAGCGGTTCGGCGTCTCCCGCACCCCGGTGCGGGAGGCGCTCAGCCGGCTCCAGCACGAGCGGCTCCTCGAGCGGGCGGCCCGGGGGCTCCAGGTGCCGCAGATCGACCCGCAGGAGGTCATCCAGATCTACGACCTGCGCGTGATGCTCGAGGAGGAGGCCGCAGGCCAGGCCGCCTCGGAACGCCGGTCGGCGGACGTGATCCGCCTCGAGGCGCTCGTTGAACGGGACCGCGCCCTGGCCGACCCGGACGACCGGACCCGGATCAACCTCAACCAGGAGTTCCACGTATCCCTGTGGGCGGCCTCGCACAACCCTGTCCTGACGGACCTGCTGGCGAGGCTTTCGACCCACCTGATCCACACCCCCCGGTCGACCCTTTCGGTCGGCAACCGCTGGCAGGAGTCGCTGGACGAGCACGAGGCGCTGGTGCGGGCCGTGGGGGACCGGCGGGTCGAGGACGCGCGGCGGATTGCGCGCACCCATATGGAGACGGCGCGAGCCCTGCGCCTTCAACTCCTGCGGACCTCGGCGGCCGGCTAGTGGGGTCGGCAACCCGGCTGCTGCTCGACGTCGACACCGGGATCGACGACGCCGTGGCGCTGCTCTACCTGCTGTCGGCGCCCGAGGTGGCCATCGAGGGCATCACCTGCACCGCCGGGAACGTGGGTGCGGCGCAGGTCGCGGCGAACAACCTCGCCCTCCTTGAACTCGCCGGGCGCGGGGGAGTCGAGGTCGCCATCGGCAGCGAGGTTCCCCTCGAGGTGCCGCTGGTGACGACCGAGGAAACCCACGGGGACCAGGGGGTGGGCTACGCCGTGCTTCCGCCGGCCCGCCAGCGGGTCTCCGACCGCTCCGCGGTCGAGGTGTGGGTGGAGGCGGCTCGGGCCAGCCCGGGGGAAATCACGGGCCTGGTCACCGGGCCGCTGACGAACTTCGCCCTGGCCCTGCGTGCCGAGCCGCGCCTGCCGATGCTCCTCAAGGGCCTGGTGATCATGGGCGGGGCGTTCAACTACCCGGGCAATACGACGCCCGTCGCGGAGTGGAACGTCCACGTCGATCCGCACGCGGCAAAGGAGGTCTTCGCCGCCTACCGGGGGCTGCCGGCGGAGAAGCTGCCGGTGGTGTGCGCCCTTGAGTCAACCGAGCGAATCGAGTGCCGCCCGGAGCACCTCGACCGGTTGTCGCGGGCCGCGGGAGCCGGAGGGGAACTGCTGAGCCCGGACGACCCCGAAGGGCTGCGCAGCACCAACCCCAACCGGGTCATCGCCTGCGTCTCGGATGCCCTGCGTTTCTACATGGAGTTCCACCGCAGGTACGACCAGGGCTACCTCGCCCACCTCCACGACCTCTTCGCCGCCATGGTCGCCACCGGGGAGGCAACCGCCACCACCCGCCCTGCCACGGTCGACGTCGAGACCGGTTCCCCCCTGACCCTTGGGCAGACGGTTGGTGACTTCGCCGGGTTCTGGAAGTCACCGGCCAACGCCCGGGTGGTGGCCGCCAACGACCCCGCGCAGGTCTTCGACCTGCTCATCGACCGCCTCGGCCGGTTGGCGGCCGACCGGGGCTGATCCGCCGCGGCCCTGCGGGTACACTTAGCTACTGCCCGCACCGCTGCGGGCCGCGCCGAGGTGACATGAGGTGCACGCCCCTTGCCCTGCGCCCGAGGACCGCCATGAGCTCACCCCTGACCCTTCCCGCAGCGAAGGCCGCGCGCCCCCGGAGGGCGCTGGTCGCCGCGGGAACCGCCCTGATCGCCGCCACCTACCTCTACCTGGTGCTCGTGCAGCCTGCCGACATCGCCGAAGGGCTCGGCGGGGTTCCGTCACTGATCACGCTGTTCGGCTTCCTGGGTGGTGGCGCCCTCCTCGTGGCGGGAATCCTGCCGGCCCTGAGCACAAGTTCGCTCGTCCTGATGCCGCTGGGCATCGCCCTCAATATTGCCATCGGGCAGACCGCCGGCAGCCTCGGGCTCCAGATCTACCTCGACGCCATCGGCACGGTCCTGGTCGCCGTCCTCGCCGGTCCCGCGGCCGGCGCCGCCACGGGGGCGCTCAGCAACGCCATCTGGGGCCTCTTCAACCCCCTGGCGCTGCCCTTCGCGGCCGGGGCCGCCCTGATCGGGCTGCTGGCTGGAACCGCGGCGCGGTACGGGATGTTCCGCCGCGTCTACCTGGCGCCGGTCGCCGGACTCGTCGTGGGCGCCGTCGGCGGGCTCGTGGCCGCCCCGGTGGCCGCCTTTATGTTCGGAGCCGCCGGGACGGTGGGCACGAACGCACTCGTGGCGGCCTTCCGGGCCGTGGGTGACTCCCTGCTCGTCGCCGCGACCAAGCAGGGGCTGACCTCCGACACGGTGGACAAGCTCGTGGTCTTCACCCTGGTGGCGCTCCTCGCCTACGCCCTGCCGCGCCGCTCGCGGGCCCAGTTCCCCTTCCTCCGGCGGTACGGCGTCCTCGCCGGCGGCACCCCCTCGGGCCCCACCGGACGGTGACCGAGTGCCCCGGCGTCGCGTCTTCAACCCGCTGACGGAGCTCCTCGCCGCGGCGCTGCTGGTGGTGCTCGTCCTGATCGTCAACACCTGGCAGTTCTCCCTTGCCGTCCTCGTTTTCGTCGTGGTGCCCGGCGTGCTGTTCTCGGGCAAGCCGCGGCGGATCGCCCTGGCCATCGCCGTCACGGCCGGTCCGCTGCTGGCGTCCTCGCTGCTCCTGCATGGATTGTTCTTCCCGGAGGGAATTACGGTGCTCGCGCAGTGGGGGCCGGCCCGGGTCACCACCGAGGGCCTTCAGTTCGCCGCGCAGACCGGGCTGCGGCTCGCCGTCTTCACCGGGGTCCTGCTCACAGCGGCCCTGACCGCGAGCATCCCCGAGCTGATCTCCACCCTCACCCACCGCGGCTGGAACCGCAGGTTGGTGTTCGTCGTCGGGTCGGCGCTGGGGCTGCTGCCCTCCGTCGCCGAGCGGGCCCGGTCGATCACCAGGGCCCAGCAGGCGAGGGGCCTGGTGGTCGGTGGCGGCATCGTCGCGCGGGTGCGGGGCCTCATGATGGTCACCGTGCCCCTGGTCACCGGCCTGCTGATCGACGCCGCCGAACGGACCCAGCTGCTGGAGGCCCGGGGGTTCTCCTCCCCGGGGCCGCGCACCAGCTACCTCCCCGACACCGACACGCCGGCCCAGCGCGCCGCCCGGTGGCTGATGGCTGCCGGGGTGCTCGGCTTCGGCTGCGCCTGGTACCTGGCGGGGGCGGCGCGGTGATCCGGCTCGAGTGTTCCTCCTTCGCGTACGACGGCGGCGCACCCGTCCTCAGGGGCATCGACCTCACCGTCGGCGCCGGCGCCCTGGTCCACGTCGTCGGGCCCTCGGGGTCCGGCAAGACCACCCTCGCCCGGTTGTTGGCGGGGCAGACCGGGGCCGAGGGGGGAGCGGAGTTCCGCGGCGCGCTGACCCTCGGAGGCAACCGGCTCGAGTTCACCGGCGGAGCATCCGACCCGCGGATCGATCCGGCCGCGTGGAGTGCTGAGGTTGCGTACGCCGCCCAGCGGACCGAGGGCCAGCTCTCCATGATGTCGGCCACCGTTGCCGAGGAGATCGCCTTCGGACCCGCAAACCGGGGCGTACCGCCCACCGAGCTGCGGGCCGCCGTGCAGGCCACCGCCGCCCGGCTCGGGCTGACCGACCTCCTTTCCAGGGATCCCCGCAGGCTCTCCGGCGGCCAGCTCCGGCGCACAATCATCGCGGCGGCGGTGGTCGGGAAGCCCCGGGTGCTGATCCTCGACGAACCGTTCCAGGGGCTCGACGCCGGCGCCCGGGATGAGGTGGCCCAAACACTCGAGGCACTGCGCGCGGCAGGCACGGCACTCGTGGTCTGCGCACCGATGCTTCCGGCGTCGGCTCCGCCCGCGTCGCAGGTCCTGGTGCTCGTCGACGGCAGCCCGGTGTTCAGCGGCACCCCGGCGCAGGCGCGGACGGCAGGGCTTGGGCGGTATTCCATCGGCACCGAGGGAACACCGCCGGACCTTCCGGGCGTGCCGCCGGCACCGGCGGTTCCCCTCCTGCAGCCCGTTGCGGCGGGGGTCCCGCTCGCCCAACTATCCCGGGTGTCCTTCACGTACCGCGGCTCCGCGGTGGAGGCGCTGCGCGGCGTCGACCTCACCGTGGCCCCGGGGGACATCGTGGGCCTGACCGGCACCAACGGATCCGGCAAGTCGACCCTCCTGCAGCACCTCAACGGTCTGCTGCGCGCCTCGGCTGGCACTGTGTCGGTGGCGGGGGAGCCGCTCGCGCGCCGCACCCCGGTGGGGCGGCTGGCCGGGACGGTGGGGTACCTGTTCCAGGACACCGACCAGCAGTTGTTCGAACGCACCGTCCTGCGGGAGGTCGCCTACGGTCCCATGGCGGCCGGCGCAGAACGGGAGGCGGCGCAGGAGCGGGCGCGGACGGCGCTGGCGGCCGTCGGGCTGGAGCATGCCGCCGCCGAGCACCCCTACGAGCTGGGCTTCGTCGAGCGGCGGCTTGTCGCCATCGCCTCCCTGATCGCCTCCGGACCGGCCCTGTGGGTCCTCGACGAGCCGACCGCCGGCCTCGACCAGCGGGGGCGGAACCGGGTCGGTGCCCTGCTCCTCGGCCACGCGGCGGCAGGTGGTGCGGTGGTGCTCGCGACCCACGACGAATCCTTTGCCGACGCCCTGTGCACCCGGATCCTCGAGCTGAAGGATGGCAGGATCCTCTCCGGCAGGGCCCGCCGGGGTGCCGGAGGAGGGGCGTAGGGTTGCGGAATGGAAAGCTCCGGCGACGCCCCCACAGGTAGTATGCACAGCCCGGCCAAGGCCCCCGACTCGTTTGCCGGGCGAACCGATACCGTCGCAGGGGACCGGAACGGAGGCAGCGCCGACGGGGCCAGGAGCGGCGGCAGTGACACCGGCGCCCACGCCCAAAACGGCGCAGACGGCGGCCGGCGCCGCACCGTAGCGGCAGGGGGAGCCGAACTGGCGGTCTTCGAGTACGGGAGGGAACCGGGCCCGGGAGTGCCCACGCTGGTCCTGATCCACGGCTACCCCGACGACCACCGGGTGTACCTGCCGGTCATCCGCGAGCTGTCCGCGACCCACCACCTCGTTGCCTTCGACACCCGCAACGCCGGCCAATCGGTGGCCGTTTCGAGGGACTATCGGATCTCCGTGCTGGTGGATGACCTCTTCGCGGTGCTCGCCGCCGTGGCCGTTCCGGAGGTACACCTTGCCGGCCACGACTGGGGCTCCATCCAGGGCTGGGCGGCGGTTGCGGATCCCCGGTCCCGGGGGCGGATCGCCCGCTTCACGAGCGTGTCGGGACCGGACCTTGGGCATGTCCGCCGCTGGGCGCGCAGCCGGCTCCGCACGCCCAGCCGCTGGCCCGAACTGGCCGGGCAGGTGCTGCGCAGCTGGTATGTGGGCGCCTTCCAGCTCCCGGTCCTCCCCGAATTCTTCTGGCGGGTGGTGCTGCGCCGGCGCTATGAGCGTTCGGTGCGGCGCCACGTGGGAGCCGATCCAATTCGGGGTCTGGCGCTGTACCGGGCGCTGCGCCGGCCCTCCGGCCCCGGGAACCGGATGCCGCGGGTCACGGTGCCCGTCCAGGTCGTGGTGCCGCTGCAGGATCCGTTCCTTTCGCCGGCCCTTGTCGACGGGCTCGACGGGTGGGTGGAGAACCTGACGATCACGAAGGTCGACGCCGGGCACTGGTGGCCGGAGACCGCGCCCGCGGAGTTCGCCGAGGTGCTGCGCCGGGAGCCGTAGGAGCGGCCCGGCCGCCGGCGGTCCGGCCACCCGCGGTCCGATTGCGAGGCGTGCCGGAACCGAACTGGATAGAACCGCGAACGAGCCCAGAGCGGGATGCACAGGGTCCCGGCTGGGCCCGGCAACCGGCACCCGGCCGGACCAGGCGCCGGTCGGGGCGGGCTCAGGACAGGGTGAGCCGGCGCCATGAGCGCAGCGTCAGGCCCGCGGCAAGTGCTCCCACGGGCACCGACAGCAGGACCTGCACTGCCGTCGTCGCATCGGTGCCGATCCCGCCCTGACTCGCCCACAATCCGGGGGCGGAGAACGGGAACCAGCCGCCGAGCCCCGTCATTGCGGCCAGCTGCGCCACGACCACGATCCCGATTACTGCCCCGATCGCGGCGAGGTAGCCCCGGCCCAGGGTGGCGGCCCAGGCGGCGGGCAGGGCCAGCAGGGCCGTGGCGGCGGTGATCAGCAGGAACTTGGCGGCGAGGGCGAAAATGCCTGCCCCGGCAGCGCTTCCCGCCGTTCCGGTGATCGATCCGGCCGCAAGCAGGGTGGCTGTCAGTGCCACGGCAACCGCCCCGGACCAGGCGAGGACCAGCAGCAGTTTCGCGGCGGCGGTGGCCGTCCGGGACACAGCGGCAAGGAAGAGGGAACCGACAGTGCCGTCGGTGAACTCCCGGCCAAACACCCACCCGGCGACCACCCCGAACCCCAGCAGGCCGCCCACGGCAATAATTGTGCCTGCGCCGGTGAAGAACCCTCCCAGCCGCCGGCACCGAGCACGCCCTCGGCCTTGGCCGCCAGCAACGGGTTGGCCCCCTTCAGGGAGTACACCGAGGCGACGGTCATCGCCGGCACGCCGAGGACGAGGAAGACGCTCGTGAACACCACCGGGCGGGCACGGCGGAACTTGAGCCACTCGGCGGCAAGGGCAGCCCGGAGCTGGGCCGGGCCGCTCACTGCTGGATCCCGGAGTCGGCGTAGATCAGTTGGAAGAAGCGCCGCTCCAGGTCGATGGCCTCGGGCGCCAGGTTGCCGATGATGCGGCCGGCGTTCAGGACACTGATGCGGTCGGCGACGCGCGCCACCTCGTCGAGGTGGTGGCTGGAGACAAGCACCGCCGCCCCGCGTGCGTGGGCCCGATCAAGGAGCATGCGGCGCACGATCATGACCCCGGCAGGGTCCAGCGCGTTGGTGGGTTCATCGAGGAGAATGATGCCCGGCGAAGCGGTCAGGGCGGCCGCCAGGCCGAGTCGCTGCTTGTTGCCCAGGGACAGGCGGCGGCACTGGGTGCCGGCCCACTTCGTGAGCGCGAACTCCTCGATGAGGTCCCGGGCAGCGGTACGGGCGCGGCCCGGTTCAAGGCCCGCGAGCCGTCCGGCCACCTGGAGGTTCTGCAGGACGGTGAGTTCCGGATACGCCAGTGGATGTTCGATGAGGTACCCCACGCCGGCGCGTTCCGGGGCGGACAGCGCCGACGGTTCGCGGCCGCCCACCAGGACCGAGCCGCCGTCGGGGCGCACCATGCCCAGGAGCAGGCGCATCAGCGTCGTCTTCCCCGCCCCGTTGAGGCCCACCAGGGCGTGGATCTCGCCGCCGCGCACCTGAAGGCTCACCCGCTCCAGCACCGGCTCGCCACCGAACCGCTTCGTGGCATCCGTGCACTGCAGGCGGGCGGTGCCGCGGCCCGGTCCGCCGGCGTCGTGCCGTTCGTCCATGCGCCTATCCCTCCGCGCGGTGCCCAGGCGGGCGCTCGCCCGCCTGCCTTCATTGTGGACGCCGGCGTCCGGCCCGGGAAGGCTCAGGCCTCGAGCAGGCCGCGGATGTCCTCGGCGGTGAGCGCCGAGGAGAAGACGGCGTCGTCGTCCATGACCGAGCTGAAGAGCTGGGCCTTCTGCTCCTTGAGCTTCATCACCTTCTCCTCGATGGTGCCCTTGGAGACCATCCGGTAGACCATGACATTCTTCGTCTGCCCGATCCGGTGGGTCCGGTCGACCGCCTGCGCCTCGCTGGCGGGGTTCCACCAGGGGTCGAGGAGGAAGCAGTAATCGGCCTCGGTCAGGTTCAGGCCGAAACCACCGGCCTTGAGGCTGATCAGGAAGACCGGCGCGGCGCCCTCCTTGAACTTCTCGATCACCTCGCCCCGGCTGCGCGTCGACCCGTCGAGGTAGGCGTACTCGATGCCGCGGGCCTCAAGCTGCTCGGCGGCCTTCTTCAGGTAGGAGGTGAACTGGCTGAACACCAGGGCGCGGTGGCCTTCGGCCAGGACGTCCTCGAGCTGTTCGAAGAGCACCTCGAGCTTCGCCGAGGGGACATCGGCGTGGTCGGGGTCCACGAGGGAGGCGTCGAGGCTCAGCATGCGCAGCAGCGTCAGCGAACGGAAGACGATCATGCGGTTGCTGTTGAGGTCATCGATCAGCCCCAGCAGCTTCTGCCGTTCCCGCTGGAGGTAGGTCGAATAGATGTGGCGGTGTTCGGGGCTGAGCTCCACCTCGAGGACCTGCTCCTGCTTCGGCGGCAGGTCGGAGGCGACGGCCTCCTTGGTGCGGCGCATCATCAGGGGGCGGATGCGCCGGCGCAGCCGGGCCAGCGGGCGGTTGTCGCCGATCTTCTCGATCGGAGTGCGGTAATCCTCGGTGAACCTGCGGGCCGACGGAAACAGCCCGGGTGCGACGATGTTGAACATCGCCCACAGCTCCATGAGGTTGTTCTCCATGGGGGTGCCCGTAATGGCCAGCTTGAACGGCGTCGAGAAGTCCTTCGCCGCCTGGTGGACCTTCGAGGTGCGGTTCTTGACGAACTGCGCCTCGTCGAGGATCAGCCCGGCCCACCCTGTCTCCTGGTAGGCCTCGAAATCAAGCCGGAAGAGGGTGTAGGAGGTCACGACGACGTCGGCCCCGCGCACCTGGTCGCGGATGGGCACCCCGGAGGCGCCCTGGGTGTCGGTGATGCCCACGACGTGGAGCCCGGGGGTGAAGCGGTGGGTCTCGTTGATCCAGTTCGGCACCACCGAGGTCGGCGCGACGATGAGGAAGGGCTGGTGCGGCCCGCCGGTCTCGTGGGCGTGCTCGATCAGGGTCAGGGCCTGCAGGGTCTTGCCGAGGCCCATGTCGTCGGCGAGCACCCCGCCGAGCTGGTGCCGCCAGAGGAAGGCGAGCCAGTTGAACCCTTCCTTCTGGTAGGGCCGCAGCTCCGCCTTGACCCCCATTGGCACTTCGACCGGCGCAAGGTCGGCAAGCTCGAGAAGCCCCGCCACGGCGTTCCGCCAGGACACCGCCTGTTCGGTTTCGTCGGCGAGGTCTTCGAACTCGGCCCACAGCCCGGCCTGGTAGCGGCTGATCTGGAACCCTGTCTCCCACTCGGTGAGCCCGCGGGCCTCCTCGATGAGGTCACGCAGCTGTCCAAAGACGGGCTGGTCGAGCGAAAGGTAGCTGTTGTCGACGAGCTTCAGCTTCGTCCGGCCCTGGGCGAGGGCCCGGAAGATCGAGTCGAAGGGGATCTTGCGTCCGCTGACGGTGACCATCACGCCCAGATCGAACCAGTCGCGGTCCTCCGTCTCCACCGTGCTGATCACCAGCTGCGGCGTCTCGGTCAGGTGCTCATAGTCGGGCTTTTCGCCGACGACGTCGACCTCCAGGCCCGGTGCCGCCTCGATCCGAGGCAGTACCGACTCGGTGAACTCGACGGCCTGCATGTCTTCGAGGGTCGTCGTCCGCAGCGGAAGCGGGCTCAGCAGCGCCCGGGCCGACGCCTCGAGGGCGTCTTCGGCGTCGGGGTCGCGGTAACCGCCGGCGGCGGCCGGGCCACCGCCCACGGGGTGGCTCTGCACCGCGGTGCCGAAGGTGTACCGGAAGTTCCAGGAGAGGGTCACGGCGCCGTCGGGCCGGTAAGCGGTGGTGAGGACGAGCGCCGGCGGCTGGACCTCGGGGAGGTTCACGCTTCCATCGCTGCTGGCGACCTTGAGCGACCGGCTCAGGCGGGGGTAGTACTCCTCGAGGAAAACGGGGGTTTCCTCCGGCGGAATCACCACCGGGCGGGAGCGCCGGAGCAGCTCCAGGTCCTGCCCGCTGAGTTTCCTCCCGGTTGGTGCGAGGGTGATCGTTGAATCCGGCGCAACGGTGTAAATCCCGTGGTCGCTGATGACGTGGGCGGTCTCGGTCGGATGGATCTTCCCGTCGATCTCCAGGACGGGGGAGAGCTGCACCGCATCATCGGCCGACGCCGTCGCGTCCAGGCGCAGCGTGGCGCGGTGGGCGAGGGCGACGGTCACCTGCTTCTTCGACCCGACAAACTCGATGCCCAGGCGTCCGGCCTCCTCGAGGAGCTGCCACAGCAGGGGGTTGCTGAAGTCGTCGAGGTAGAGCCACGAATCGTTGTTGCCGAAGTAGTTGACGCCGGTTCCCCGGTGCAGGGCGGGGAACTGGGAGAACCAGCGGTGCTGGTCCGGGTCGAGCCGCAGCCCGTACGTCTGATAGCTGATGCTTCCCCAGGAGAGGTTGTTCTTGACCCACTTGCCCTTGCCGTTCTGGCTGACGGGCCGGACGCCGAGCCGGGCGTTCAGCATACGCTGCCCCTGCCGGTCCGCGGCGGATCCCCAGCGCTGGACCGCCACCTCGGGGGTGCGCACCTCGAACTGCAGGCCGAGCGGGGTCGTCGGCCCGGCCGGCACCTCGGGGCCGTCGGGTACCGGGGCGAGCAGTTCGCTGAGCGAGGCCTGCCAGCCTTCCGCAGGTCGCGCGGGAGGGGGAGTGCCGGTGCGTTCCTGGCGGGCCAGGAGATGTTCGGTGTTGCTCTGCAGGGCCGTTGCCGCGACATGCTTGCAGTCCGAGCCGACGGGGCAGCTGCAGAAGTTCTCGAGTGGGCGGAAACGGCCGTCACCCTTGAGGCCCAGGCGCAGCTTCGTGCGGTACTCGGCGGGTGCGCTTCCACGGACCCGGCCGGTAAGGATCTTCGCGCTGGCATCCCAGGCGAGGGAGCTGACGGCGCCGTCCTTGGCGTAGACCTGTCCCCGTTGGAACGCGGCACCGCCCACGATGCGGATGATGTCGGTGACATCGACCAGGGGGTGGGACGAATTGGGCATACTTTCATGCTCTCACGCGGCGGCCGCGCACCGATGCCAGCCGGTGGCCGATGTTCGCTATCGGCCATGCATACCGCCGGCGGAACCACCATTCGATGCGGGATGGCCGGGTTGCGGTACCGGGTACGCCCACCCACGCCGTAGTCTACGAAAGGGGCTGTCCAACGTTGTCCGGAGAAAGGGTGCCGGTGTTCGAAGCGCCGAGTTTTATCTATGCCGCCGCCGGGCTCGCGGTTTTCGCCGCCGCCCTGCTGCCACGCCTCCTGATGCGGGCCCCGATCTCCATGCCCATGGTGTTCCTCGGAGCAGGGGTGCTCGCCTTCTCCCTGATCGACACGCTGCCCAACCCGGACCCGGTGGCCTACGGCGACTTCACCACCCACCTCGCCGAGGTCTGCGTCATCGTCTCCCTCATGGGTGCAGGCCTCGCCCTCGACCGGAGGGTGGGCAGACGCCGGTGGGCCACCACCTGGCGCCTGCTCGGCATCGCCATGCCGTTGTGCATCCTGGGGCTGATGCTCCTTGGACTGTGGGTGCTCGGCCTTGGCATCGCCGCGGCGCTTCTCGTCGCCGCGGTGCTGGCGCCCACCGACCCGGTGCTCGCGTCCGAGGTGCAGGTGGGCGAGCCGGCCGAAACCGAGGACGAACTCGAGGGCGAGGACGAGGTGCGCTTCGGACTGACCTCCGAGGCCGGCCTCAACGACGGCCTTGCCTTCCCCTTCGTCTACCTCGCCATCGCGATCAGCCTCGTCGGGGCGGCCCCCGGAGCGTGGTTCCCGGAGTGGATCGCGCTCGACGTCGCGTGGCGGCTGGGGATCGGCTGCCTCTTCGGGTTCGGCATGGGCAAGCTGCTCGGGCGGCTGTTCTTCTCGGCGCGGATCGAGAGCGTCCGGCTGGCGAACCATTCCGAAGGGTTCGTCGCGTTGGCGGCGACGTTCCTCACCTACGGCCTCACCGAACTGGCCGAGGGGTACGGCTTCATCGCGGTCTTCGTCTGCGCCGTCACCATCCGGGCCGCTGAGCAGACAAGCGGCTACCACGGGGTCCTCCACAGCTACATCGAGCAGCTCGAACGGCTCCTCACGGCCGTGGTGCTTATCCTGCTCGGAGGCGCAATCTCCCGCGGGCTCCTGATGGGCCTGATCTGGCAGGAAGTCCTCGTCGCCGTGGTGTTCCTGCTGGTGATCCGCCCCGCCGCCGCCTGGCTCAGCCTCGCCCGGGGGCGCACCGGGCCGTGGGAGCGGGGTGTCCTCTCCTTCTTCGGTGTCCGGGGCATCGGCTCGATCTACTACCTCGGGTACGCGCTGTCGAAGGGGGACTTCGGTGCCGAGGACGGGCCACTGTGGCGCATCGTGGCGCTGGTGATCTGCATGTCCATCGTGCTGCACGGCATGACGGCGGCTCCGGTCATCAACGCCCTGGACCGGGCGCGCAAGCGCAAGGCGGTCCGGGTCAGCGGGGACGAGGGACAGGCGTCCTCGACGCCGATCTAGGGCCGCTCCGGCGGCCGCCGGAGCTCAGCGGAGGCGCTCGAGGCGGCGTTGGATCGCCTCGAGTTCGGCGCTGAGCGCGGCGAGGCCCCCGGTGCTGTTCTCAGTGGCAAGGGCGCGGACCAGTTCATCCTGCCGGGCCCGCAGCCCGGCCTCGGTCGGGGGGAGGCCCGAAGCAGCGGTCCCCGAATCGGCCGGCTCGAATTTCGACATGGCGCAATCGTCCCAGATGCGCCGCCCGCGTGGCGCACGGGACCCCGTCAAAGGGGCGCACCGAAATAAGGAGCCCGGGGAATTCGTTGCCTCCAATAGGTGCGGCCGATGATTGCCGGTAAGTGCCGCTAACACGACGCGCACAACTTGGGAAGGTTTCCACTTGATTACAGTTCCACTTTCGATCCTCGACCTGGCGCACATTCCCCGGGGCGGAACAGCCGCCGGCAGCCTCGCGGCGAGCGTTCGACTGGCGCGGAGCGCGGAGGGGTGGGGGTACCGGCGCATCTGGTACGCCGAGCACCACAACCTGAGCAGCATCGCCTCCTCCGCGACGAGCGTGCTGATCGCCCACGTCGCTGCGGCGACCTCGACGATCCGACTGGGCTCCGGTGGGGTGATGCTGCCGAACCACTCGCCCCTGACGATCGCCGAACAGTTCGGGACCCTCGAGACGCTCCACCCCGGCCGGATCGACCTGGGGCTGGGGCGCGCACCGGGAAGCGACGGGAACACCCTGCGGGCGTTGCGCCGCGACCCGGCCGCGGCCGACACGTTTCCGCAGGACGTGCTCGAACTCCAGGGGTACCTCTCGGGGGACACCCGGATCCCGGGGGTCCATGCCACCCCCGGCCGGGGCACGAACGTTCCGCTCTACATCCTCGGTTCCTCGCTGTTCGGGGCGGGACTTGCCGCGGCCCTCGGGCTGCCCTACGCCTTTGCGTCGCACTTCGCCCCCGCCGCGCTCCAGGAAGCGGTGGCGCTGTACCGCCGGGAGTTCAAGCCCTCCGCCCAGCTGAAGCAGCCGTACGTCATCGCCGGCGTCAATGTGATCGCGGCCGATACCGAGGAGGAGGCCCGGAACGAGTTCCGGGAGGGCCAGCGGCGGATGGCGGAGCTGCTGCTGGGCCGTGGCCGCACCCTAACCCCGGAGGAGGCTGATGGGCTCCTTGCCAGCCCCGGAGGCCAGCAGGTCGCCTCGATGTTCACCTATTCCGCCGTCGGCACCCCGCCGCAGGTGCAGGACTACCTGGAGCGCTTCACCGCACAGGCTTCCGCCGATGAACTGATCATCGCAACGCGGGCGAGCTCCGAGGAAGCCTGGCTGAGATCCTACGAGCTGGTGGCGGGCCTTTCGAGGCCGCTGGCCGCCTGAGGACCAAATATTTAAAAGAAGGTTGAGATTCCTGCTTGCCATCACCCATGGTGGTGCTGTTAGGTTGGTAACGGTTGTAGTGTTGCGCATTTGTATTTCACGTGGTGTAGCTCCTCGGGGCCCACGCCGCATCTCTGAAAGAGCGGACAAGCACGCCGCGACTGGGGCTTTCCGAAAGTCGGAGAGCGTCTGAATTTCAGAAGGATAAACAAAAATGGCAACAGGTACCGTGAAGTGGTTCAACGCTGAAAAGGGCTTCGGCTTCATCGCCCCCGACGACGGAAGCGCAGATGTGTTCGCACACTTCTCCGCCATCAATGCCAGCGGCTACCGCTCGCTTGATGAGAACCAGAAGGTCAGCTTCGACACCGAGCAGGGCCCCAAGGGTCCCCAGGCGTCAAACATCCAGCCTCTCTAAGGTCCGGATCTAAAGCAGGGCGGGATATTTCCCGCCCTGCTTTTGTTTAAGCCTCCAGCGGTTGCCGAAGCCGGCGCTGCGGCTCAGCCCGACACCGCGCCGCACAGGCCAATGAACGCGCCGAGCTCCTCGAGGGCCTGCGGGCGGGAGGGGACGTGATGGGTGAGTTCCGGTGCCCGGATAATCACGGCGCGCCACTGCCCGCGGGACACGGCGACGTTGATGCGGTTGCGGCTGAGCAGGAACTCAATGCCCCGGGGCGCCTCGGCTGCGCTCGAGCAGGCCATTGACACGATCACGACGGCCGCCTCCTGGCCCTGGAACTTATCCACCGTTCCCACCCGCACCCCCGGGTAGCCCGCGGCGTCGAGCGTGGTCCGGATCAGCTGGACCTGCGCGTTGTACGCGGCGACGACGAGGAGGTCCGCCTCCCGCAGGGGCCGCGCTCCGGCGCCGTCGCCCGGGGTCCAGTTTCTGCCGAGGTGCCGCTCGACCTGCGCGAGCACCTTGGCCGCCTCCTCCGGGGAGGAGGTGCTCCGCCGCTCGATGTGCTCCACCAGAACGCATTCGACGCCGGGGGGAAGGCCCTCGAGGTGCCGGAGCGCGGCCGACGGCGTGGATTCGAGCCGTCCGTCGTAGGAGAGCCGGGAGACAAAGGCGCACAGCGCCGGATGCATCCGCCAGCTGTCGGCGAGGAAATACCCGAACCGCCCGGGGAGCGTGGCGTGCCCGTCGGAAAGCCAGCCCAGCGCCGATTTGTGGACCGGTTCGGGGTGGCTGCCCTGGGTGACCTGGGGGAGCTGCTGTGGATCCCCGAGCAGCAGCAGCCGCCGGGCCGAGCGCGCCACGGCGAGGGTGTTGGCCAAAGAGAACTGGCCGGCCTCATCGATGACCAGGAGGTCGAGCGAGCCCGCCGGAACCTTGCTGCCGGTCATCGTCCAGGCCGTGCCGCCGACCAGGCAGCCGGCCTCTCCGCCCAGCAGCGCCGCGACGCCGTCGTCGGTCGTGTGCCCCCACGGGGCGGCGCGGTCCGCCGTCTTCTTGGCGGCCAGCTCCGCCGGAACGCCGGCCCGGAGGGCGGCCCGGAGCAGGTTCTCGACGACGGCGTGGGACTGCGCGACGACGCCGACCTTCCAGCCGCGTGCCACAAGCCGGGCGATCACCTCCGCTCCGACGAAGGTCTTGCCGGTTCCCGGCGGCCCCTGGACCGCGAGGTAGGAGGAGTCGAGGCGTTCCACCGCCTCCGTGATGGCGTCGGCATACCCGGTGCGGCCGGGAAGGGCCGGTGGGAGCGGTCCGCCGGTCAGCCGCGGTGGGATCCTGCGCAGCAGGTCGAGACCGGGCCCGCGGGGGATCCCGGGCAGCGCCGAACCCACCTCGGCGGCGACGGCGAGCAGGGCCGCCTCGATCGAGGTGGTCCGGATGGGCTGGTCGGGGGCGAGGGCCACGGGCAGGAACGGGTGGGCGGGCGTGCCGGTCCGCAGGCGCTCCTCAAGGATCAGCACAGCCTTCCCGCCGTCGGCTTCGATCCCGCGCACTGTGGCGCCGAACCACCCGCCCCGCCCGCCGGGCCCGGAGTCCACCGAGTCGGCACCCTCGGGCACGGGCGGCTCGTACAGGGCGAACCAGGTGGAGTCCGGCCGGAAGTCTACGCCTTCGGGAAGGACGCCCGTGAGGCGCAGGGTCCGGGCCAGGGAGCGGGCGCGCGGGGTGGGCAGCACCCAATCGGTCACCACCTCGACCGAGTCGGGGACGAAGACGTCGCGGGCCCGCGCCCGGTCCTCGGGGGAGGCGGCGAGCCGGTCGAAGTGCTCCCACCAGAACTGCTTGTGTTCGCGCCGGTGGTAGCCCACGGCCGCCGCGACCATTGCCACTGCCCGGTCGTCGGGACCCGGCGCCGCAGCCGGCAGGGAGCCCAGGTAGCTCAGCAGCGCCGCCTCTTCGGGCGGTGGCTCGTAGGGCGGGCGGTCAGGCTCCACCGGTGCCGGGGGTGCAGGGGAAGCCGGGTTGAGCCCGGCGTCGCGGGCCCGTCCAAGCAGCCAGTTACGCAGGTGAAGGGTGGAGCGGCAGTCGTACTCGTTGTAGTCGCGGATGCCGGCGAGAAGTTCGGCGGCCCCGGCCTCGTCGCCGGCGTCCCGGGCGGCACAGTACTCGGAGTAGGCGACCACCGAGGCGCCGGCGTCGGTGACAGCCCCCAAGCGCAGGTCCGCTCCCATGTAGAGCGGCTCGAGCTTCTTGATGCTGTAGGACTTCTCGGAAATGCGGAGGCTGCGCCGGACGATCTCGTACAGGTCGACCAGCACGCCCTCCCGCAGCAGGGTATCCACGGCGTCCTCGCCGAGGACATGGGTCATCGACAGCCGGCGCAGGGCGCTCTTCTCATAGGCCGCGTAGTGGTAGATGTGCAGGCCCGGATGCTTTCGGCGCCGCTCGGCGACATAGTCGAGGAAGCCCGTGAAGGCCGTGCGCTCCTCGGCGCGGGAATGGGCCCAGAACGCCCGGAAGGGGGGCCGGGAGCCGCCGGCCGGCGGGTTCTCGACGACGCCGAAAAGGTACTCGAGGCCCCAGGACCCCGTCTCCGGGTCCTGCCACAGCGGGTCGCCCTCGAAGTCGAAGAAAATGTCGCCGTCGTCCGGGGGAGGCAGCAGGCCCAGGGCATGCCCGGGGAGGACCCGGTAGTCGAGGCGCCGCGGGGTGCCGTCGGGGTCGGTGTAGTCGACTCCGCCGTCGGCCTCCGCCCGATGTGTCTGCATCCGGGCCTGGTCCCGCAGCCGGTCGAGCGTGGGAGAGCCGGCCACTTCGAGAGCCGCGAGGTCGTCGATGGTGCGGATGCCCTGGCTGCGCAGCTCCGCCCGCTGGGCCAGGCTCAGGTTCGCCACGAGCAGCAGGTCCCGGGTTGAGTCGACGAGCTGCTGGCAGTAGTCGCAGCGGCCGCAGGCCGTGTGGCCGGTGCCGTTCCATTCAACGGGATCCGGCTGGGCGCGGTGCCCCGCCAGCAGGGCGAGGAAGCGGTCCCTGCGTTCCCGGTAGACCGGGACGAGGTCGGCGAGGGCGTGGACGCTTGAGCTGTTGTCGCCGAGGACGAGGGTGACCTGGGGCGCAGGCCCGATCCCGGCCCGCAGCAGCTGGTCGCCGTAGGCCGCAAGCTGCAGCAGGGCGCCGACCTTCGCATGCCGGGCGAGCTTGGTGTCCCACACCGCATAGGAGCCGTCGCCGGTGCGCACCAGGAAGTCCGAGCGCCCGTGGAACTGTCCGTCGAAGAACGACGCCTGGAACACGACGCCGGCACCGGACCGCAGCGCCTCGAGGGATTCCTCGTGTTTGGCGCTCAGGGTGGCGCGGTCCATGGAGGCGGCCGGGACCACCTCGTACACGCCGCCGGGATTGCCGGGGGACCAGGTGCCGAGTTCGGCGGTGAACTTCTCCAGGACCCGGCGCTCGTGGACGTCGCCCAGGGCCGCCGCGCGCTGCAGCATTCCGTCGGCGGCAAACCCGGCCGGGGGAGTGCGGCCGAGCTTCTCATCGAGGATCCTCAGGACCCGGTACTCGCACTCGGCGGCGGTCACGAGGTCGCTCGCGGAAAAGACGAGGTCGGCCCCGGCGTCCGGTGCGGCGTTGTCGAGCAGGAACACTGGGCCTCCCGGCGGCTGGGGCGATCAGCAACAATCTACCAAGGCCCCGGCATACGGTAGCGTAGAAGGGCCCGTTCACCACCTGGACGTTGACCGCGGTCCGCGCACTGCTCCGAAACCCGCCCCGGGTGAAACGTCCACTGCCCTTGGAGATCCATGAACCCGCTCACCCTGTTTCGTACAGTCGCTGTCGCCGAGGCGCTGACCTGGGGGTTCCTGCTCACCGCCATGTTCTTCAAGTACGTCACCCGCAGCACCGAGGCCCTCGTGCCTCCCGCCGGCGGCATCCACGGGTTCGTCTTCCTCTGCTTCGTTGCCACCACGGTCTTCGTCTGGATCAACTCGAGGTGGTCGTGGCGGACGGGCCTGCTGGGGCTGGCCTCCGCCGTCGTACCCTTCGCCACCATCCCCTTCGAACTGGGCCTCCAGCGCCGCGGGATGCTCCGGGGCCCGTGGCGCCTGCGCCCCGGCGGGGAGGCTCCCCGGAACCCGGCCGAGAAGGTCCAGGCCTGGGTGCTGCGCAGCCCCGTGCTCGCCGGGGCGCTCGCCGTCGTCGGCATCGGCGTCGTCTTCACGCTGCTGCTCATCGCCGGTCCGCCCGTCGCGGCGGGCTGAGCCGCCCGGGGCCCGGACGCCGCGCCGGGTGCGCCGGCCGGACCTACTGCCGGACCAGCCCGGGGTGGTGCAGCTCGGCGACGTCGGGGTGGGCCCGCAGCCGGCCCTTGAGGACATTCGCCCCGTAGGAGGCGAGCATTGGATTCTCCGGGTCGTCCGAGATCCCTGTGGCGGCGGCCGCGAGCTCCGCGGGAAGCACCACCGGCTCGATGACGGCGTCGAGCCGGGGGGACCAGAAGAACGGGACCGCGTAACGGTCGACGCCGGGGGGAGGTGAGACCACCCGGTGGATCGTGGCGGCCAGGTAACCCTGGGTGGCGACTTCGAGCATCTCCCCGAGGTTGACGACGAGCGCACCCGGGATCGGCTCAACCGGCACCCAGCCGGAGCCCCCGCGGGGGAGGACCTCAAGGCCGCCCACCTCGTCCTGGAGCAGGAGGGTGACGAAACCGTAGTCGGCGTGGGAACCGACGCCCTGGCCCTCCGCCGCGCCGTCGCCGCCGACATAGTGGACAAGCTTCGCCATCCAGGCCGGTGTGCCTTCGAAGGGCTCCGCGAAATGGTCTTCGGGCAGGCCCAGCGCCACCGAGAGGGCACCGAGCAGTTCCGCCCCCACCGTGGAGAGCAGTTCGGCCCACGCCATCGCGGCGTGCTCCAATTCGGGAAGGGCGGCGGTGGGCCACTGGTTGGGCCCCTGGAGCAGCCAGTACGGCTGGTTGTCCGGATAGCTCTCGAGGGGCTCGCGGTCCGGCGAGAAGTCGAGCTGTTCGCGGGCGTCGGCGCGGCCGCGGGTGACCTCGGTGCCAAGGCTGGCATAGCCCCTGAAGTGGGGCGAGCGCCGGTTGTCGAGCCGCAGGCGCTCCTCGATCGGCAGGTCGAAGAATCGGCGGGCCTTCGACAGCAGCTCCTCCGCCTGGCGGTCGGAGGCACCGTAGTTGGTCACCTGGAAGAAGCCGACGGTGTGCGCGGCGTCGCGGAGCCGGTCGATGAAGGACGGGTCGAAGGTGCCATCGGGGCGGCGGGCGGCGCCGAGGTCGAATACTGGAATTGGGCTTGAAACCATGCCGGGAGACTACGCCCGGACCCGCCGAGGCCGCGCGCTCCGGTTACGCCAGATGTCGACGGCGGCTCGGCTAGAGGCCGGCGAGCCGAAAGACGACAGCGAGGCCCTGGGGGCTGCCGGGCCAATGGCGTTCAACCGCGGACGCCCCGGCGCGGCGGACGGTGAGGCGCAGCACGAGCGCGATCAGCAGGACGTCGTCGGCGTAGCCGATCCCGGGGAGGAAATCGGGCACCAGGTCGATGGGGAGCAGCAGGTAGGCAAGGAGCAGCACGAGGCCGGCACGCACTCCGGTGGGAACGGCCCTGTCGGCGGCGAGGCGGCGGAGCAGGCGGAGAAGGTCGGGCAGGAAGCGCAGCGCATCGGTCATGGTGAGGGTTTCGGGATGGGCCCTGGCGTACGCGGCAAGACCGAGGAGCAGCACGGCGTAGACGCCGAGCACCACCGCCAGCCAGGTGAGGACAACTCCCCAGTCCATGGATTCCCTTCCTTTCTGACCACCGGTTTGCTCACGCGTAACATGTGTATCTTTCCACTGCAAAAATACCGGGCTATAGTTCTCATGCCGCCTTAGGCATATCGCATCGATGGGGGAACCTTCCACGCGGGCTCGGGCCGGTCTGTAGTCGTCTCATCGGGGCGCAGCGCCCCGACCGCTTTTTCCGTGGAAGGATCATCGATGTCCCAGTATGCAAGCCGGAGCAGGCCGCCGTATCCCAGCGAGCAGCCCTTCGGCGGTGCGGGCCTCGGGTACCGCGGGGCCGGCACTCCGATGGACTCGCTGGCAGGCAAGAAGCACATGCAGCTCTCCCTTGCCTTCGGATTCCTGAGCTTCTGGTTTCCCATCGTCTTCGTGCCCCTGGCCCTGATTCAGGCGGGTCGGGCCGAGCGGCTGGGCGAGCCCTCGACCGCGGGCCGGATCCTCGCCTGGGCGGCCGTCGCCTACTACTGTTTGATGATGATCTGGGGGGTTATCTTCTACAGCTTCGTCATCAGCCAGCTGCCGATGTTGATGGGAACGGTACCTTCGGGCTACGGCCCGCCCGCCTGACCTGGATCCCCACCAAGGCGCTGCTCAAAGATGTAGTCGTCCTCAAGGCGCCCACCCAGCCGGAAGGTTTTCGTTCCGGCAAGGCGGAAGCCACTGCGTGCGTAGAACCGGATGGCACGCTCGTTCTCTTGGTTGACGCCGAGCCAGATGCCGGGCATTCCGGTGCAGGCCGCGGCGCGGAGTGAGGCCTGCATCAACGCCCGCGCGGCGCCGGTGCCGTGGTGGGCGGGGTCGATGTAGAACTTGCTCAGCTCCACCGCCGGGAGGACCGTCAGGGACCCGCGGGTCCCGGCATCGTCCGGCTGGCTCAGGACCAGCATGCTGTACCCGCCGAGCCCACGCTCCGTCGAACCCCCAGCGTCCGAAGCGCCGCTGGCCGGGTGCCGGTCCACACAGAGGATCGCTTTGTCGGGGTCGCCGAGGTGCTCGGCGAACCGCTCGGCCGACAGTTCGGTGTCGAGGAAATGTTGGATGTCCCGGGGTCCGAGCCGGGCGGGCGGGCCAGCGGGAAGGTCACGGCGGCGCAGGCAGCCAGCGCGGCGGCGTCGGCGGGCACGGCCGGGCGGACAGCGAAGCCCATCCTGTCATTATTGCCGTTGCCGGGGCGATCCGGTTCGGCAAGCGCAGGGGAAGAACCCGGTGAACGGGACGATATCTGGAGAGCTGGACCGCAGCGCACCCCCGGCAGCCGACCGGAATAAATCCGGTTCCACCCTTGCTATACATGTGGTCGGCAACCTAAACGGGATGTCGACAGTGCGTCAGCAGGAGCGCTGGAGTCGGCCCCCCCCCCCCGACAGGGAATAGGGTCAGCGCTCCGGGCACTATACATGTGGCTGGCAACGTAAATTCCACCCGACCATCCAAGGAAGACATCATGAACAGCAGTCGAGTAGTACTCATCACCGGCGCAGCGGGCGGCGTAGGAACCGTCCTTGTCGAGAGGTTCCTCGCCAACGGGGACACCGTTCTCGCCACGGATGCCCGAGAAGAAACCCTCACCGCATGGCGGCAGCGGTACGATGCCGATGCGAGGCTCGCCATCATTGCCGCAGATGTCTCCTCCGAGGAGGACATCGCCCGCGTCGCCGATTTCGCCCGCAGCACTGCCGGGCGCATCGATGTGCTGATCAACGCCGCAGGCTACTTCCCGTTCTCCAAGGTCGAGGACATGACGTCGGCCCAGTTCCGCAAAATCATCGACATCAATCTGACCGGCACCTTCCTGATGGCCCAGGCAGTCCTGCCCCTCATGAAGGGTTCGGACGCCGGCCGGATCATCAACTACGGCTCGGGATCGGTCTTCGACGGAACCGCGGGCCAGGCCCATTACGTTGCCGCCAAGGCCGGAATCATCGGGTTCTCCCGTTCCCTGGCCCGCGAGGTCGGCGGATACGGCATCACCGTCAACGTCATCACCCCGGGACTGACAGTCACCGAGGCGGTCCGCGACAGCTTCCCCGCCGAAATCCTCAAGGCGCAGCGCGACGCCCGCGCCCTGCAGCGCGACGAGGTACCCGAGGATCTCGTGGGACCCACGCTCTTCCTGGCCTCGGAGGACGCTTCCTTCATCACCGGACAGATCCTCAACGTCGACGGCGGCGCGTCCATGTACTGATGCCCGGGGCGCCGCCCGGGTCGCCTTCCAGCTCCACCTCAACCCCACCGGAATTTCCACATCCAATCGATCGGAAAAACAATGTCCAACCTTTTTGAACCCACCACCGTCGGCAACATCACCCTGAACCACCGCCTCGCTATGGCGCCCATGACCCGCGGCCGGGCGAACGCCGACGGCACTCCCGGGGAACTCGCCGCCGAATACTACGCCCAGCGCGCCTCGCTGGGGCTGCTCATCACCGAAGGCGTCCAGCCCTCGGACGACGGGCAGGGCTACCTGAACACCCCCGGCATCTACACCGATGCGCACGTCGAGGGCTGGAAGGCGGTGACCTCGGCTGTCCACGACGCAGGCGGTGCCCTGTTCATTCAGCTGATGCACGCAGGGCGGATGTCGCACCCGGACAACACCCCGCACCACCGCACCCCGGTGGCCCCCTCGGCCATCGCCCCGGGTGTACCGGTGTTCACTGCGGCCGGTCCGCAGAATATCCCCGTGCCCAGGGAGCTGAGCGTTGAGGACATCGCCGCGACGGTGAAGGACTTCCGCACCGCGGCCGCCGCGGCCATCCGGGCCGGAGCCGACGGCGTCGAGATCCACGGCGCCAACGGGTACCTGCTGCAGCAGTTCTTCGCCCCCAACGCCAACGAGCGCACCGATGAGTACGGCGGCTCCATCGAGAACCGCTCCCGCTTCGCCCTCGAGGTTGCCCGCGCCATCGCCGAGGAGATCGGCGCCGAGCGCACCGGCATCCGCCTCTCCCCGGGCCTGACCCTCGGCGACCTCAACGAAGGTCCCGAATCGGCCGATCTCTACCGGTACCTCGTGAAGGAGCTGGCGAAGCTCGACCTCGCCTACGTGCACGTGCTGCACATTGGAGACGAAGAACTGCTCCGCGACATCCGGGCCGCATTCCCCAACACCCTGCTCGTGCTGCGCGCCGGACGGGCCCGGGAGGACGTGGCCGCCGACGTCGAGGCCGGACTGGCCGACATCGCCCCGATCGGGACGTGGGCGCTGGCCAACCCCGACGTCGTCGAGCGCCTGAAGACCGGCGCCGAGTTCAACGAGGGCAACCCGGCGACCTTCTACGGCGGCGGCGCCGAAGGCTACACCGACTATCCCGTCCTGGAGCCTGCCGGCAGGTAGCCACTCAGCAGGGCGATGGCACCAGCGTGCCGCTGAACGACCATCGATGGGTGGAGGGGCCTACGTCCCCTCCACCCATCGGTCTGCCCTGGCAGGATCGGTCCGGCACCCCGGTACCCCTGCGCCTGGACCTTCGGGTCCCGTCCCCGCGCACGAAGGCCCGGGGCTGGTCTACGCCCGTCGGGGCACTCCGGGGCACTCCGGGGCGCCGGGTGCTACGGAATGCTAGGGTTGACCCGCTTGGGCGCGGGAAACCGGGTTGAGCCCGCCCGCCCCTCACCTCAGGACAACAAACCAAAGGCAGCAATCGTGAAAACCCCGAACGGAAGTGCGGAGTCCCAGCCCTCCACAGCCCGCAACTTTCCCGTCGGCTGGGCCATCTTCAGCCTGGCCCGCTCACACCGGGCACTGGCGGCGTCAACGCTTTCGGACCTTGGGCTTTTCCCGGGCCAGGAACTGATCCTCATGCAGCTCTGGGATGAGGACGGCCAATCCCAAAAAGCGCTCGGTCAGACCCAACGCTTGGACCACTCGACAATCGCCAAGTCCGTGCGCCGACTCGAGGCCGCGGGCCTGGTCAGGCGGGAGAAGTCGAGTGTCGATGGCAGGGTCACCCTTGTCTTCCTCACCGATGCCGGCCAGGCCCTCCGGGACCGCACACTCCGGATTTGGGAGGAACTCGAACGGAAGACGGTGCAGAGCCTCACGGCCGACGAACAGGCGCAGCTCATCACCCTCGCCCGCAAGATCATCCCCAACCTCGAGTAGCAGTCCCGGCCTTCCCGCCCGATGCGGCACCCGGCCCACCCGAAGCATCCAAAGATCGACCCGATGCCTTGGGAACCGGCCGCGGTGGGCGGGGTGATTCTCCGCCCACCGGGGCCGGTTGGTCGGAGGCCAGGCCCCGGTGGCCTCCTTCCGGCGGTCCGAAGCCGATTGTCACCACCGCAGGGCTAGGGGCATTGCACCTCCGCGCCACGGACCTCCACCGTCGTTCCTGAGCCCAGGCCCTGGCACTGTTCAGTCAGCTGCACGAAGTCCGGGACGAGCGACGCGACGACGAAGGCGCCGATCACCAGCAGTACAGTGCCGATCAGCCCAACGATGATCCCGGCGAGGGCGGTCCCGGTACGCGTCCCCTCTATTCGCGCCCTGACCATCGCGATGATGCTGATGATCAGCCCCACGGGGCTGATGAGGAACGCAAGGATCAGGCCGACGATGCCCAGGGTCCTACCCCCGGCCGGGCGCCGGGCGCCGGCGCCCTCCCCGGGTGTCTCCTGGTAATTCTTTCCTGCGGTGCCTTGAAGCGGGTAATTCGACATTATTTCCTAACGGCCTGGGAAGGCATGGTCGTTCGTGTGGGAAATGGCATTCTCCGCACACTGATTCGCTTGTTTCCTTTTCAGCCTACGCGGCGGAAAGGCCCTAACTGCCCGGAAAGCGGGAATGTCATCCGATAGAAGTACGGAAGTCATCCGATGGACTGAGAGGCCCTCGAAGCCGCCGATCTCACCTCTGTCCCTGCCTGGGGAGGAGGAGCCCCGCGGATTGGCCGGAACATCGGGTAGGGCACGCAGGAGTGGGGAAGGGGAGCGAGGGGTTGCTGTTTTTTGTTGGAGCAGAAATAGGCGGCGCAGTGTCGGCCGCTCGAATCGTATTTCTGTCGATCCCGGGTTGCGGGCCAGCGGGCGGTGAGGGCTAATAATTCTTAATCGGGTGGAATTCCCGTGCTGGATTCCACCCGTTTCGTTTATTCGGTCAACCCGTTCGGCGCGCGGCCCGTCAGCGCCGCACGTCGTAGATGAGCTGGGCGAACTGCCCCTGCTGGGTGGCTTCCCGCAGGACCAGGGCGTCGGGGTTCACCTTCCGCGGTAGCACCGGGGCGCCGCCGGTCAGTGCGGCCGGCGCCACCGAGAGCTGGATCTCGTCGAGGTGGCCGCTGTCAAGGAACTGCCCGGCGAGGTCGCCGCCGCCGACAACCCAGATGTCCTTCCCGCCTGCCGCCTCGACCAGTCGCGGATAGGCCGCCTCCACGGACCCGCTGACGAAGCGGACGTCGGCTCCGCGGGGCACCGGCAGCGTCCGGGAGGTGAAGACGAAGGTTGGGCGCGGCCCGAAGTAGGCGGGCCACTTTTCGGGTGCTTCGAGCAGTTTTTCCTCCCGGAGGACCCACTCGTAGGTCGTCGATCCCTGCACCAGCACCCCGATGCCGGAGAGGAAGCGCTCATGGAGGGAGGGGTCGGGGGCTTCGGCGGCGAAGAGCCAGGCCAGGGAGTTGGACTCGTCGGCGATGAACCCGTTGAGTGAGGTGGCGGTGTTGTAGATGACGCGCGGCATGACAGCAGGGTAGTGGCTTTGCGGAGGAAGTGCAGCCCTGCTTCGGGCCGCCGGCGCGGTCAGGGCGAACCGGTGGTGCCCTCGACGGGATTGTCCTGGACGAAGCGGTAGTACTCACGGAGCGTCAGCTGCTGTGCTGCCTCCTCGTCCATGACCAGGGTGGCCCGGGGGTGGAGCTGCAGCACGGACGCCGGGCACATGCTCGACACCGGGCCTTCCACGGCCCGGGCGATGGCATCGGCCTTGGCCGCCCCCTGGGCCACGAGCAGTACCTCCCGTGCCTCGAGGATGGTGCCGAGCCCCTGCGTGACGCAGTGCCGCGGCACCTGCTGCACATCGGCGAAGAACCGCGCGTTGTCGAGCCGGGTCGCCGACATCAGGGTCTTCACCCGGGTCCGGGAGGCAAGGGAGGAGGTTGGCTCGTTGAAGCCGATGTGACCGTTGCGTCCGATGCCGAGGATCTGGAGGTCGATGCCGCCGGCGGCCGTGATGGCGGCCTCGAACTCGGCGCACGCCGCCGGGAGGTCGGCGGCGTTCCCCTGCGGCACGTGGACCTTCGAAGGGTCGAGCCGGAGCCGGTCGGTGACCTCGCGCCGGATCACCGACGCATAGCTCTCGGGGTGGTCGGAAGGCAGCCCGACATACTCATCGAGCGCGAAGGCGGTCAGTGCGCCCAGGGCAGGCGTCCACCGGCGCTCCAGCTCCTGGTAGAGGGACAGCGGCGAGGACCCGGTGGCCACCCCGAGGGTCCGCAGCGTGCCGGCGGACAGCCGGCGGAGGATCCGGTCAGTGGCGTATCCGCCGATGTCGGAGGCGTTGGCGAGGATGACGATATGCATGGGGAGCCGATCGGTGGAGCGGATGCGGGACGGGTCAGAGCGGGACGGGCGGGGCGATCAACACCTTCGTCCCACCGGCTTCGAACGCTTCTTTCTGGGCGGCGGTGATGCCGCTGTCGGTGATGAGGTTGTTGAACACGTAGCCGGTCATCGTGGCGAAACTCCGCATGCCGATCTTTGAGGAGTCCGCGACGATGTACGTCTCGGAGGCCCGGCGCGCCATCAGGGCGTTGACCGCCGCTTCGCCCTCGTCGTTGACGGTCGGCCCGATCCCGGGGTCGAGGCCGTTCACGCCGACGAACGCAAGGTCGAGGGCCACCCGCTGGAGGATGACGTCGGTGTAGGGCCCCACGAGCTCGTAGGAGCGCGGGTTGACGACCCCTCCGGTCACCATGATGCGGATGTGCGGCCGCACCACAAGCTGCACCGCGATATTGATGGCGTTTGTGACAACCGTGAGCGTCGGCTTGTTGGAGGGCTCCATGAGGTCCGCACGCATCCCGAGGACCTGGGCGATGGCGGTGCTCGTGGTGCCGCCGCAGAGCCCGATCACCGCGCCCATGGGCACCAGGGCGCTCGCGGCCTGGGCGATCGCCTGCTTCTGGGCCGTGTGGTCGTCGCGGTTGTAGCGGGTCGGCAGGTCGTATGCCACCGATTCCATGGTGGCCCCGCCGCGGGTCCGGGTGAGGAGGCGCTGGGCGGCGAGGCTGTCGAGGTCCCTGCGGGCGGTGGCGGGGGAGACTTTGAGCTCGGTGACGATGTCCCCGACCTGGACCTGCCCGTCGGCGGCGAGCAGGTCGAGGATGGCATTGAGCCTTTCGGTTTTCTCCATGGCCTAGCGTCCGCCCGGTCCGGTGGCGATCAGCGTCAGGAGGCGCCCCGCCTCGGGCGCCAGGGCCTGCCGTCCGGCGCCGAGGTAGCGCCGGGAGTCGACGAGGTCTGGTTGCTTTTCGAGGACGCCCCGCACGGCCCGGGTGAAGAAGCCGTTGAGGTGGGTGGAGATGTTGATCTTGGTCATTCCAGCCTTTACCGCCTCCACAAGTGATCCATCGGGAACGCCGGAGGACCCGTGGAGGACCAGGGGGATCTCCAACGACCGGCGCAGCTCGCGCACGAGGTCCACATCAAGGGACGCGGTCCGTTCGGTCATCGCGTGGGACGAACCGACGGCGACGGCGAGGGCATCCACCCCGGTGGCATCCACGAAGGCGCGGGCTTCCCCGGGGTCGGTGCGGACCCCGGGCGTGTGCGCGCCGTCCTTGCCGCCGACCCTGCCGAGTTCGGCCTCGATCAGGACGCCGCGGTCGCGTGCGTGCCTGGCAACCCGCGCCGTCGCCTCGACGTTCTCCGCGTAGGGCAGGCGCGCGCCGTCGTACATCACCGAGCCGAAGCCCAGCCGGATGGCCTCATGGACGAGGTCCTCGTCTTCGGCGTGGTCGAGGTGCAGCGCCACCGGGACCGCTGCGGCAGCAGCGACGGCGCGGCAGGCCAGCGCCAGGGGCTCGAGCGCCCCGTGGTAGCCCGCGCAGTTTTGGGAGATCTGGAGGATCACCGGCAGCCCGGCCGCCTCGGCTCCTTCGACTATCGCCTCGGCGGTCTCCAGGTGCAGCACGTTGAAGCCTCCGATGCCGGTACCGGCGGCGAAGGCGGCCTCGAGGATCTCGCGCGTGGGGGTGAGTCCCATCAGGATTCCTTTCCGGGGGGTGGAAGGTCCGGGGCGCTGGTTCTTGGAGATGCGCCGTCGTCGTGCCGGGTCACCGAGACTCTCGCGGAAAGGCTCAGATGGTCGGGGTGGATCCCGCCGGCCGTCGGCATGAGCACCGCGGCCGCCGACCACGCGGTGGCCCGGCGGAGCATCTCCCCGAGCTCCCCGGACCCTGCGGCGAACAGGGTGGCGAGTGCCGCGACGGCCGCGTCGCCGGCTCCTGTGGCGTTGCCGTGCAGCGGCTCGGGGAGGGCTGCGTGGAGGTGGCTCCCGGGTGCGTCGGCCGTGAACGCGAGCATCCCGTCCCCGCCGCAGCTGACGAAGACGCAGCGGGCTCCGAGGCCGAGCAGGAGCCGTGCGCCGCGGACCGGGTCCTCTTCCCCAGTTGCCTCGCGCAGTTCCTCCGCATTGGGCTTCAACGCGTCGGCGCCGGCTTCGGCCGCCCGGAGCAGCCCCGGGCCGGAGGTGTCGATGATGCAGGGAATTCCCGCTTCCGCGCACCGGCGCACCAGCACCGCGTAGAAGTCGGCCGGCGCCCCGGGAGGGAGGCTTCCCGAGCCGACGACGCAGTCGGCGCCGGGGAGGGCGTCCCCGACCGCGGCCCGGAGCCCTGCCCACTCCGCCGGAGTGAGGGCGCTGCCGGTTTCGTTGAAGAGAAGGGTGCTGCCGGCTGTCGGATCGTGGAAGGCGAGGCTGCGGCGGGTGGGGGCGGTGGTCGGCACGAGGACCGAGGGGAGGCCGCTCGCGGCGATCTCGGCTGCGTACTGCTCGCCGGTCGGTCCGCCCACGGGTGCCAGAGCGAGTGTCGGATGGCCCTGCTGGTGCAGGACGCGGGAGGCGTTGACGCCCTTCCCTCCGGCCCGCACCGCCGGCGCCGTCACGCGGTGGCTGGCCCCCAGGACGATTCCCGGCACCGTGTAGGTCTCATCGAGGGCCGGGTTGGGGGTCACTGTGAGGACCGTGCCCGCTGCGGATCGCGGCGTCATCCCGGGCGCACCAGGTCCCGGGCCCGCAGCCCCGCACCGATGAGGCCCGCGTCCTGGCCGAGGATCGAGGTGAGGATCCGCGGAGCCCGCAGGAAGGACAGCCTCGATTCGACCCGTGAGCGCAGGGGCTCCAGCAGTGCCGGGCCGGCCTGGGCGAGTCCGCCGCCGAGGATGACGGCTTCGGTGCCGAGGATCGCGGTGAGCTGGCCGATGCTGAAGGCAAGCGCATCCACCGCCTCCTGCCACACCTGCGCGGCGTGCCGGTCTCCGCTCTGGGCGGCCCGCAGGACGGCCTCTGCTCCGGGCACCGCATTCCCTGAGAGCTCGGTGTAGCGCCTCGCGATGGCGCCCGCCGAGCCGACGGTTTCGAGGCATCCGTTAGCCCCGCAGGGGCACCGGGTGCCTCCGGGAACCTCAGCGTGGCCGATCTCCCCGGCGTACCCGTCGGCGCGCACCCGCCGTCCTTCGCAGAACACCGCACCGGCGATCCCGGTGCCGATGATCAGAACGACGGCGTCGCGCAGGCCCCGCCCGGCGCCGGCGCGCATCTCGGCTTCCCCGGCGATGCTCACGTCGTGCCCGAACGCCACGGGGAGGCCTGTGGCGCGGGTGAGTTCGGCGGTGAAGGGATAGTCGCGCCACCCGAGGTTGGCCGACATCCGGCCGATGCCTGCCTCTTCGTCGACGAGTCCGGGCACCACGAGGCCGATCGACTCGACGGAGCACCCCGGGTGCCTGGCGAGGTAGTCGGAGGTCAGCGAGGCGACCTTGGCGACCACCACCTCACCGGGGCGTCGCCCGTCCCGGGGCGTGGGGACGCGCAGGAGGGAATGGAGCCGGCCCGCCTCGTCCACGAGGGCCGCCTTCATGTCGGTGCCGCCGACGTCGAAGGCAAGGACCGTACGTGGCGGAGGCGCACCGAGGCCGGCGCCGGGCCGGGTTCCCTCTTCCTCCGTCAGCCCCGGTGGCGGGCCGGCCAGCGCTCCCGGTCCACTCTTTCCTCCGCTCATCGCTCAGCCTCCAAGGATGACGGAGCGGGTGAGGTTGCGCGGAGCGTCGGGGTCCAGGCCGCGGGCCCGGGCGCGTTCGAGTGTCACCTTGTGGACCCGCACCAGCTCGGCGAGCGGGTGGAGTCCCGAATCGATGAACAGGGCCCCGGTGGCGGCGACCTCCGCGCCGAGGCCGTCGGGGGCGTTCCCGAAGGACCAGGTGACCCGGCCGGGGGCCGCGATGGCGATGGGGCCGTGGCGGTATTCCATGGCGGGGTAGGACTCGGTCCACCCCTGGACGCCCTCGCGCATCTTGAGGGCGGCTTCGTGGGCCAGGCCCACTGTCCAGCCGGTGCCGAGGAAGCTGAACTGCTCCGCATCGAGCAGTTCCTGTTCGGTCGTACCGTCCAGCGCCCGCCGGGCGTCCGCCACGGCGTCGGTCAGGTCCTCGCCCACGGTGGTCAGCAGGTAGGCGAGGGCGGTCGTCGCGAAGCGGGTCTGGACGACGGAGGACTCGTCGGCATAGGGGAGGGCGACGACGGCGTCCGCCAGCGCGGTTGCCGGCGAACCGGCGTCGCCGAGCAGGACGACCGTTGGCGTGCGTCCCCTGGCCTGGCCGAGGACGGAGAGGATCTCGCTCGTTGTCCCCGAGCGGGTGATGGCGACGATGCAATCGTAGGAGCGGGAGGCCAGCACCGGGGCTTCCGAGGCGGCGAATGCGTCGGTTTCGCCCCTGCCGGCCGCTTCGCGGGCGGCAGCATACGCCTGCGCCATGAACCAGGAGGTTCCGCATCCGATCACGGCGACCCGGCTTCCATCCGCCGGCATCAGCCGCTCGGACCGGGCCTGGGCAATCGCCTGCTCCCAGACCTCGGGCTGGGAGGCCAGTTCCGCTGCCATGTGCCGGCCGGGGGCCGCCGCGGTCGACGCTGCGGGTTCGCTGGGCTGTGCCATGGGACTCCTTTGGGCGGTGCCACCCGGTGGGGCACGGGGTGGAGGGGGAGAAGACTGCTCCCATGATGCGGCGTGATCGAAGTCAAAGTCCAGCAATCAGTAGCAATCATTACGGAATGCCCCCGCGGAACCTCCGGGGGACGTCGCGGGACGGAGTGGGGTGCGATGGGATGGGCGTACGGTGGAGCCACGGACCGGCCACTTTTCCCTTGACGTGAGACGTAGATCACGTCATTCTTTTGGGACTAGGTGATTTTTGGTGATCGTGAGAAGCCTTGAAGTGCCAAAAACCACCACATTCGCATTCGATTTCCGAGCCGCACCCATTCCCGCCCGCGCCCGTTCGACCGGGGATCCGGGCCGGGCCACCATTCCACCTGAAAGAGGAAGTCATGAAGAGCAGACTGCGCAAAGGTCTCGTAGCTGCCGTCGCCGCAGGGACCCTGATGGTCACCTCCTGCGGTTTCGGTGGAGGTGGATCCGAAGCGGAAGGCGAAGGCGGAGACACCACGATCGACATGCTCGTCCCGAGCTACTCCGACGCCACCAAGGGCTTGTGGGAAGGGGTCGTTGAGGAGTTCGAAGCGGCCAATGACGGCATCACGGTGAACCTGCAGATCGAATCCTGGGAAAACCTCGAGTCGGTGCTGCAGACCAAGATCCAGTCCGGCGAGGCCCCCGACATCTATAACGGCGGGGCGTTCTCGGCCTTCGCCTCCGAGGGGCTGCTCTACCCGGCAGAGGACGTCGCCTCGGAGGACATCATCGGCGACTTCCAGGATTCCTTCGTCGAGAACGAATCCTTTGAGGGGACCCAGTACGGACTTCCGCTGCTCGCCTCTGCCCGCGCCCTCTTCTACAACGAGGACCTGATGGAAGAGGCCGGCGTCTCCGCCCCGCCCACCACCTGGGACGAGCTCTACGACGCGGCCCAGAAAATCACCGCCACGGGGACGCCAGGCTACGGCATGCCCCTGGGCTCCGAGGAAGCCCAGGGCGAGAGCCTCATCTGGTTCGCAGGAAACGGCGGTGATTTCGGGGACGAATCCGAAATCACGGTCAACACGCCGGAGAACATCGAAGCGGCCGAGTTCATGAAGAAGATGATCACCGACGGCCTCACCCAGCCCGACCCCGGTGCCACCCAGCGCACCCCGATGATCAACGTTTTCGCCCAGGGCCAGATCGGCATGGTCTATGCGCTGCCCCAGACCGTTGGCCAGATCGAAAAGGAAAACCCCGACCTCAACTACGGTGTCGCGAACGTTCCGACGAACACCGGGGAGCCCGCAACGCTCGGCGTCGCGGACCGGCTGATGGCCTTCAAGAACGATGGAAACAAGCAGGAGGCCATCACCAAGTTCATGGACTTCTTCTTCGAAACCGACACCTACGTCCCGTGGGTCGAGGCCGAAGGGTTCCTCCCGACCACCAAGAGCGGCTCCGAGGCGATGGCATCGAACGAAGTCCTGAAGCCGTTCCTCGAGATGCTTCCCGACGCAAAGTTCTACCCCACGTCCAACCCGGCGTGGAACGCAACGGATGGCGCCTTCAAGTCGCTCATGGGCCAGCTTGAGGACCAGGACGCCAAGACGGTCCTTGACCAGATCCAGGCCAAGGCCGACTCCGCCGGCTGACGAACGGCTCCCGCCGCACGTCAACGGCAAAAATCTCTCGCCAGCAGGGGAGCCGGTCCGGTCCGGCCGGCTCCCCCGCGTTCCCCAAGGAACGGTCCGCACCCCATGAGCACTTTGTCAGCCCCGGTGATCCGGGAACGGAAACGCGGCGTCGGTCTCCAGAACCGTGACAGCCTGTGGGCGGCCCTTCCCTGGGTCGGGCCTGTGCTGCTCCTGATCTTCGGAGTCGTCCTCTTTCCCGCCGCGTACATGATCTACTCCTCGACCCGGCGGATCAGCCAGGCCGGGACCAACGTCGAAGGCGTCGGCTTCGACAATTTCGCCACGGTCTTCGCCGATCCGAACCTTCCCCGGATCCTGCTCAACACGTTCGTCTGGGTGGTCGTCGTCGTGTCGGTGACGGTCATCCTCTCCCTGCTGCTTGCCAACTTCCTCAACAAGCCCTTCCCAGGACGGACCTTCGTGCGGATGGCCGTGATCGTCCCCTGGGCCGCAAGCGTCGTCATGACGACGACTGTCTTCTACTACGGGCTCGACCGCGACTACGGCATCATGAACGCCTTCCTCGTGGACATCGGCGTCCTCGATTCCACCTACGGCTTCACGAAGAACGTCGCCACGGCGCTCGGGGCCGCGATCGTCGTCGGAATCTTCGTCTCGATCCCCTTCACCACCTACACCCTGCTCGCCGGGCTGCAGGCAGTTCCAGCCGACGCCCTCGAGGCGGCCACCATGGACGGCGCGGGCCCCGTCCGCACCTACTTCAGCGTGGTGCTGCCGCAGCTGCGCGGTGCGCTCGCGGTCGCGGTGCTGATCAACGTCATCAACGTCTTCAACAACCTGCCGATCCTGCGCATCATGACGGGGTCGATCCCCGGCTACAGCGCGGACACCCTCATGACCTACATCTTCAAGGTGCTCCAGTTCGACCGGCGGCTCGACATCGCCAGCGCCCTCAGCGTCGTGAATTTCGCCGTCGTCGTCCTGATCGTCGCGGTGTACGTGAAGGTCGTCCGACCCATGAAGGAGACCTGAGGTGTCAGTAAGCGCCCCGGCGAAAGCCACGACCCTCCCGCCGCGGCAGGCCCGCACCCGCAAGTACGGGCCCGACGGCGTGAGCGGCCGGCGGATGGGCCTGCGCATCGCCGTCGGGGCCGCCGTCGCCGTCGTCTTCCTGACGCCGTACCTGATCATGCTCGTGGGCTCGCTCAAGACCCGGCCGGAAATCCTTCGGGTCCCACCGCGGTACCTTCCGCAGGAGGGCCTGCAGCTCGACAACTACGCGTCGATGTGGTCGACCCCCGAGACCCCGCTGCCGTACAACCTCATCTCGACCCTCATCATCTCGATCTTCGCCACCCTGCTCGTGCTGCTGGTGGCGACCCCCGCGGCGTACTACACGGCCCGCTTCCGCTTCCCGGGGAAGCTCGCGTTCCTGTTCCTCGTCATCGTGACGCAGATGCTGCAGCCGGCCGTCCTCACCGCGGGGCTGTTCCGCCAGATGCTCGTGCTCGACATCAACGACACCTGGCTTGCGATGATCCTCATCAACGCCGCGTTCAACCTCTCCTTCGCACTGTGGATCATGCACAGCTTCTTCGCCGGCATTCCGAAGGAGATCGACGAGGCGGCCCAGCTCGACGGCGCCGGCCGGCTCAAGGTCCTCTTCAGCGTGAATCTCCCACTCGTCTGGCCGGGCATCGTCACGGCGATCATCTTCACCTTCGTCTCGTCGTGGAACGAGTTCGCTGCCTCCCTAGTCATCATGTCGACGGCGGAGAACCAGCCGTTGTCGGTGGCCCTGACCAAGTTCATTGGCCAGTACGCGACAAGCTGGCAGTACGTGTTCGGGATTTCGATCGTCGCGATCATTCCCGTGATCATCCTCTTCGCCCTCATCGAGAAGCGGTTGATCGGCGGGCTGACCGCCGGAGCCGTGAAGTAGGCCGCGGCATTGTCCCAACTTTCCGTTGTGGACGGCTCCCGGCGGTGCTATCCCTAGAAGATGTCCGCAGCCGAGCGTTTCGAAGGAGAAGCGATGACAACGAGTCCCGACGCCGAGGAACGCGAGCTCAGTGACTGGAGCCGCACCCTGACCCAGGCGCTTCAGATCCTCGACCTTGAGGTGGATTCCGCAAGGATCGTGGAGGTGGCCCACCGCTCATCGGCCGCCGTTTCCCCGAACGCCGGGGCGATCAGTGCCTTCCTCGTCGGCTATGCGGCGGGCACGGTCACCACCAAGGGCCGCAAGGGCGCGGATGAGGCGGTGCAGAAGGCCGCCGCAACGGTGCTGCGGGTGCTCGCCACGGGCGACGAGCGCGAAGAAGAGGGTTGGACCGGCACCGCGCAGTAGAGGGACCCTGCCGAGTTTGCAGTACACCACCGAATACCGCTGCCGAAGGGTGGTGAGCTGCTGTTTCGGCGGGAGGAGGCGCCGGCGGCGGTGCCCGGGAAGAGGCGCCGGCCGCGGTGCCGAAGCGACCTCAGGTGCGTTCCGCGTTGGTGTCGGTCAACGGCGGCTCCGGCGCCGGGAGGCTCCCGAGGGCGGCTTCGAGGTAGCCGCGCAGCGCAGGGTCCCCCGTCAGGGCCAGGGCCCGGCGATAGGCTTCGGCCGCCTCCGCCGTGCGCCCGGCCTGCGCCAGCAGGTGGGCCCGGGTCGCCCACGCCGGCTGGAACTCCGTCAGCGCCGGAGCGTCGGCGGCGTCCAGGAAGGACAGCGCAGCCTCCGGACCCGAGGCCTCGCCCAGGGCCGCGGCGAGGGAGACGATCCCGCCGAGGGTGGGCATGCGGGCGAGAAGTGCCTCATGGAGGCGGAGCAGCGCCTGCCAGTCCGTCCGCCCCGTCCGGGCCCGGTCGCAGTGGACCGATTGCATGGCGGCCTCCAGCTGGAACCGGCCGATCCGCCCGAAGGAGGAGGCGCGGCGGAGGTGGGCCTCACCGCGGGCGATCAGTTCGGCGTCCCAGAGGGCGGTGTCCTGGCGGGCGAGCGGGACGAAGCCGCCGCCCGGGGCGGTGCGCGCGGGTCCCCGGGCCAGTGACAGGCAGATGAGTGCCGCGAGCCCGTGCACCTCCGGCTCTGCCGGAAGCAGCTCAGCGAGAACCGTCGCAAGGTACAGCGCCTCGGAGGCGAGGCCCTCGGGCGGGCCGGCATCCGCGCCTGTCTCGGGTTGAGACCCGGCGTCCGGCCCTGCCGGGTTGCGGGCCCCGGCGTCCGTGCCGGCCGGCTCACCGGGCCCGCCTCCCGCTTGGACCCTGCCGGCGCCCGGCAGGGCACTCCGCCAGTCGAGCGCATACGCGCCGTACACCGCCTCGAGCACCGCCGGCAGCCGCTGCTGCAGGACCGACGTGTCGGGCAGGACGAACGGAATGCGGGCCTCCCGGATGCGGCGCTTGGCGCGCACCAGGCGCTGCGCCATCGCAGGCGCTGGGACGGCGAAGGCCGAGGCGATGCGCTCGGACGGGATCCCGAGAACCACCTGGAGCATCAGGGGCGTGCGGACGCCCGGGTCGATCGCCGGGTGGGCGCAGACGAAGAGCAGGGCAAGGCGGCGGTCGGGGATCGCCCCGACGTCGATTTCATCCCAGTGCACCGCGCCGGGCACCCCGGAGCCGGGCCGGACAGGGGAGGGGACGGCCCCGGGGGAGCCTGCCCTCGGCGATGTTCCACCCGGAGAATCCGCAGCCGAGGCGCCGGCGTCGGACTCCAACGGCACCGAGGTGCGGTGGGCCGCCGACCGGTAGCGGTCCCGCTGCCGGTTGCGCGCCACGGTGAACAGCCAGGCCTCGGGCTTCTCCGGAATACCCGCCATCGGCCAGACGGTCAGGGCCTTGAGGAAGGCGTCGGCGAGGGCATCCTCGGCGGCCTGGATGTCACCCGTCGGTGCCGCGAGCAGGGCGAGCAGGCGGCCGTAGGAGGCGCGGGCCACGGCCTCGGCCCGCGCCCCGGCGGGGCTCAGGCCGGTTCGCGCCACTGTCCCTCGCGGAAGGAGATCGCGGACGGGCGGATCTCGATCACCCCGTACTGGGCGCCGGGGCACTTCGAGGCCCAGGCGAGCGCCTCGTCGAGGTCCGGGACGTCGATGACGAAGGCTCCCGCCAGCTTCTCCTTCGTGTCGGCGAACGGGCCGTCCTGGATCGCGAGGCTGCCCGTCCGCAGGGTCACAGTGGTGGTCATCTCGGCCGGTGAAAGGATTTCGGCAGCCACGAGGATGCCCGCGGCGTCGAGCGACTTCGCGTAGGTGTCGAAGGCCTCCCGGAAGGGGGCCATGTCCTCCTCGGTGATGCCGGCGTCGGCGGGTTCGGGGTTGTTCAATAGCAGTGAGTAACGCATTGCAACGGCCTTTCATCAAGCGGGCGCGGGGTGCGTCCCGTATCTTCATGACGGCTGAAGGACCTCCGGATCGACATCCCTTCCCGGAAAATTTCCGGGGTGCTCAGGCCGGCGCGGGCGCGTCAACGGACGCCGTCGCCTCCGCGTCCGCCGCCCCATCGGTTGCGGTGGGCTCAAGCCGGATCAGGACCGCCTTCGACACGGGCGTGTTGCTGCCCTCGGCCACGGAGTCCAGCGGGACCAGCACGTTCGCCTCCGGGTAGTACGCCGCCGCGCAGCCCCGGGCGGTGGGGTAGGACACCACGCGGAAGTCGCGCAGCACGCGCTGCACGCCGTCGTCGTGCACCCCGTGCAGGTCGACCTGCTGGCCGTCGGCGAGGCCGAGCTCCGCGATGTCCTCAGGGCTCACGAAGACGACGTGGCGGCCCTTGCGGATGCCACGGTAGCGGTCGTTGTGCCCGTAGATCGTGGTGTTCCACTGGTCGTGCGAGCGCACGGTCTGCAGGATCAGGGTGCCCGGCGGCCGTTCGAGGGACTCGAGGTCGTTCACCGTCAGCACGGCGCGGCCCGTGGGGGTCCGGAAGGTCCGCGAGTCCCTCGGTCCGTTGGGCAGCACGAAGCCGCCGTCCTGCCGGATCCGCTCGTTGTAGTTTTCGCAGCCCTCCACCACCCGGGAGATGTGCTCGCGGATGAGGTCGTAGTTCTTCTCGAAACCGGCCCAGTCGGCCTTCACCCGGTCGCCGAGCGTCTCGCGGGCCAGACGGCTGATGATCGCCGGTTCGGAGAGCAGCGTGTGCGACACCGGCTCGACGCTGCCGAAGGAGGGGTGGACGGCGCAGACCGTGTCCTCGACCGAGACGAACTGGCGCCCGCTCTCCTGGACGTCGATCTCGGTGCGGCCCATCGTCGGCAGGATGAGGGCCTCCTCGCCGGTGATCAGGTGTGAGCGGTTGAGCTTGGTGGAGATCTGCACGGTCATCTCGGTGTTGGCGAAGGCCGCCTCGGCGACCTGCGTGTCGGAGATCGCCGACACGAGGTTGCCGCCGAGGGCGATCATCACCTTGATCTTCCCGTCGCGCATTTGGTGGATGCTCTCGACGGCGTCGACGCCGTGGTCGCGCGGAGCGTCGAAGGCGAACTCCTTGCCGAGCGCGTCGAGGAAGGCAGGCGGCATCTGCTCCCAGATGCCCATGGTGCGGTCGCCCTGCACGTTGCTGTGCCCGCGGATGGGGGAGGCCCCGGCGCCGGGCTTGCCGATATTGCCGCGCAGCAGCAGCAGGTTGATGATCTCCTTGATGGTGGGGACAGCCTTCTTCTGCTGCGTGATGCCCATCGCCCAGGTGATGATGACCCGTTCCGCCCGCAGGTAGCGCGCGGCGAGCTCGTCGATCTCCTCGGAGCGCAGCCCCGTCGCCTCGAGCACCGCCTGCTCATCGAGCTGGGCGAGGTGCTCGCGGAGCTCCTCGAGGCCCTCGCAGTGCTCCTCGAGGAAGGCGTGGTCGAGGACCTTGCCCGGATTCCTTGCCTCGGCTTCGAAGACGCGCTTGGAGACGGCCTGCAGCAGCGCCATGTCTCCGCCGAGCCGGATCTGCAGGAACTGGTCGGCCATTTCGGTGCCGCGCCCGACGATGCCGCTGACCCGCTGAGGGTTCTTGTACCGCCGCAGCCCTGCCTCTGGAAGCGGGTTCACGGCGACGATCTTGGCGCCGTACTCCTTGGCCTCCTCGAGCGCGGTGAGCATGCGGGGGTGGTTCGTGCCCGGGTTCTGGCCGAGGATGATGATCAGGTCCGACTTCGCGAAGTCGTCGTAGCTGATGGTGGCCTTGCCGATACCGATGGTCTGTCCCATGCCCCAGCCGGAGGACTCGTGGCACATGTTGGAGCAGTCGGGCAGGTTGTTGGTGCCGAACCCGCGCACGAACAGCTGGTAGAGGAACGCCGCCTCGTTGGAGGTCCGGCCGCTGGTGTAGAACGCAGCCTCGTGCGGGGAGGCCAGGGACTTGAGCTTCCCGGCCACGATGGAGAACGCCTCGTCCCAGCCCACCGGCCGGTAGTGGTCCTCACCGGCGGGCTTGTAGACGGGTTCGATGAGGCGCCCCTGCATCCCGAGCCAGTACTCGGTCCGCGCGCGCAGGTCAGTCAGTGAGTGCTCGGCCCAGAAGTCCGAGCCGATGACGACGGGGGTGGCCTCCCAGGTGACCGCCTTGGCCCCGTTTTCGCAGAATTCGAACGTCTTGCGGTGGTTCGGGTCCGGCCAGGCGCAGCTGGGGCAGTCGAAGCCGTCCTTCTGGTTCAGCGCCAGCAGGGTCTTCCGGGACCGGTCCACCCCCATGTGCTCGAGTGCCGGCTTCAATGAGTAGTAGACCCCGGGCACGCCGGCGGCCCAGTCCTTCGGCCGGTCCTTGACCTCGACGTTCTTCTCGTCGGGTTCCTCGACCGGAGGGTTGCTGCGGACCACGGTGCACTTCCCTTCTTCCGGTGCCGCTCGCCGTCGAGCGCGCGCCGGTCCATCTATCGAACACCTTGTCCCTCAGGACTAGCAGGCTCCGGGGGCCGCCGCAACCATTTGCTGGCCGCTCAGAGGGCGTGGATGCTCCAGTGCGCCTCATGTGAGCCGCCGGGCTGCAGCACCACGAGGTCGGTGCCCGAGTTGAAGGCATCCGGCGGGCATGTCATCGGCTCGACGGCCATGCCGAGACGGGAGAGAACGGGGTCCGGCTGGTCGGCCGTGTGGACCTGGACCCAGGGGCAGTCCCGACCGAAGGTGATACCGGCGCCGCGGCCGTCGGCGCCGGTGACGCCCACCGTGACCCGCCCTCCGCCGTCGTAGGCAAGGTCCGTAAAGGCGTGGTCGATAAAGGTGGTGCCGACGGTGCGCGGCGTGCGGAAATCGAACGCCTCGTGCACCGGGTCGAGGGTCGTGGGGATCAGGCGGTCCTCGGTGACGTTCAGGACCGAGTCCGCCGGCAGGGAGAGGGTCCAGTCGTCGACGCGGCCCGTCCCGCCTACGAGGTACGGGTGCGGTGCGGTGCCGTAGGGGGCGGGGGAGGGCCCGGTGTTCGTCGCGGTGACCGTCGTGTGCAGCCCGGCGTCGTCGAGGAAGTAGGTGGCATGGATCAGGACGCGGAACGGGTACCCGTCCTGGGGCACAATCTCGGCGCTGAGCCGGACCGACGACTCGGTGCGGGCCTCGAGGAGCCAGTCCTGCCAGGCGAGCAGCCCGTGCAGCGCGTGGCCCCGGTTGGGCTCGGTGTGAGCGAGAAAGTGTTCGCTCCCTCCGAAGGTGTACCGTGCGTCGACGACCCGGTTCGGCCAGGGGGCCAGCAGCGCGCCGCGGAAGAAAGGACGGACCTCGTCCTCCCCATAGGGAACGACGAGGTCCCGGCCATCGAACCGCAACCGGCGCAGTGAGGCTCCGACGCTGGCGATCTCGGCGGTGTAGCTTCCGGAGCGGAGCGTGTACTGGCGGCCCGAGAGCGGTACTTCGGAGTCCATCGGTGGCATGCGTTCCCCTGGGTGGTGAGGTGGCGGTTCTGGGGCACTCCGCCGGGACGGGTGGAGGTGCCTTTCGAAGTCTAGTGCGCCCGCACCCGGCCCCGCCCGATCCGCCGGGGCTTAAACGCCGATTCCCCCGGCGCAGGTGCCGGGGGAATCGGAGGGGGATCGATCAGCCTTCAGGGGTTAGCCCTTCACACCGGAGCGTGAGACCCCTTCGATGATGAAGCGCTGGAGGAACACGAACAGCGCAAGGACCGGGAGGCTCGCCATCACGGCGCCGGCCATCAGGAGGTCGTACCGCACGGCGTTGGCCGACTGGAGTGTCGAAAGGCCCGCGGGCAGGGTCTGCACCTCGGGGCTGAAGAGCACGTAGATCGGCCACAGGAAGTCGTTCCAGTTGGTGAGGAACGCCAGCAGCGCCAGCGTCGCCATGGCGGGCTTCGCGAGCGGCAGGATGATCTTCGTGAACATCTCGAACCGGTTCGCCCCGTCGAGCCGGGCGGCTTCCTCCAGGTCCTCGGGCAGCGCTCCGAAGAACTGCCGCATGAAGAACACGCCGAAGGCCGACGCCGCGGTGGGGACGATGATCGCCACGAGGGCGTTGAGCCAGCCGAGGCCGCTCACGATCAGGTAGTTCGGGATGATCAGGATGACCGGGGGCACCAGCAGCGTGGCGACAATGACGCCGAACACGATCTTCTTGCCTCGGAACTCCATCCGCGCCAGCGGGTAGGCGGCGAGGGCGGAGATGACGACGACGAGGGCCGCGTGGAGCAGGGCGGCCACCATGCTGTTGAGGAACCAGCGGAGCACCGGGGTGCTGCTGCCGGGCGCCAGGATCGACTCGTACGCCTGCAGCGAGAACGGGTCGGGGATCCAGCTCGGCGGAATTCCGGTGGCATCCGCGCGCGTCTTGAAGGACGTGACGAACATGAAGATGAGCGGGCTGATGAAGATCAGCGCCACGATGCTGAGGACGATCAGCCGCAGGACCATCCTGCGCCGCCCGGCCGGGTCGGCGCGCTTGGTGGCCAGGCCTCCGCTGTTTCCCGCTCCGGAGGCGCCGGACTCGGTGAGCGCTGTCATTTCCCCTCCTTCTTTTCACGGAAGAGCCAGAACACGATGAGGCTCAGGAGCATGAGGAACAGGGTGAGCACGTAGCTCATGGCTGCGGCGTTGCCCATCTGGAAGTTGCGCAGGCCCGTTTCGGCGATCTGGTAGATCGCTGTGCGGGTCTCACGGCCCGGACCGCCCAGGGTGATCAGGTAGGACTGGCCGAACATGTTCACCGAGGCGATGAGCGTGACGATGGTGACGAACGACAGCACGGGGCGCAGCCCCGGGATCGTGACATTGAGGAACTGCTGCCACTTGTTGGCGCCATCGACCCGTGCCGCTTCGTAGAGCTCCGCGGGGATGTCCTGCAGGGCCGCGAGGTAGATGACGGCGTTGAACCCGAGGGTCCACCACACCGTCACGCCGACGAGGGCGACCCAGGCCGCGGGGGTCGAGGTGGTCCAGGCGATATCGTCCGGCAGGCCCAGCACGCCCAGGTAGTAGTTGACGAGGCCGATGTTGTTGTCGAGCAGGTAGCGCCAGAGCACCGAAATCACCGCGACGCCGAGGACGTACGGCGCGAAGTACACGGCGCGGAAGAAGTTCCGGCCCGGGAATTTCGAGGCCATCAGCAGTGAGACGGCCAGCGGGATGGTCAGCAGCAGCGGAACGCTGAAGACCGTGAAGATCCCCGTTGCCTTCATCGAGCTCCAGAAGCTCTCGAAGTAGGGCGAGTCGGGCTGGAAAAGCGACACGTAGTTCGCCACCCCGACGAAGGGCTGAAGCGGACGGGTGTAGTCCCAGGCGTGAAGGCTGATCCAGAGGCCGAAGACGATGGGGATGAGGACGAACCCGATGAAGAGGATCAGGTACGGAGCAAGGAACAGCCACGGCGTGCCTGCGGCCTGCTTGGCGACACCCTTATTCGTTTTCGGGGCCGCAATCGTGGTGGGCGTCGTGGTCGACCGGCGCCCGGGCGCCTCCTCCTTCGAGGAGGCGCCCACCTGGGATGAGGATTTCATGACCGGCTATTTTCCAAACGAGGCTTGGTTTTCTTCCATCAGCTGGGATGCTTTCGCAGCAACTTTTGAAAGGGCTTCCTTGGGCTCCTGCTCGCCGAGGATGGCGTTGTCGACGCCGACCTCGAGGGTTTCGGCCTGGACGGTGCCGAGCCCGGGGACGGGCGGGAGGAACTTCATCGAGTCGACCTTCGCAGCGATCGGTTCCTGCGGGGTTCCATCGAGGGCGCCTTCTTCACGCACCGACTCACGGGCCGGGATCATGCCCGAACCGGCCCAGGTGTCGGAGTTCTCGCTCATCCAGGCGATGAACACCTTCGCGGCGTTCAGCTTGTTCTCGTCAGGAGTCGCCTGGCGGGGGAGGAAGAAGTTGTGCGAGCTGGCCCACACGGCGTCTTCCTCGCCGATCACGGGGATCGGGGCTGCGGCGTAGGGCACACCCGCGGCTTCGAGGTCGTTGAACTGCCAGATGCCGTCCCAGGTGATCGAGTTCTCACCGTTCTTGAAGGCGACGTACTGGGAGTCGATCGCGACGTTCTTGGGGCTGTAGCCGTTCTCGATGATCGAGGTCTGCCACTCGAGCCCCTTGACGCCGGCTTCGGAATCGAAGGTCGCCTTGGCGCCGTCGGCGTCGTAGGGCTCGCCGCCGTTCTGCCACAGGAGCGAGAGGTTCATGAGGTGGCTGGGCCACTTCGCGGGCATCCAGAACGGGTTTTCGTAGCCGGCGTCCTTGAGCTTCTTCAGGGCGTCCTCGAAGGATGCGGCGTCGGTGGGGGCCTCGGTGATGCCCGCCTTTTCGAAGTGCTCGGTGTTGTAGTACATCGCCAGGGAGTGGACGTCCAGGGGGATGCCGTAGCGCTTGTCCTCGTACACGCCGGCGTCCCAGACCTCTTCGGTGAAGTCGTCACCGGTCAGTTCGAGTTCCTCCGCGAGGTCGTCGACGGGGACGATCACGTTGCGGGCGGCGTTGGTCGACAACTGCTCAAGGTGCATGACGCCGACGTCGGGGCCCTCGCCGGCCTGAACGGCGGCGGGGAGCTTCTGGTACATGTCGGCCCACTTGATCGTGTTGGGAACGACCTTGATGTTGTCGTGTTCGGCGTTGAACTCTTCGACCATCTGTTCCATGAACGGGCCGTCACCACCGGTGAACCCGTTCCAGTAGTCGAGTTCGACCTTCGGGCCGGTGTATTCACCGGTGAACTCCGAGGCCGCGCCCTGCTGGGCGCCGCCGCCGCCGCAGGCGGTGAGCGCCAGAAGGGCGGTGGCACCGATGGCGGTGGCTGTGGATATACGGCTGCGAATAAACCGCTTCGGATAGGTCATCATTGTCCTCCTCGGTGAAAGTGGTGCTCGGCGCCCGGGGACGCTTCACATCGTTGTCCGGCGGCCGGCCGCAGGGCGGCGGTCCGTAGACGTTGCCCCAAGATACAGCGCTGTAAACTACTATGTCTAGTAAGCCCGAACGGTCCCGAAGTGTCCACTAGTATTAATTTTTCACCGAGGGGGTGGCAATGAAGCGTGTAAGGCTTGTCGATGTCGCCGAGGTCGCCGGCGTATCGACGAAAACCGTGTCCAATGTCGTGCACGACTATCCGCACGTGGCGCCCGAGCTGCGGAGCCGGGTGCAGGCCGCCATCGACAAACTCGGGTACCGTCCCAACCTCACCGCCCGGCGCCTCGTCACCGGGAAGACCGGCATGATCGCCCTGGCCATCCCGGAGATCGACCACCCCTACTTCTCGGAGCTCTCGCGGCAGATCGCCGAGGAGGCGGCACGGCGGAACTACCGGGTCATCATCGAGCAGACCCTGGGCAAGCTCGAGGCGGAGCATGCCGTCCTCGAGGACCGGGAGGCCGGCCTGGTGGATGGGATTATCTTCCATCCGGTCAGCATCGGCGCCCTGGCCATCGCCAAGCTCCACCACGACACTCCGCTTGTCCTGCTGGGCGAGGGTGCGATGCCGGTGACGAGCGACCACGTGATGATCGATAACGTCGCCGCTGCGGCCGAAGCGGTGCGGTTCCTGGCTGACCAGGGCCGCCGGCGGATTGCGTTCCTGGGGGTCGTCCAGAATGATGTGACCTTCTCGACCGACAAGCGGCTGCTCGGGTACCAGCAGGGACTTCTCGAAGCGGGGCTGGATCCTGATCCCGACCTCGTCCTGTCGGTTGCCGACTTCTCGCCCGAGGCCAGCCGGGAGGCGGTCCGGGCAGCGTTGGAAGGCGGGATCTCCATCGACGGGATCGTCTGCCGCGACGACAAGTTCGCCGCAGGGGCGCTGAGGGCCTGCGACGCCGCGGGCACCGCCGTGCCGGGCGAGATTGCGGTCGTTGGGTGGGACGACACCGCGATTGGCAAGTACACCACGCCCAGCCTCACCTCCGTGGCTCCGGACAAGCAGGCTCTTGCCTCGACCGCGCTCGAACTGCTGACCGAGCGCATCGACGGGTTCCGGGGCGTGGGCCGCCACCGGATCGTTCAGCACAGGCTGACCGTCCGGCAGAGCACCCCGCCGCTGCCCGCCGGTTCGAGGGTCCCGCAGGGCGCTCCGGCCGTCCCTTCTCCCTGACCGGGCGCCCGCGCGGCGGGTGCCCAGCTTCTGTGACGCAATGAACGAAACGACTTTACAGCGCTGAAAAATTCGGACAGGATTGACGCCATGCCAAACTCTTCCTCCTTCAGCGCAAGCACCCAAGACGGCACGTACCCGCGGCCACAGCTCGTCCGGCGGCATTGGCACGACCTGTCGGGGGAATGGGAGTTCGAGCATGACGACGCCGACGAGGGGCTCGCCGGCGGGTGGGCAACCGGTGGAGGCAGCTTCAGCAGGCGGATCCTTGTCCCGTTCCCGCCGGAATCGACCCGGTCCGGCATCGGGGACACCGGCTTCCACCCGGTGGTCTGGTATCGGCGCACCCTGACGCCCGGCGATATCGCCGCGAGCGGATGGACCGGCGGGGACGACCGGGTTATCCTCCACTTCGGGGCGGTGGACTACCGGGCCTCGGTGTGGGCCGGCGACAGGCTGCTCGGCACCCACGAGGGCGGCCAGACCCCGTTCTCCTTCGACATCACCGAGCAGGCGCGGACCGGGGAGGACTTCACCGTCGTCGTTCGGGCCGAGGATGACCCCCACGACGTCTCCCAGCCGCGCGGCAAGCAGGACTGGCTCGAGGAGCCCCACGTCATCTGGTACCACCGCTCGACCGGAATCTGGCAGCGGGTGTGGCTTGAAGCCGTCCCCGCCACCTCCATCCGCCGGCTCGCCTGGCGTTCCGACGTGCCGGGCGGTGCGGTGAGTGTCGACGTCGAACTCTCCTCCCGTCCCCTCGACGAGGTGAGCGTCCGGGTCGAACTCAGCTACCGGGGCACTGCGCTCGGCACCCACCAGGCGTTCTCCATGCAGCCGCGTTTCACGATGACCTGCGCGCTGGCGCACCAGGCCAACGGGCAGGCCTACGAGTCCCTCCTCTGGTCACCGGATCACCCCCGGCTCCTTGACGCGCGCGTTGTGCTGATGGACGGGGAGGGCAGGGTCCTCGACGAAATCTGGTCCTACCTGGGCCTGCGGAGCGTGGGCGAGGCCGGGGGCCACTTCCTGCTCAACGACCGTCCGTTCTATGTCCGGTCGGTGCTCGAGCAGGGTTTCTGGCCGGACTCGCTGTTCACGGCGCCGGACTCGCAGGCGATCCGCGACGAGGTCCAGCTGATCAAGGACCTCGGGTTCAACTCGGCCCGGCTGCATGAGAAGGTCGAGGATCCGCGGTTCCTCTACTGGGCGGACCGCCTGGGCCTGCTGATCTGGGGCGAGATGGGAAGCACTTTCGAGTTCTCCCCGACCGCCGTCCAGCGGGTCGCCCGCGAGTGGATGAGCGTGATCGAGCGCGACATCTCCCACCCCTCGATCGTCACCTGGGTTCCCGTGAACGAGAGCTGGGGTGTCCAGCACATCTCGCACGACCCCGCCCAGCAGCACTTCGTCCAGGCCCTCTACCACCTCACGAAGGCCCTTGATCCGACCCGTTCCGTCGTCTCGAACGACGGATGGGAACACGCCGAGTCGGATCTGCTGACCATCCACGACTACACGACGACCCACGAAGGGCTGCAGGCGAACTACGAGGATGCGGCGGCGGTAAATTCCCTGGTCGACGGGGTGGGGCCGGCCGGCCGGCGGCTGACCCTCCTTCCCGGCGGTGGAAGCGGCAAACCGGTGATGGTCTCCGAATTCGGCGGAGTGACCTACGCGCCGGACAGCCCCATCGCCACCTGGGGGTACTCCACGGTTGAGTCGGCGGAGGACTTCGCCGACCGCGTCGGTGGGCTGTTCTCCGCACTGCAGACGAGCCCGGTGCTTGCGGGATTCTGCTACACCCAGCTCACCGACACACTGCAGGAGGCCAACGGGCTGACCGACGAGAACCGGAAGCCGAAGCTTCCGGTCGAGGTGATCCGCGCCATCGTCACCCGCGGTGCCAAGGAGACCCACGACAATGTCGTCGAGGAAGCCGAGTGGATCGTTCCGCAGTGGCAGCCGGGGTCAGCGGTGTCCTCTTCCGTCGGCTCGTCCTGAGCCGCGTCCGCGCTTCCGCCCGCCCATCCGCTTCGAGCCGGTGGGCGGGCGGTCCACTTTAACGGGCGGCTGAACGGGCGACCGGTCAGGGGCTGACGTCGAGGAGTTCGCTGAGGACCTCGGAGGCCGTTTCGGGATCGCCGGCGTCGGAGTACAGTTTGGCGGCGCGCAGGTAGTGGGTGCGCGCCCGCATCAGGTCATCGACGGCGCAGTAGTGTTTGGCCAGCAGCCGCTCAAGGAGGGCGGTGTGTTCGAAGTCGAGGTCCACGTCGAGTTCCTGGACCGTCGCGAGCAGGGGCAGCAGCGCGTCCACGTGTCCCCGCAGCGCCTTGAGGTGGGCCTGCGCGAGGAGCAGTTCGACCCGTTCAATGTCGGTTCCGGAGATGCGGAAGCCCAGCTCCGCATTCGCCAGGCACTGCTCGACGGCGGCATCGCTGAGTCCCGCCTTGAGCCGCACGGTGGCCGACGCCCGATTGAAATGCGCCCAGAGCCTTACGTCCGCCTGGGGGGTGATGTGTTCAGCCGCGAGCTTGTGTTGGATGAGGCCGGTTTCGATGTCGCCGCGGCGGAAGGCGATATTGCCGACAACCCAGCCGGCGCGGCCGATGGTTGGCGAGGGCACGCCCTGGACGCTGTGGAGGTGCGACAGCGGGAGCGCCTTTTCCCAGGCCTCCTCCAGATCGCCCTTCATGGAGAGGGCGGCCACCAGGATGAACCCGCATTTCAGCCGCGTGACCGCATAGTCGGGGAGGGCTTCAGCCGCCGTCGCCGCCGCGCGGGCGAGGGTGATCGCGGCACCCAGGGCACCGGTGTTGCGCTTGACGATCGACATGCCGCTCAGCACGGTGGCCTGCAGTTCGGGCCACTCCCCGGTCATCGGGTGGGCGAGCAGTTCGGTGAGGACCTGTTCGGAAAGATCGTAACGGCGGATTGCGGCGTACGCCTCCGCCTGGAGGTTGGTGAAGTGCCACCACACGACGGTGTTCGACTGTTCAAGCGCGAGGGTCGCCACGTACTCGGCCTCCGAGGCCGCAAGGGTGAAGTCCTTCAGGTCGAAGGCGCCCTGGGCATGCTGCATGGCGGCCACGAGCGCTCCGGCCTCGTCCGACGGACCCGTCCGGATCCAGCCGAGTACGGTCTGCGGGTCGAGTTGCAGCATTTCGGCAAAGTGCCAGGCCATCTCCTTGGTGGGCTGGCGCTGGCCGCTCTCCAGCAGGGAGATGTAGCTTGCCGAGTATCGTCCGGCTCCGAGTTCTCCCTGGGTGAGCGCCTTCGCGGTACGCGCTCTCCTCAGCTCCTCGCCGAATGCCATGTTCCACTCCTCCCCCGGGAAAGCCGAACGGCGCCCCCTCGGGACAGCCTATGCGCCCTCGCCCACCGGTCAAATCCGCCGCAGGAGCAGAAGCGGCGGTGCGGGGTAGGGGGCCGGTCAGGAACTGACGTCGAGCAGTTCCTCGAGGAGTTCGGAGGCCATGTCCGAATCCCCGGCGTCGGAGTAGAGCTGCGCCGCCTTCAGGTAGTGACTGCGGGCGCGAAGCAGGTCATCCGTCGAGGCGTGGTACCTGCCCCAGAGCCGTTCCATCAATCCTGCGTGCTCGAACTCGAGGTCAACGTCCTGTTCCTGCACCGTGCGTAGGAGGGATACCACTTCTGCCATTTGGCCACGCAGCGCCTGAAGCTGGGCTTTCGCCAGCAGCAGTTCGGCCCGTTGCACGTCCGTGCCGGCGACCTGAAGTCCCAGGTCGGCATTGTCCAGGCACCTCTCGACGCCGGCGTCGCAGAGGCCTGCCCTCAGGCGGACTCCGGCGGACGCGAGGTTGAAATGCGACCACAACTGGATATCCGCATGGGGAGGGATGTGTTGTGCCGCGAGGGCGTGCTGGGCCAGTCCGGTGTCGACGTCGCCCCTGCGGAAGGCGATATTCCCCAGGACCCAACCGGCCCGTCCGATGGTCGGCGAAGGGACCCCGCCGATTTCCTCGATGCCGGAGAGGGACTGGGCCTCCTCCCAGGCCTCATCGAGGAGCCCCAGTACCGACAGGGACGCGATGAGGACGAATTTGGACATCAACCGGGTTTCCGAGTATTCGGGAAGGGGGTCGGCAGCGGTTGCCGCCTGCCGGGCAAGGGCAAGGGCCTCCGGGAGGTCGCTGCCGAACCGCCGAACCCTCGCGAGGCCGCCCAGTGCCGTGGCATGGAGTTCGGGCTGTTCGAGGGTCATGGGATGGGCGAGGAGTTCGACGAGTTTCGCTTCGGTTTCGTCATGGCGGCGCAGGATGGCGTAGGCGTCGGCCTGGAGGTTGGTGAAGTGCCGCCACACAACGGTGTCGCCCTGTTCGTGGGCAAGACTGGCGGCATACTCGGCTTCCAAGGCCGCCAGGCTGTAGTCCTTCAGTTCCCGCGCCTTCTGTGCGTGATGCATGGCGGCGGCAAGTGCGCCGCTGTCATCCGAAGGGCCTGTCCGGATCCAGGCCAGGACCTCCGCCGGGTCGAGCCGGAGCAGCTGGGCGAAGTGCAGGGCCATTTCCTTGGAGGGCTGACGCTGGCCGCTCTCGAGCAGGGAGATGTAGCTAGCCGAATAGCGTCCGGCTCCCAGCCCGCTCTGGGTGAGCCCCTTTGCCGTGCGGGCCGCCTTCAGTTTCTCGCCGAATGTCACTGCTTCTCCTCCCGGGGAGGAACCGCCCCCATGGGCGTTCAGCCTATTGACTCATCAACGTTTGTCAAAGCCGGGCCCGGGCCTGTTCCAGGGCTGTGGAATCCTTGGTGCCCCGCCGCCGGCGCCCCGGTTCGGGCGGCTTCCGGAGCCACGATTGCCTCCCGGTGTTACTCCTTCACCGGGTGGCCGCTGACGATGGAGATGCGGTTGAAGGCCCCGATCGTGATGGCGATCCAGTTCACCGCCGAGAACTCCGCGTCGCTGAGGACCTCCCGGGCCGCAAGGTGTTCCTGGTCGAGGACCTCCGGGCCCGGAAGCCGCGTGGTGCTCTCGGCGACCGCGAGGGCCGCCCGCTCCTGCGGGGTGAAAAGTTCGGTGTCGCGCCAGGCGGGCAGGACCGCCAGCCTGCGGCTCGAGACGCCGGCCGCGAGCGCCTCCTCGGTGTGGACGTCCAGGCAGTAGGCGCAACCGTTGAGCTGGGAGACCCGGACCTTGATCAGCTCCGAGAGTTCAGCGCCGATCCCCGCTGCTTCCGCCGACTCCCGAACCTTCAGGCCGAGGCCGTTGAGTGTGCGGAAGAGCGCCGGGTCCTCCTTGTCGAGGAAAACACGGCGGCGGGCGCGGGGCAGGGAGTCGGCGGTCATGAGGATCCTTCTGTAGGTCGGGGAGTTCGGGGAGGCAGTTGGTCGATGAGGTGGTCGTAATCGTGGTGGGTGCCCAGGTAGGCCAAGATATAGGGACACAGGGGCACGATCCGCATACCGCTGGCGCTGGCGTCGTCGAGGGCGAAGCGGGCGAGCCGTGCGGCCAGCCCGCGGCCCGTGTAGGCGTCGTCGACCTCGGTGTGGAGCAGCAGGATCTGGTTGGCGGCAGGGCGCAGCCGGTAGGTGGTGAAGCCGATGAGGCCGGCCCGCTCCTCGACCAGTTCGTAGCGGCTGCGTTCGGAAACGTTTTGCACCCGCACCGAGGCGTCCATTCCGGCATCCTGTGCCGCGTCCATCGCCTGTCCTCCGCCCGTGTACCGCGGACCCGGCCGGCGGGCCCGTCCCTCCCCAATTCTTGCACCGATCGGCCCGGCCAACCTAGGTGGTAGGGGTGGTTCGCCACCACGATGGGCTTGGCCCTGCGGTGGGAAGCAGTAGCATGCGAGGGTGAAACCGTTTCTCCTGCTGGCGACCCGTGCCGACGATGCTGCTGCCGAGGGTGAGTACCAGGGCTTCCTGCGTTTCGCCGGGCTGAAGCCCGGCGAGCTGCACCGGGTGCGGGTCGAGCAGGGCCCGCTGCCGCCGATCGAGCTGGAGAGGTACTCCGGGATCTTCGTGGGTGGCAGCCCCTACAACTCCTCGGACCCCGAGGATGAGAAGTCGGCGGAGCAGCGCCGGGTCGAAGCCGAAATCGGCGCCCTCCTGGATGAGGTCGTGGCGGCGGATTTCCCCTTCCTGGGTGCCTGCTACGGCGTCGGGACGCTGGGGCGGCACCAGGGGGCGGTGATCGACCGGAGCTTCGGCGAGCCGGTGGGTGCCTCGACGGTCACGGTGACCAGGGAAGGCGCCGCCGACCCGCTGCTTGCGGGCCTGCCGGAATCCTTCACCGCCTTCGTGGGCCACAAGGAGGCCTGCGCAACCCTTCCCCAGGGGGCCGTGGTCCTGGCCTCGTCGCCGGCCTGCCCAATCCAGATGTTTCGGATCAAGCAGAACCTCTACGCCACCCAGTTCCACCCGGAACTCGACGTCGATGCCCTCATCGAGCGGATCTCCATCTACCGCAATGCTGGGTACTTTCCTCCCGAGGAGGCGGAGGACTACATGCGCCGGGCCCGCGGCCTGCGCGTTGACCACCCCTCGCGGATCCTGCGCAATTTCGTCCGCCGGTACGCGGTGGAGTGAGCGGATCCCCGGCAGGCTAGGGGATGGCGTACTGGGGGACGATTCCATCGATCGCGGCCGGCGCGAACACCTTGCGCATGACCAGGGTGGTGAGCCCCTCGAGTGCCGCGTCGTCGCCCGCCGCGCCCCCGTCGACGGTGAGCCCCTGCGCGATCCGGTCGACCACGTCGGCCAGCACCCGCTCCCGGACCTGGTCCACGAACGCGGGAAGCACGCCGATGGTGCCGCCGAGCACGAGGCGGTCGGGGTTGATGGTGGTGACGGTGGTCGCCAGGGCCCGGCCGAGGACGTCGGCGGCCGCCGTGAGCGCCTCGGCCACCACCGGATCGCCCCGTCGGGCGGCGGTGCTGATCTCCTGGAGCGTCGGGTAGCCGGCCGGGGCCAGCTGGAGGCTCAGTGAGCGCCCGGAACTGAAGGTCGCGAGGCACCCGTGCCGGCCGCAGCTGCACACCGGACCGTCGGTGGTGACCCGGATATGGCCGATGTCGCCTGCGGCGCCGTGGGCGCCGTGCAGGATCGAGCCGTCGACGACGATGCCGCAGCCGATGCCGGTGGCGACCTTGATGTACACGAGGGTTTCGGTGTCGGTGCGCCGTTCGCCGAGGGCCGCCGTGCGCGCGTCGTTCTCGATGACGAGCGGGACCGGCCAGGTCTCCGACATGGCGTTGACGACGGCGTCGGGCGCCCACTCGGGGATGGTCGTCGAGTGGACGACGTGGCCGGTGGCCGCTTCGACGGGGGAGGGCAGGCTCACGCCCACGCCGGTGAGCACCTCGGAGGGTTCCTGCCCAAGCAGTTCGGCCCCGGTGGCCAGCAGCGGCGGAAGGACGGTGTCCGAGGGGTTCGAGATGCGGTGGGCCAGCGTGCGGCTGCGCAGCTGCCGCCCCTCGGTGTTGAGGACGCTGACCGTCGCATGAGTCTGGCCGAGGGCGAAGGCGAGGATGACGCGTCCACGGTCGTCGAACCGGATCTTCCGGGAGCGGCGCCCCCCGGTCGCCTCAAGCGCTTCGCCCTCATAGATCAGGCCGCGGCGGAGCAGGGCGTCGAGCCGTTCGTACAGTGTGGCCCGGGACATCCCGGTCGCCGCCAGCAGCTGCTGGCGGGACAGCCCGCCGGTGGAGCGGATCAGGTCGAGGAGGCTGCCGTGGGAGGCAGCCCCACCCAGCCCTGCGGGTACGCGCTGAACTGCCATTCCGTCCCCTCCCGTCGGTCGTCAAGCCTACCCCAGGCCGGTCGGCCCGACGGCGCGCCCCCTTTGGTCAGGGGGCGGCGAACCAGTCCTCGGCGATGCGGTGGCCGAGGGTGCCAAGCAGCGAATCGGCGTTGCGGATCGAGAGCTGCACGTCTTGCTCGAGGCTGGTCAGCGCGTAGGCGCGGGAAATCCCGAGCCCTTCGAGTTCCTGCGTGGTGAGGGACTGCCGTCCGCAGACGGCGATGACCGGCAGGCCGCGGGCGGTGGCGGCGCGCGCCACCCCCGCGGGAGCCTTGCCGCTGAGGGTCTGGGCGTCGAGGGATCCCTCACCGGTGATCACCAGGTCACCCGGCCCCAGTTGGGCGAGGGTCTCGGCGAACCCGACGAGTTCGAGGACCACCTCGACGCCGGCGCGGGGGGTTGCCTCAAGGACCGCCAGCGCGGCGAAGCCGAGCCCTCCGGCCGCCCCCGCCCCCGGCTTGTCGCGGAGGGCGGCGGACGAGCCGCAGGCGCGGTGGACGGCGTCGGCGAAGTGCCGCAGCCCGTCGTCGAGCGCGGCGACCTCGGCCGGTGAGGCCCCCTTCTGCGGAGCGTAGACGGCGGCCGCACCGCGGGGCCCCAGGAGCGGGTTATCGACGTCGGTGGCCAGGATGAACTCGCAGGTTGCCAGGCGGGCATCGAGCGTCGTGAAGTCGAGCCGGCCCAGGTCCGCCAGGGCCCCGCCGCCGCGTCCGAGTGCCCGGCCGCGGTGGTTGACGGCGAGGGCGCCCAGGGCTTCGAGGAAGCCCAGGCCTCCGTCGGTCGAGGCGCTGCCGCCGACACCGAGGATGATCCTGCGTGCCCCGGCATCCAGTGCGGCCCGCACAAGTTCCCCGGTGCCGTACGTCGTGGCGGCCAGGGGTGCAAGGACGCCGCCGGGCAGCCTCTCGAGCCCCGATGCCTGGGCCATCTCGACGACGGCGGTGGCCGTCCCGGCGTGCCACGCGAACGCCGCGGCCAGCCGCTCACCGGTGGGGCCGGCGACCTGCACCTCGCGCCGGGCGTAGCCGGCGCCGAGCGCGGCGTCCAGGGTTCCGTCCCCGCCGTCGGCGATCGGCATGCGCACCACGCGCAGGTCCGGGCGGTGCGCCGCCAGGCCGCGGCCGACGGCGGCGCAGACCGCCGGAGCGCCCAGGGAGCCCTTGAACTTGTCGCTGGCGATGAGGACGGTCCTCACGACTGGGTGTCCGGGGATGGTTCGCCGATTGACCCGATCCACTCGAGGGCTGCCGCCGCAGTCCACGCCTGGGCGAAGCTCCCCAGCGGCGTGCCGGTGAGCGGATCGTAGTATTCGGCGAATTTCAGGTCGGAGAGCTGGTCGAGGGAGGCCGAGCGCAGGGTGCCGTAGAGGTGGACCTGTTCGTCGCGGGCGCTCGCCCACCCGAAGAGCAGGTTCAGGAATGGCCAGACCGGTCCGCGCCAGTAGGTGCGGGGGCGGAAGGCGGGGCTCGCCGGGGACGTCGAGGGCGGCAGCGGAAATTTCACGTCCGGGTGTCCCATCCAGTCCGGCCCCTGCAGGAGGTCGCGCTGGCGCTCGAGCAGGTCGCGGTCCCCGCCCGCCACCAGCGGCGCGAAGCCGGAGACCGTGTCGGTGGCGATCCACCTGCGGGCCAGGACGTCGTAGTCGCGGGCCAGGCCGGTGTCCGGGTCCACGGTCGAGGCGACACCGTTGCGGAACCGTTGGGCCAGGGAGCGCAGCTCGGCGGCCTCCTCGGTGCGGCCGAGTTCGTCGCCGAGCCCCGCAAGCACCTCACTCGAAGCAGCCATGATCCCCGAGAAGAACACGTCGCGGACACGGAAGTCAACGGTGTCGCGGACGGCGTCGTCGTCGAATTGGACCGAGGCCATCTGCTGGACGAGCCACAGGTACTTGGTGTACTCGGCGTCGTCGGGGCGCTGGCTGGCGTCGGCCACGTGCTGGGTGTCCCGGCGGACGAACGGCTCGACCGTCCCGGGGGTGACGCGTGAATAGGGGCCGTCCCAGCGCGGTGAATTGTCGAAGCCGGATTCCCAGCCGTGGTGGATCTCCACGAGGCCGACGCCGTCGGGGTCTCGGACGGTGGCCAGCCAGCGGTGCCAGGCGAGCCAGCCGTCGAAGGATTCGGCGAGGAAGGCCTCGGCTGCCTGCTGGTCACTGCCGCCGTTCTCGCGGGCCCGGTCGAGGATGTGCCGCAGGGCGATGGCGTGGACCGGCGGCTGGCAGATTCCGCTGGACTTGATGCCCGGCGGCAGCGCCGCTGCATCGGCGGTTCCCCAGCGGTCGAACCCGGGGAAATAGCCGGTGTCGTCGTCGGTGAAGACGATGTGCGGGATCATGCCGGTGGACCACTGGGCGGCCAGCAGGGTCCGCAGCTCGGTGATGGCACGGGGAACGTCGACGCGGGCGAGGCCGATGGCGATGAACGCCGCGTCCCAGCTCCACATGTGCGGGTAGAGGTTGGGTGCCGCCGTCGTCATGGTGCCCAGGTCGTTGATGCGCAGGACTTCGATGGCTGCGGCGCGCAGCTGTTCGGTGCTCAGGGTTTCAGTGCTCATCGTGCCACCAGCGCCATCGCGGTTTCGCTGTCGTAGAAGCGCATGCTGTTCGGGGAGAAGGTCAGCCAGATCGTCGAGTCCGGGGACGTGCGGAAGGTCGGCGGTGCCTGAACCTTGATGGTCTGGCCCTCCACCTCCACGGTCAACAGGATCGACGAGCCCATCGGTTCAACGACCAGGACCGTTCCCGGGACGTCGCCGGAGGAGCGCTGGGTGTCGACCGCCACGTTCTCTGCGCGCACCCCCAGCATCACATCGGCGCTCGAGTAGGACCGCAGCAGGGACGGAGCGCGCAGGCGCTGGTCGCCAACGATCAGGGTGTCGCCGTCGCCCGAAACCGCTGCCTTGATGAAGTTCATCGGCGGGGAGCCGATGAAGCCGCCGACGAACCGGTCCGCCGGCGCGTCGTAGACATCGAGCGGATCACCCAGCTGGGCGATCTGTCCTTTCCTCATGACGGCCACCCGGTCGCCCAGCGAGAGTGCCTCGCTCTGGTCGTGGGTGACATAGACGGTCGTCGTCTTTAGATCCTTGACGATTTTCTTCAGCTCCGATCGGAAGTTGAGACGCAGGAGTGCGTCGAGGTTGGAAAGGGGTTCGTCCATGAGGAGGACATCGGCGTCCATCACAATGGCGCGGGCGACGGCGACGCGCTGGCGTTGGCCGCCGGAGAGCTGGGCGGGCAGGCGGTCGAGGTAGGGGCCGAGCTGAAGCAGGTCGGCGGCCCAGGCGACCTTCCGGTCGATCTCTTCCTTGGGCTTCTTGGCCATGGAGAGCCCGAAGCCGATGTTGTAGCGCACCTTGCGGTGTGGGAAGACCGCGTAGGACTGGAAGACCATCGACATATTGCGCTTGTTCGGCGGGAGGTAGGTGACATCCTTGCCGCCGACGGCGATGGATCCGCTGTCGGGCAGTTCAAGGCCCGCGAGCATGCGCAGGAGCGTTGTCTTGCCACAGCCCGAGGGGCCGAGCAGGACGGTGAAGTCGCCGTCGGCGATGTCGAGTGATACGTCGTCGGTGGCCCGCTCGGTGCCGCCGGGATAGGTCTTGACGAGGTGGGAGATGGTGATGTCCGCCATGATCGGCTCCTTCGAAGGTAGAGGAAAGCGTTGAGGGGTACGCAGGTCAGCGGATCGTCGAGCCCCACATGTTGGTCAGGTAGCGGCGCATGAACGCGATGAAGATGATCGAGGGGATCACCAGGGCGAAGCCTCCGGCGAACCGGTAGGCCAGGGGTGAATCGGCGAGCGAGGTGAGGACCTGGGCCGGGAGGGTCCGGTGGTCCAAAGTGAGGATCGAGGCACCCAGCACCTCGTTCCAGGACATCACGAAGGTGAAGATGGAGGCCGCGGCGAGCCCGGGCAGGGCCATCGGCATGACCACCTTGAGGAACGCCCCGGCCGGGGTGCACCCAAAGACGCGGGCCGCTTCCTCCACGTCGAGGGGGACGCTGAGGAAGACGCTCGCGGAGATCAGGATGGTGGTGGGCAGGGCGAGGGCGGTGTGGAGCAGGATCACCGCGTAGGTCGTGTCGTAGAGGTCGACGGTGAGGAACAGCCGGGCCAGCGGGACCGAGAGCACCACGATGGGCAGGGCCCGGGTGAACAGGAGGAACAGCTGGTAGGGCTCCTTGGCCGGGAAGGCGAAGCGGGCGAGGGCGTACCCTGCCGGAATGCCGATCAGGGCCGAGATGAGAAGCGTGCCGATGCCGACGATCAGTGAATTCCCGAACGCCCCGAGGATGCCGGTGGAGCCGAGGAACGCGCCGAGGGTCTCGAAGGAGAGGTTCGTCGGCAACAGGCTCAGGGGGAAGTCGTTGAGCGATTCCCGGGTGGAGAGCGCTGCGAGCGAGATCAGGTAGATCGGCACGAGCATGAACAGCGAGATGAGGATGCACGTGCCCTGGAGCAGGGCCCGGTCGCGTCGCAGCCGCTTCAGCGGGGCGGTGTCGACCTCGGGGGTTTGGGCGGTGGTGGTGGGGGTCTGCGTCGTCGTCATCGGGTGCCTTCCTGCCCTTTGTCGCGGAGTGCCCGCAGGTAGAAAACGGAGATCAGCATCGAAGCCACGAGGATGACCAGCGCGAGTGCGGCTGCCACATTGGGGTTCTGCAGCGCGGTGTACCAGCGGTAGGTCTCGCCCACGACGAGCGGGAAGTTCTGGCCGGTGAGCGCCTGCGCGACGGCGAAGGTCTGGAACGCGAGGATCGTGCGCAGGATCAGTGCCACCTGGAGGCTCGGCTTGAGCAGGGGGAGGGTGACGTGGCGCAGCCGCTGCCAGAAGGTCGCCCCGAAGACCTGTGCCGCTTCGTCGTAATCCTTGGGGATGCCCTGGAGTCCGGAGACGACGATGACGAGCACCAGCGACGTCGAACGCCATACCTCGGCGACGAGAACGCAGAGGAACAGCGTGCCCGGGTTGTCGTAGGCGAGCCAGGGGACTGCCTCGATGCCGAGGGAGGTCAGCACCGAGTTGAGGTAGCCGCGGTCATTGAAGATCGCGAGCCAGACGAGGCCGGCGGCGAGGTCGCTGAGCGCGAGGGGGATCGCCCAGACGAAGAAGTGCACCTTGTCCAGGCGCGGATTGGACCGCAGGAGCAGTGCCATGGTGATGGCGAAGGCGAACTGGAGGGGGATCATCACCGCAATCAACAGCAGGGTGTTGCGGACGGCGGGCCAGAAGTACGGGTCCTCGACCATCCGCCGCACGAAGTCGAGGGTGAAGCCCTCGTCGCCGCGGAAGGCCTGGAGCACGCCCTGGATGACGGGCCAGCCGAGGAGCAGGGCCATGAAGACGATCGACGGAGCGATCAGCAGGACCGCCGGGGGGATGCGGCGGGGACGGGCGGGCGTGTCCAGCTGGGCTGGGGCCGGGGGCGAATCGACTGTCATTACGCTACCTCGCACTTGTCGCCGGATGAGACAGGGTCGGGGGCCCAGCACGGGACGTCCAGGTCCTTGAGGATCGTGTTGAGCTGCTTGGCCTGGTTGTCCAAGGTTGACTGGACAGCCGAACCGTTGAGGCAGATCTCCTGGAAGCAGTTCTTGAAGATCTGGGACACTTCGCCCTCCTTGGCGCCGAGGCCTACCGGAGGGAGGGCAAGGAGTGCGTCGGCGGATTCCTGCTGGAGCTTCACCGCGGCGGCCTCAAGTGCGATAGCGCCGGAGAAGTCGGTGGGAAGTTCAGTCTGCACGACCGGGAAGAACGCGTTGGTGCGGAGGGTTTCGATCTGGGTCTTGGGTTTGGCCAGGCCCCGGATGGCCTGTTCGGCCCGGTCGCGTTCAAGTCCGTTCTTGGGGAGGGCCACGCCCGCGACGATCAGCATGTAGCCGCGGCCCTTCGGCCCGCGCGGCGCGGGGACCATGAGCCATTCGTCCGGGTTGTCGGCCGGTGCGTCAATGAGTCGGGCGACATGGTCCCAGGCGACGAGGACTTCGCCCCGTGCCAGCGGTTCCTGCATTGCGTCGAAGTTGGTGGAGGCCGGGGCCGTGGCGTCCCAGAGGTCCCTCATGTACTCCCAGGCCGTCACGGCGTCCTTATTGCGGAACGTGGTCATCTGGCCGCCGGTGAAGCTGGGCAGCAGGAATCCCTGGTAGAAGCGGTGGTGGAGTCCCTTGGGGCCGGCCGGCATGCCGAAGACGGGGCGGCCTGCGCCCTTCTTGGCTGCCTGGGCCCATCGAAGGAAGTCTTCATAGGTGAGGTCGTTGACGTCCACCCCGTTGGGAAGCCACTCAAGTGCCTTCTTGTTCACGGCGACGACGTAGGTCGCCTGCATCCAGGGGACGTACTTCGAGGTGGTGCCGCCAACCTTCGTGAGTTCGAGGATTTCGCGGTTGTAGCCGCTTCCGGAGAGGTCGTTGAGGAGCTGGTCGACGTCCTCCAGGGAGTCAGCGAGCGGTGCGAGTTCACCGTGGAGTCCGCCCAGGAGTGCGGTGCGGACGCTGCCGGCCTGGGACTGGGTCTGGACGGTCGAGGTGAAGACTCCGGGGTCGACCGAGTTGTAGGCGACGGGAACGTTGAGAGTCTTCTTCAGGACGCCCTCGTAGCGCTGCTTTTCCTCGACCGGGGTGAACTGGGTGGAGAGGAAGCCGACGGTTCCCTTGGCGGCGGAGGAACCGCTTGTGTCGAATCCGGCGCAGGATGCAAGGAAGGGGACCGAGAGGGCTGCGCCGAGACCCCCGAGGAGGGCGCTGCGTCGTGAGACGGAGCGCTGCAGGAGTGGGGGAGGGGTACTTTTCACTGTGGCTCCGATCGAGGGTGCTCCATTGCAGCTTCCGTCTAAGACTCAGACAAAAGATCGGACGTGTCAAGTGCCACAGGGGAAAATGGTGTGAATCGGGGCTCCTTCGAAGCCGCCGGAGCGCGGGGCAACCTGCCGGAAATCCTTCGGAGTTTGGCCGGTCGGTGGAGGCCTGCTCAGGGAGGAGTTCCGGGTCGGCAGGTTCGTACTCGCTCGGGGAGGAGTTCCGGGTCGGCAGGTTCGTACTCGCTCGGGGAGGAGTCCCGGGTCGGTCGGTGGTGCTCACGCGGGGAAGAGTCCCGGGTCGGCCGGTTGGTGCTCACGCGGGGAGGAGTCCCGGGTCGATGGCGCTCACTCGAGGAGGAGTGGTGTGGGCCCGGTCGGGGGTCGGGCTGTCCAGTATGCGTTGCGCCGGGGTCTTTGGTCCGGGTCCAGGTGGTGGGGTGGGAGGAACCAGGGGATGCCGTGCCTCGACTGCACCGTCCAGGGGCCTTCGTGGATTCGGTGGTGGTGGTGCGGGCACAGGAGCGCCCCGTCGGTGAGGGTGGTGGTGCCGCCCTTTGCCCAGGGGCGGATGTGGTGGGCTTCGCACCATGTCGCGGGGATGGTGCAC
>NZ_JBTNDJ010000018.1:0-44637 GCF_054511055.1 Arthrobacter melezitosi
TTCCTTGCCATCCCCCCTAGCAACTTCAACCCCCCCCCCCCCCCCCCCCCCCCCCCCCCCCCCCCCCCCCCCCCCCCCCCCCCCCCCCCCCCCCGGGCCTGCCGGGAAAGAACCGGTCAGGTGCGGCGGAGCCTTGCGAGGCGGCGGACGGCGGCGAACCCCAGTCCGCCGGCCACCAGCCATGGACCGCCCACGAGGATGGGGTCGATCCACTGGTGGGCCAGGTCCACGCGCTTCTTTCCGAACCGCGACGTGATGCCATGGCGTGAGAACTCGCTCAATACACCGGTTTCCGTGATCGGATTGTCCGGGCGGAGGCTTCCGAACGACGCCAGATGCTGCTCCCACGCGTCAACCCGGTCCGCAGCGAGCAGCAACAGCCAGTGCGCCGCACGCCCTTCGCTGTATTTCCTGTACGAGTATTTCCGGATTGCCCCCGATAGTGCCCTGGGCGGCGCCGAGGTTCCAAAGACGGGGGTGAGGAACTTGTGCTCGATCGAGCGCTCTCGTGGCCATTTCTCGACCTGGCGCTCCGGGAAGTCCCAGCGGGCGCCGTTGAGTCCCGGGTCGAATTTCTCCTTGGGCACCGATGGGCGGTCCTTCGGGTCGAGGTCCGCCCCCCAGCCGGGAATCGCGGCGCGCAGTTCATCGCTCGACCTCGCCCTGCTCGGCTTATTGGCTGTGTATGGCACTGTGCTCTCCTCTCAGTTGGTGCCGGGGATGATCAGCGGCTTGATGCAGTTATCGAGCTTGGCCGAGAAGATGTGGTACCCCTCGGCGATGTGCTCAAGCGGGATCCGGTGCGTCACGATGTCGCTGGGCTTGAGGTAGCCGTTGCGGATGTGTTCGAACAACCTCGGCCACTGGCGCTTCACGGGGGCCTGATTCATGCGGAGCGTGAGCCCCTTGTTCATCGCGTCGCCGAACTTCACGGCACTGAACATCGGGCCGTACGCCCCCACCACCGAGACTGTGCCGCCCTTGCGCACGGCGTCGATGGCCCAGTTCAGCGCAATCGGCGAGCCGCCCTGGAGCTTGAGCTTGGCGGTGGTGACGTGCTGGAGGAAATTGCCGTCCGCTTCGGCTCCGACGGCGTCGATGACGACGTCGGCGCCCAGGTAGTCCGTTGCCTTCTTCATCTCCACGACAATGTCGTCGTACTCGGCGAAGTTGTAGGTCTCGGCGTGGGCGAAGGTGCGGGCCTTCTCCAGGCGGTACTCAAGGTGGTCGATGACGATGACCCGCCCGGCGCCCATGAGCCAGGAGGACTTCGCGGCGAACAGGCCCACGGGCCCGGCCCCGAAGACCACGACGGTGTCCCCTTCGACGATGTCCCCGAGCTGGGCGCCGAAGTATCCGGTGGCCAGGGCATCGGTGAGGAGCACGGCGTCCTCCTCATCCATCCACTCGGGAATGATGCTCGGCCCGATATCCGCGAAGGGCACGCGGACGTATTCTGCCTGGCCGCCGTCGTACCCGCCGCAGGTGTGCGAGTACCCGTAAATTCCCCCGACCGCGGTGGCATTCGCGTTCACGTTGTGGCAGTTGGAGTACAGCCCGCGGGCGCAGAAATAGCAGGTCCCGCAGTAGACGTTGAACGGGACCATCACCCGGTCGCCGCGCTTGAGGTTCTGCACCGAGGAGCCGACCTCCTCGACGACGCCGATGAACTCATGGCCGAAGGTCATTCCCACCCGGGTGTCGGGCATCATGCCGTGGTACAGGTGGAGGTCGGACCCGCAGATCGCCGCCGTCGTCACCCGGACGATCGCGTCGTTGGGGTGCTCGATCGGCGGGATGTCCTTTTCCTCGACCCGGATCTTGTACGGTCCGCGGTAAACCATTGCTCGCATCAGCGCCTCCTTCGAGGTAGGTGGTGAGTGGCTGGTTGGTAGCGTTCCACGGCCGCAGAAAGAGGGTCAAGATTTTTGTTGGACGCACCCCGCCGGGCACGATGCTGCCGTTGGTGCTAGGCAGTGAACGGCCGGGTCGACCCCCGGACACACAAAAGGCCGCGGCCGGACCAATGGGTCCGACCGCGGCCTTCCGAGGGGTTCTGCCGCTGTTAATCAGGCGACGCAGCCGCCGAGTGCGATCTGCCCGTCGATGGCCTTGAGCTTGACCTGGACCGTGCTGAGCTGGCCTTTCAGCGAGTTGACCGTGGCCGTCTGCGCGGTGATGGCCGCCTTGTTCGTGGTCTTCTGCGCCTGGAGGTTCCGAAGGACCGCCTGGGCGTCGGTGACCTGCTTGTCGAGGGTGGTCAGCTGGCCCTGGAGGGTCTTGATCTGGGCTTCGGCAGCGCTGATCTCCCCGTTGAGGGTGTTGAGCTGGGTCAGCAGCGGAGCCACCCGGTTCTGGAGCCCGAGGATTTCGGCCTCCTTGGCGGTGATCTGCCCGTTCAGTCCCGCGAGGTCCGCCACGAACTTGTCCAGGTCGGCATTCAGCTTCGCGATCTCGGCCTGCTTTGCGGTGACGGCCCCCGCCGCGCTGTCGGCGGCAGCCTGCAGGGCCGGCAGCCGGTCCTTCAGGCCCGCCAGCTCCGTCTTCTTGGCGTCGACGGCCGCGGCCGCAGCTGCGAGCGCGTCCTCGGCGTCCGCAAGGTCCCCCTGCAGTCCCTCGAGCACCACCCGCTGGGCGGAGACGGCCGCCTCGGCCTCCTTGACGCCCTCAGTGAGGCCTGGAAGACCGGCTTCGAGGTCGGCCACAACCTTCTCCTGCGCGGTCACGGCGGACGCGGTGGCGGACGCCGCGTCCTCAAGGGCCGGCAGCTTCCCCTGCAGCGCAGTCAGCTCGCCCTGCTTGGCGACCACTGCGGCGTTGGCCTCCGTCAGCGCGGTTCCAAGGGCGGGCAGCTGGCCCTGGAGGGCCTTGATGTCCGCTTCCTTGGTGGCAACCGCTCCCTGGGCCGCGGTGAGCGCGGCCTGCAGCGGAGCCGCCTGAACCTGGAGGGCACTGCTCTCGCCCTGCTTGGCGAGCAGTTGGGCGTTGAGGGCGGTGACCTGGTTCTGCAGGATGGCTATGTCGCCGGAAAGGCCTGCAATCTGGGTGTTCTTGTCGGCAATCTGGGTCGTCACCGTGGTGAACAAAGCCCGAGCCTCGGCGAGCTTCCCCTCAAGATCCTTCTTGCCGTTGCCGTTCTCGATCCGCTTTATCAGGGAGGAGATCTCGCCCTCGAGGGCGGACTTCCGCTCCTCGTACGTCAACAGCTCGCCCTTCGCCTTCGCCTCTTCGGCTCGCTTGGTTTCGAGTGCAGCGTTGGCCGCATCGATGTCCTGCTGGAGCTTCGTGATCTGCCCGCCGAGCGAGGTGATCGCCGCGGTGTTGGCGGCGACCGCATTTGCGGCATCCGTTGCGGCGGCCTTCAGGGCCGGGAGCTGCTCCTGAGCCGCTGCGATCTCCGTGTTCTTCGCGGCGAGGGCGTCCGCCGCGCTCTGGGCATCGGCCTGAAGCATTGCGAGTTCGCCCTTCGCGGCGTTGATCTCGGCATTCTTCGCGGTGACCGCTCCGGCGGCCTTCTCGGCATCGCCCTGGAGGGTGACGAGGGTGGCCCGTGCCTCCTCGATCCGGACCTTCTGGGCGTCGAGGTCTGCCTGGGCTGCGGTGCCGGCGTCGAGAAGGCGCTGAAGCTCCGCCTCGGCGTCGGTGACGGCCTGCGCGGCGGCCGTCACCGTGGCGGCGGCATCCTCAGCGGTCGTGGTCAGTGAGGCGAGCACCGTTTCGGCGGCGGCGATCGCGTCGTTCTGCGCATCGAGCTCACCGGCAGCGTGGGCGGCCTTGGCTTCGAGCAGGGCCAGCTCCCCGTTGGCGGCGTCGACTACTTTCTGGCCGGCGGCCAGGTCGGCGTCCAGGTCCGCGGCCTGCTTCTTCAGGCTCTCGGAGTCGGCCCGTGCTGCGGCCAGCTGTTCCTGGAGCGGCGCCAGGGCGGCCGCCGTGTCAGCCTGCTGCAGCTTGAGGTCGGCCAGGGCCGCCTCGGCTTCCTGGATCGACTTGCTGGTGCTCGCCTGGTCGGCCGTCAGCGCCGCGAGTTCCGCTTCGGCATCCGCCATGTCGAGGTCCAGCTGCGCGGCCTCGGCGTCGAGCGCGGCGATCGCCTTGTTCGCTTCGTCGATCTGCGACTGAAGGGTGGAGGCTGTCGCCTGGAGGACGCTCCGCTCGGCCTGCAGCTTCGTGATCTGCTCGGCGTTCTTCCGGGCGGCGGCCCGGAGGAGGTTTTCCTGCACGCCTCCGCGGTGCGCCTGCACATTGGTCACCCCGTTGCAGATTCCCGACGTCGGGCCGGTCGTTGCCGAGGCCTGCGGCGCGAACACCAGGACGCTTGTCAGGATGCCGGGAAGGACCACTGCGCTTGCGATGCGGCGGGTAAGGACGGATGTGGCGGTGGTCTCGCGCAAAATAACTCCCCAAAGCTTAACGATGAATATGCATGCCTTGAGTAACCTACGGAGGTTGGTTGCGTGAGGACACAGTAGCTACTACTCGCTTTTGCGCCGACTACTCGCATTTCACTCCTGTCACTACCCGCTCCCGCGGGGATCCGGATCACGGGGCTTCCCTGCCCCTAGGCGGCTCCCGGGTTCGGGACCGGCTTACGACCGATGCATCGCCGGTCGGAGGGATGACGCCTCGGCCCGATCGGTGGTGTCCGGGAGTCAGGCCTCCCGATCTCCCGTTTCATCGACAAGGGTTTTGTCGACGAGGTCTGCGCGCCAGGCCGGCGGGTCGAAGGGCTTCGCGTAGTAGCGGGTGTCGCGCAGAATCCGTCCCTCCCCGTCGAACTCGAGGATCACGACGACGTTCCAGAGATCTCCACCGCCGTAGTCGTTGACTCCTTCGACTACCCAGACCGCCCCTGCACCGGTCACGCGGCGGATGGTGATGTCGGGCGGAGCGGGATACTGCTCCTGCATAGCGCGCATTGCGTCCCGCCCCCGGATCCGCTCTCCCGACTGTGGCATCTCCATGACATAGTCCGGGTGCCTCAGTTCGTACTCGGCCTCGGGTGAGAGCGCGTCGTGGCCGCCGCCGATGAGGCGCACGAACGCCTCGCGCATCATCGACGCGTTGCCCATGTCCATCGCCTGGCGGATGAGAATCCCGATTTCCGGCCCAGCCATGGCGGCCATGGTACTCCCCGCCGCGATGCAGGGCCATGGCGGAACCGCGCCGGGGAGGGCGGGGAGGCCGGCGCTCTGCCTAGGGCGGGAATGTCGGACCCCGGCATACAGTTAACTTGGGGGAATTCCCTACCCTTGGAGGACGAATGAGCACCCCCGCCGATGCCCAGCTTGAACGCTGGCTCCGCTTTCGAAACAGCCGCAATACGGCCCTGGCCACGGAGCACGGCTGGCTGACGCTCACCTCGCTGCAATGGCTGGAAACCGACCCTTCCCCGGTGGAGCTGGTTCCGGGGTTGTGGTCGACCGACGGTACGAAGGCTGTCCTCACGGCCGCCGCCACCGACGGGCTGACCCTCGTGGAGACGGGCGCACCCGTCGATGGAACAATCACCGCGAGCCTGGCCAATGAGGAATCACTGATGTGGGTCGCCTTCGGAGGCGAGGACGGGCGGCGCGTCGTCGTCGAACTGGCCGTGCGGGGGAACAAGTACGCCATCCGCACCCGCGATTCGCAGTCTCCGGTGTTCACCGGGTTCGAGGGGGTTCCCACCTTCGATTACCGGCCCGAGCTCGCCGTCGTCGCCCGCTTCGAGCGCTACCCGGAACCGGTCGACATCCCGATCGCAACCGCCAACCCCCTCGTGGACGGGGTCCACCGCAGCGCCGGTGAGTTGGTATTCCGGCTTCCCGGCATCGACCACGAGTACCGGCTGCAGGCCGAGGAAGGGAAACTCGGCGCCCTGACCGTGACCTTCCACGACAAGACCAACGGCGAAACGACGGACGACTGGCGGAAGGTGGAGACCGGCCGGCCCCGCCCCGACGGCACAGTGGTCCTCGACTTCAACCGCGCCATCAACTATCCAAGTGCCTTCACCCCGTACGGCACCTGCGCCATGCCGGTGAGGAACAACAGCCTCGACGTGAAGATCGAGGCCGGAGAAATGGCCTTCGACATCCAGTCTGCCGGCTGAGGCTCACCCCCAGCCAACGGCGTCCACCCACTACCGGGTGGGCGCCGTTTCGGTCGGGGACGCGTTGAGAGGCCGCCGCGACCGGTGCGCCCTTACCCGGCCGGCGAGGCCGAAGAGCCGCTGCGTCAGCGCCCAGTACGCCACACCGGAGGCCAGGGATGCCGCCACCGCGAGCGCCGGGCTGAACGGCGCCAGCAGGGGAAAGACAAGCCAGTGCGTGAGGTAGGCGTACAGGGAGGAACTGGCAAGGAGCCCCACGAACCGGTGGAGCCGGACCGGCAGGAGGATGGCAGGGAGCCACGTGAGCAGCAGGAGGCCCGCGAGCAGGGTCGCTTCCCGGCCGGGCTGGTCGAAGAATCCCGGTACGGTCAGGACCGCGATGGCCGATACCGCCACCCGCTGAAGCGGTGTCCGCGACCTGGCGGTCAGCCAGCCCAGGCCGAAGAGCCACAGCACGGGTGCTGTGTGCGGCACGCTGATGTGCGGACTGTCGTATCGGCCCAGCATGCCGACGGCGGTCAGGGCGAGCGGGAAGGCGAACGGGGCGCGCCGCTCGGCACGGTCGGCCCACGGAATGGCCAGCAGCGCGAGCATGCACACCAGGACATAGACGAGCACTTCGACGAACCAGAACTGCCACTCCGCGGTCACGTGCCGGGGGCCGATCAGCGAGTTCAGGAGCGCGATGTTCGCCAGGGAGTACCGGTCGGTCACCAGATAGGCGAAGGCGATGAAGGCGACGCTGGGCACGACGATCCGCCCAAGGCTCCTCAACTGGCGCCGCAGGCGGGGAAGCCGCTCCCCTGCGGTCTGGAACCGGGCGAAGTTGTACCCGGCGACGGCCATCAGCACGTGCGCGGTTCCCTGCCAGGTGAACAGGCCCACGTGGGTGCTGATGATGAAGACGATGGCCACGGCCCGCAGCGCAATGCTCGTCTCCACCGGAGCGAGGAACCGCCGGGTCCGCCGGGGTTTCCCCACCGGCCCGGCCAGCTCGCGGACCTGCAGCAGGTGCCAGTCGGCCGGGAGGGCGCCGAGCACCTTTTCGAGCCGGACGGACAGCGCCACATAGGACAGGGAATCCCCGCCCAGGGAAACGAAGGTGTCCTCGTCCCTGACGACGTCGCATTCGAGGTGCTCGGCATAGATTCTCCGCAGGTCCGCCAGTCCGTGCCCGGTGCTCTCCGGCTGTGCCGCCGCCGCTGCGGGGGCGTTTGCCAGGGCCAGGACGGCCGGATAGTCGGGTTTGCCGCTGGCAAGGCGCGGAAGCCGGTCCACGGCGTGGACCTCCACGGCGGCGCGGGGCAGGCCCAGCTGCTGGGCGAGGGCCTTGCCGAGCAGGCGCACGTCGTGCTCACCCTCGGCCGCGACCACGAGCCGTTCATCGGATCCGGCGCTGAGTGCACGCACGCCGAGGCCGTCGAGGATCCGCTCGACCTGACCCAGGTCGACGCGCAGCCCGACGATCTTCAGGAACCGGCTCCGCCGTCCCACCACCTCGAACAGGCCGTTCGGGTGCCGCCGCGCGAGGTCGCCGGTGCGCAGTTCCGCGACGGTCCGCCCCAGCGCCAGGTCGGCCGGCGCCTCGGCGTAGCCGAGCATGACGTTCGGACCGGTGTACACGAGTTCGCCGTCGTCGAGGCCCGGCACCGGGTCGATGCGGAAGGAGCCGCCCGGCACCGCTATCCCGATGGTTTCCGGGTGCGATGCGGCCAGGTCGGGTGGAAGGTAGGCCATCCGGGCGGTGGCCTCCGTCGCGCCGTACATGACGAACAGGTCCCAGCCCCGCTCCGCCCCGAGCTCCGCGTACCGGCGCACCAGGTCGGGTGCGAGCCGGCCACCGGCCTGGGTCACGTACCGCAGGCCGGGAAGCTCAAGGCCGGAAAAGCCCACCCGGTCGAGGAGTTCGAAGGTGTAGGGAACGGCGGCGAAGGAGGTCGCTCCGCGGGCACGGAAAAGCTCCCAGAAGCACGGGTCGACCACTGAGAGGTCGGTCAGCACCAGGCCCGCGCCCTGCAGCAGGTGGCTGTTGATCACTGACAGGCCGTAGCAGTAGGAGAGGGGAAGGGTCGTCGCGGCGCGGTCGTCCGGTCCGATCCTGAGGTAGCTGGCGATGGCTTCGGCGTTCGACTGCAGATTCGCGGAAGAGAGCCGCACGAGCTTGGGCGAACCGGTGGAGCCGGAGGTACTGACAAGGAGGGCAAGGTCCGGGTGCAGTTCGTGCCGGGTTCCGGCCCGCCGCTCCTCGAAGGTGGGAACGCCGCCGGCGCGCAGGACGACGTCGGGGTCGTACGCCGCCACGATGGACTCGAGCGCGGCCGGCTTGTCGGCGGGAACAAGGATCAGGGGGTGGCCTGCGCTCAGCGCCGCGAGGTAGGCGACGAGGGACTCAAGGTCGTTCGCGGCGGCCAGTGCCACAAGCCGCCGTTGGCTGCCCAGCCGGGCGGCGGCGTCCTGCACGCGGCCGGCGAGCTCCCGGTAGCTGATCGTCCGCCCGTCGGTGAGGACCGCGGGGCGGTCACCGTGGGAGGCGAGATCGGCAGCGAAGGAGGCGCGCGTCAGGAACAGGTGCGAGGTCACTGCGTTACTTTATTGGCAAGGCTTACCTAAGTAAAACGGGTTCCTCCCGGAGGCCTCCGGCCCTGCCCGCAGCCTCAACCGGCTGCGGGAAGGTCTTCCCTCGCCGGGGCCGCAGGCTGGTGCTGCCCGGCGAACCGGATCCCAGCGGAGGTCGCGACAATATCCTCAAGGGTCCGCCGCACCCATTCGGCCGCAGAGCCATTGGCGGCGCGCAGGTCCCGGTCGGCGATCCCCGCCGAGGAGGCCTGGGCCAGCCGCACGATGCAGTAGTCGAGTTCCGCGGCGAGCCCCTTGATGTTCTTGAGCAGCTCATCCGGGCCGGGGTCGGCCGGACCCAGCACCGCGTCGATGAAGGAGGAACCGGCCCTGGATCCCGGAGCGGGGCGGTCGCCCGCTGCGTCCGGATGCCGATCCGCGGGGTTACCCGCCCACTGTTCGGCGAGTCGTTCAGCCCCGCTCCGCTGCATCGGTGCGCTCCAGTCCGGAAGCGGCCCGGACGCATTGTCAGCCGGCCCCGGATCGTAACCTGCGGCCGCGCTCACGCCCGGTGTCCCGGGCGGACGCGCCGGAAGGCCGGACGGTCGATCCGGACAAAGTCCGCAACGTCCTGGGCGGACCCGTATCGTGCAACTGGCATAGTGAGACCCTTGCTGTTCTTCGGCCGGCCGGCCCTCGCAGGCCCCGGCTCCACGTCCCCTGAATGCGCCGGTGGCGCATTAGTCCACCGGTAAGGTCGGCGACATTACCGGATCGTAACATTGAGTTTTCGATTGCCTGCTAATTTCAGGAAGGCTCCGGGCGAGTCTTTCCAGGAGAAGGACGCGGCGGGCCGCCCGGAGTTGCGGATCACTGGCACCCGATGCCGTCGCCGTCCCGGTCGAACGAGGGGTCCCAGCCCGGATCGGCCGCCGTGATCGGCGCAGCGCCGGCCGCCTCGACGTCGGCGCAGCTCCCGTACGGGACCCCTCCGGCAGGCGGTTCCCCCGCCGTCCCCGCGGGAGGGCGGCCTGCACCGGGGACTTCCTCCCCCGCGCCTGCCGCGGGACCGCCGGGTGGAGCGGTTCCGGCTGCGGGAAGCGGCTCATCCGGACAGCTGGAGAGGACCTTTCCAATGGCCGCGTGTTCCGGGGGTGTCATCCAAAGGCGGTACCGGAGCTTCACCGCCGTTTGCCGGGCCACGTACGCACACCGGAAGGCTTTGTTCGGCGGCAGCCAGGTCGCGGCGTCGGCGTCGCCCTTCTGCCGGTTGGCCGGCCCGTCGACAGCGAGGAGGTTCAGCGGGTCATTGGCGAAAAGCCGCCGGTCCTCCGCAGATAATCGCTGGGCGCCGGTCTCCCAGGCGTTGCCCAGCGCCACGACGTGGTCGATGTCCACGAGTGCGTCCCCGCCCTTGACGAAGGAAATTCTCGCCGCGGTGTACGGGTCGTTCAGCACACCGGCCTGCACCACGCAATCCCGGGTGCCGGGCGTGAAGGATTCCCCCGAGAGATCGTCGGCGAGGACGTCATTCCGGGTATCGCAGCCGTTGCGGTCGGTGTCGGCCCAGGCCGGACCGAACCGGTCCCGGTCGTACCCGGTTCTCGGGGCCCGGCCCTTGATGGGGACCAGTTGGAGCCCGGCGAGCGCCGTGCCGGCAGGCGGGGCGGGGGCATCCGGGTCCGGCGTGCCGGGCGGCACCTGTTGCTCCCCCGAAGGACTGGCCGGCGGTGTGGTGGCTGCCGGTGCGGTGGCCGCCGGAGACTCCGCGGCCGGGGCGCGCTGCAGGGCCGGGGAGCACCCAGCGGCACCGGCCGCCAGGACTGAACCCAGCAGGAAGGCGGTGATTCTCGTGCGGAGGGGCATGGTTCCTAGGGGTGCGGTGGTGCAGAGGTGCTGAGTCTCGAGCCTATCCCCCCGTGGACGCCGCCCCGGCCGCGGCCCGCCGCGCGGGTCCGTTCCGCTTCAGCGGCGCGCGCCGGAAGGAGCGGACTCCCAGCCGGGAGTGCGGCACAATAGCAGCATGTGCGGGCGTTTTGTGATCGCGGGAAACAAGGCTGCAATGCTCGATGCGTTCAGTGTGGACGAGTCGTTCGACGACGAGATGCGCCCGTCCTGGAATGTCGCGCCCATGACCGGCATTCCCTTCGTCTCGGAACGGCTCACCGACGGCACCCTGACCCGCCGGCTGGACATCGCCCGCTGGGGCCTCGTCCCCGTCTGGGCGAAGGACCCGAAGATCGGTGCCCGAATGATCAACGCGCGGGCCGAATCGGTCCTCGACAAGCCGTCCTTCCGCACTGCCGCCACCAAACGCCGCGCCCTGGTCCCGGCGAACGGCTATTACGAGTGGCAGAAGAACCCCGACGGAACGAAGACCCCCACCTACCTCCATCCGGAGCGGGAGGAGGACCTGATCGCGTTCGCCGCGCTGTACGAGTTCTGGCCGGATCCCGAAAAGTCCGACGGCGACCCGGAGAAGTGGCTGACGACGGCCACCATTATGACCACCGACGCCACCGACACCCTCGGACACATCCATGACCGCTCCCCGCTGATCGTCCCGCAGGACCTCTACGCCGACTGGCTCGACCCTGCGGTGACGGCAAAAAAGGACGTGCAGCAGCTCATCGATGCGATGCCGGAACCCGTCCTCGTCCCCCGCGTCGTGGGCAAGGAAGTGGGCTCGGTCCGCAATGACGGGCCACACCTCATCGAACCCGCCGCGTAACGCCACGCGGGTTCCACGGCCGTTGCGGTGCCGCCGTCAAGCGTTTGCCCGGGGACCAGCCGCACCGATCCGGTCCCGGAGGTTCAGCCCGGGGCTCCCGCGGGGGTGCGGTGAAGTGCGCTCCAGGCGATCCAGACACCGGCGGCAGCCGCGATGACGGCGCCGACCGGCTGGGTGGGCAGGCTGGCGCCCGTTGTCACCATTCCAAGCACCACGCCCATCGGGTAGAAAATCACCGCGGCGGCAATCCACAGGGCTCCGGCTCCTCTGGGGAGGGAGGACGAACGCCAAATGGCCGCACCGAGGAGCACCTGTCCGGCGAAGGCCAGCAGGAGCCCGAGCAGGAACGTGGCCATCATTGAGGCGGGGAATTCAAGTTCCATGACCTCCGGAATCCCAGCCAGGTAGGCGCGGCCCACGGCCGGGGTGACGAACGTCGAAATGACCGAAGGCACCAGCAGCAGGGTCTGGGCGAAGATCGTGAGGACCATTGCGGGGACGGCGATCCGGGCGGCCCTGCCGCCGGCCAGGTACACGCCCAAAGCAAGGACTCCGAAGATCCCGAGGATCGTCCCGCCCGTGCTGCCGATCAGGTGGCTGGTGAGGTACATCGGCGTGCTGACGAACTCCGCCCAGGCCCGGGGGTCGGTGGTCTGGTCAGGCTGCGGCTTGAGTGTGGCCAGAGCGGTCAGCAGGCCGGAGACGGGCAGGGCGATCAGCCCGGCGCCGACCCATCGGGCGAGGTACGGCGAATTCATCGGGCGTTCCTTTCAGATCGGGAATCCGCGGCGTCGTTTCCTCTATAAGGGTAGGAACTGCGGACCGCCGTGGCATCAACCGGCGGTGCGATGTCGGGATCGCATCGGGCCTACCGCCCGGCGGCTTGCAGGGCGAGAATGATTGCTCGCCTGTTCTGCACCAGCAACAACGGGCCCTGTGCTGGAACGACGGGCCGCCCGGAGAGGGGACCACCATGGAGAACCGATCGCCCGCCGTCACGGCTTTCCTGCGCGACCTCGATCATCCCTTCAAGGAGGTGGTCGAGGCCCTGCGGTTGGATGTCCTCACCCTCGATCCCGGCATCACCGAGCAGATCAAGTGGAAGGCACCAAGCTTTGGTTACGCGGGAACCGATCGAGTGACCTTGAACCTCCGTCCGAGGGACCGCCTCCAGGTCGTCCTGCACCGGGGCGCCAAGATCCGCGAGGACGCCGGGAGCTTCGACTTCGAGGACGCCTCGGGGCTCGTGCAGTGGCTCGCGCCCGACCGGGGAACCGTATCCTTTCTCAGCGCCGCCGACGCCCAGCAGAAACGGGAGGACTTCCTGCGGCTCATCGACCGGTGGATGAGGGTGTGATGGACACCAGCGCCGCGTACCTCCAGGAGCACCACCCCGATGCGGCCGAGTTGGCACTCTGGGTCCGCGGGGTGTTGCTTGAGGCGGCCCCGGGGCTTGAAGAGCGCGTGTACCGCGGGTGGCAGGCCATTGGGTTCGTCGATTCCCTGGCCGGCTATGTGTGCGGACTGTTTCCCCGGCCGGAGGGCCTTCTGCTGACCTTCGAGCACGGCGCGAAGCTGCCCGACCCCGAGAGCCTCCTCATCGGCGTGGGGCGGCAGGTGCGGTCCCTGCCCATCCGCGGCCAGGATGAGGACACCCGGGACAGGATTGTGGAGTTCCTCGACCAGGCATTGTTTCTCGGAGAAGCCCGTCGCGGTGGCTCCGGCCGGTGACGCCCGGTCAGCGGATGGGAAAGAACCGGAAAAGTATAGACACCGCCGATATCGGATATCTAGACTATCTATTGTGAAAATCTCGCAGTTGAGCGCAGTCAGCGGTGTTCCCCAGCCAACGATCAAGCTCTACCTGCGCACCGGCCTCCTCCCACCGGGGGCCAAAACACACGCCAACCAGGCGACCTACTCGGACGACCATGTGCGGCGCCTGGGGATCATCCGCACGCTGACGCAGGTGGGCGGGCTCTCGGTCGCCTCGGCCAAGACGGTCCTTGAGGCGATCGATTCGGATCTGCCCCTGAACTCCACCTTCGGGCTCGCCCAGCGGGCAGCCTCACCCGGGATCGACGGAGCCGACCTCAGCGACACCGACCTGGCCCGGGCCGACGAACTGCTCGCCGGCTGGAGCTACCACGACGGCCCCGGCCGCTTCGGCGTCGCGAAAGCCCTCCGGGCCATGGACGACGCCGGACTCGAGCTTGACGGTGCCTGGCGGGAAAGTTACCGCAAGGCCGCCGCGATCATCGGTGAAGCCGACATCGACCTGATTGACCGGCGGGAAGGCCGGGTCGCCAAAGCCGAAACCGTGGTGATCGGCACAGTGCTCGGCGACGCCCTCCTCGCCGCCCTCCGCCGCGCCGCGCAGGAGCACTTCTCCAGCCAGCGCTACTCCTCCGGGAGCACCGAACCCGGCTGAATGCATCTCCCCTCCCCCTTTGGAGAACGCCATGGAACTGACAGTTCCGCACACGCAGCACCCCACCCGCGCCTCGCTCACCTGGCACCGCCCCCTTCTTGTCCTCGCGGGAACGATGGCCCTGCTCGCCGTCGCCAGCCTGCTGGGGCTCATCCTCGATCCCCGCGAGCTGGTCGGCGCACCCGCCTGGGCCAAGCCGCTCAAGTTCGCCCTTTCAATCTTTCTCTACTCGCTCACCCTCGCCTGGCTCACCGGTCTCCTCACCCGCGGGCGGAAGTTCGCCTGGTGGACCGCCACGGTGGCCGCCGCCGCACTCGGCATCGAAATGGTGGTCATCGTCGGCGCCGTCGTGGCCGGCACGACCAGCCACTTCAACGTCTCGACTCCCCTCAACGCCACCCTGTGGGGTGTGATGGCCCTTTCGATCGTCGTGGTGTGGCTCGCCACGTTGGTGATCGGAGTCCTCCTGGCCCTCAGCCGGCTCGGCGACCGCGCGGTCTCGTGGGCGATCCGGTCCGGCGTCGTCCTCGGCCTTGCGGGCATGGGCGTGGCCTACTTCATGACCTCGCCCACGAGCGAGCAACTCGAGGACTTCCGCGGCATCGCCGGAGCGCACACCGTTGGCGTGCCCGACGGCGGTCCCGGACTGTTCCTGCTCGGGTGGAGCACCGTGGGAGGTGACCTGCGGGTCCCGCACTTCTTGGGGATGCACGCCCTGCAGCTGCTGCCGATCGCCGCGCTCGCGCTGGCGTGGGCCGCACGGAGGCTCCCTGCGCTGCGGCCCGACGGCGTCCGGCTGGGCATCGTCGTCGTGCTCTCGGTGCTGTACGCCGGGATGCTCGTGGTGCTCACCCTGCAGGCACTTGCCGGTGAATCGGTCGTCCGCCCGGGCCCCGTCACCGCTGCCGTCAGTGCGGGCCTGTTCCTCGCCGCGGCGGCGGTGACTGCCCGAATCCTGCGCGCCGGGCGCCCGTCAGTGGGCAGGGCTCCCTAGGCCGCAGGGGTTAGGCTGGCCCTGATGAGGATATGAGCGGACAGTTGAGCGCCTTCGGTGCCTGGTTCCTGGGCACCTTCGCGCGGGGGCAGGCCCCTGTCGTGACGTCGGTCGAACTCGGACTCATCCTTGCCGGGGCGGCGGCGCTGTCCATTCCGCAGGCCACGTGGCGGTACTTCGGTCTCGTCTCAACGGTCGTGCACGAGCTCGGGCACGCGTGTTCCGCCCTGATGGTTGGACGCAGGGTCACCGGCATCACCCTGAAACTCGACTCCTCCGGAACGACCACCTCCTTCGGCCGCGGCGGCTTCCGGAGCGTCTGGGCCGGATTCTGGGGCTACCCGGTACCGGCGGTGATCGGGGCGGGGCTGGTTTGGGCGGGGCTCACCGGCTGGGGCCCGGCGGCGATGTCGGCCGGGACCGCCGTTATGGTGCTGACTGTCCTGTTCATCCGGAACGCCGCTGGCCTGCTCATCCTCCTGGGCACGATCGCCGCAGCGGCGGGGTTGATCCTCCTCGTCCCACCGGAGTTCACCGGGCACCTCGTCGTCGGCCTCGGACTGGCCCTTCTGGTCGGTTCGGTCCGGGACCTGCTCAACGTCACGATGGTCCACCTCCGGCACCGGCACCGGCTGGAAAGCTCGGACGCGTACCTGCTCTCCCGCCGCACCTCGGTCCCCTCCGCCGTGTGGTTGTTCCTCTTCACAGTGGTGATCGGCGGATCCTGGTTCCTGGCCTGGCGGGCCGCCGGGGCGGTGGTGGCGGCCCTCTAGAAGCCGTCTCGGGCTCGACTTCACAGTCATCGACGTCCCCGTCGTCAAGCTCCCGGGGCTGCGGCGTCGATGATATTGGGGACGAAGCGGCAGAAGTAGTCCGTGACGTACCCGTCGGATTCGCGGATGCCGACGCCAACCGACTCACCGTCCACGATCCAGGATCCGAGCACCGGGTGGTTGCCGTCGAAGTCGGGCAGGGGGCTCCAGGCCTGGTAGCACCAACCTTCGGCGCCGTAGTCTCCTGGCTGTTCGAGCTCAATCCCCTTGGCATGGATGCGGATGTTGTCCCCCTCGCGTCCGTGAAGGGGTTTGGCGACCCATTCCTCCATCCCGTGGGGGCTGTCCAGATAGGACGGCAGGAGGTTGGGGTGCCCGGGGTAGAGATGCCAGAGTGCGGCAAGGAGCGCCTTGTTCGAGAGGAACATTTTCCACGCCGGTTCATACCACCGGGTCATCACCGGCCATTCGCGGATGTTCTTGCCGAAGTCCTCCTTCATCATGTGTTCCCACGGATACAGCTTGAAGATGCTGCTGATGACGTTCTCGTCAAGGTCGACGAACCGCTTGGTGCGGGCGTTCCAGCCGATGTCGCTCATGTTGATGCCGACGGTCTCCCAGCCGGCCTGGTTGGCGACGTCGAGCATGTAGGCCGCGGTCATCCAGTCCTCGCCCGACTCTTCGACTTCCGTGTGCGCCACATGCAGCCGTGCCCCGTCGAGGCCCCCGCGCTGCTTCTCCCACGCCCGGACAAGGGCTTCGTGGATGCCGTTCCACTGGTCGTTGCGGGGCATTACATCCTGCAGCCAGTACCACTGTGCAATCGACGCTTCGATCAGTCCGGTGGGGGTATCGCCGTTGTATTCGAGCATCTTGGGCGGGTTCACGCCGTCGTAGGCGAAGTCGAAGCGCCCGTAGACGGCGGGTTCGCTGCGCGAAAGGGAGCTAGCTGCCAGCTTCAGGGCATCGGGCCCGATGCCGATGGTGCCCATCGCCCCGGTTGCGAGGTACCGGGCGGCCTCGATGCACATGCCGTGGAGTTCCTCGGTGACCTTTTCGAGCATTTCGACTTCGGCAAGGTCGAACTGGTAGTAGGCGCTCTCGTTCCAGTACTCGATCGAGGAACCATCGGGCAGGACCGTGGTGGAGAAGACGAGTCCCTGGCTTTCGATCTTCTGCTTCCAGTCGGGGCGTGGGACGGAGGGGATGCGTTTCACCTCAGCCACCCATGCTTCCGGAGCGGCCGCCGCTGCCCGACTTGGCGCTGTCCCCGAAACCGCCCCGGCTGACCGCCGAAGACCCCGAGGCGGGCAGGCCGCTTCGAGTCGAAGCGCCCGCCGGAACCGTGGTGACGCCGCCTGAAAGCTGCGACCCGACGGGAGGAATGGACCTGCTGATGGCCGCGCTGCGCGCCCCCATGGCGAAGAAGTACCACCCGTAGACGCCGGAGGACCGGCCCTCCTCGCTGCACTTGCTGTCCTCGACCCGCTCCTGGGTGGTGCGGTCCTGGCAGACCTGGGCGTAGTCGGCGTCGATCACCTCGCCCGAGGGCGAGCATCCGGTGAGCACGGCGCTTGCAAGAAGCGCCGTCACCCCGATTGATAGGGAGGTACTCCGGCGGCTTCGATTCCGATCACCTGCAGAAGGGTTTGGGCTACCGGTCATGGTCGGCTTTCGGTCGCGGGAGGTTGGATCCGGTCTGGTTGCTGGCGCGCATGGAGGGTGTCCGGCCGGGGCAGGTCCGGCCCGCTTACTGGAATGGCCGGTAGTGGTCCATGCTCACCCCTGGGTCGGGATGCTCTCGATCACGTTTGAAGAAAACAGTAACCCACCAGCAGGGAAACCACTCCACGCAGGGAGAACGTGCCGGTGGTGTGCCGTCGCCGCAGTGGTCGTTCTTTCCTTCCGCGGCGACGGGGCGGCTGGAGGACGAATGTATGATCTGATCGTTGATTCGACTGGGGGAAACCATGAAGGCCTATGCCGGCGCTCTGCTGTGTGGTGCAATGCTCATTCTGACCGGCTGCGGCCCCGCTTCAACCGATGGTGGATCACCGCCGACGGGCGAGGTCAAAGCCGACGGCGTCGAAAATCATGACGACGGCCGGGCCCGGGCCGACTGCGTATCCGTCGCCTCTCTCATCGGCGCCGAGGTGCCTACCGAGGGTCAGGGTCTGGCAGACGCCGAGGCGCGTCTTCAGTCCCTCGCCGACAACGCGGTTCCTCCCGTGGCTCAGTTCGCGCAATTCCTGATTGACCCAGGTGAGCAGTCCGACGTCGAGCGCAAAGAAGGCCTTGAGGCAGCAGCGCTTGAAATGACGCAATTCTGCGAGCCGTACTTCGAGGAGTAGCGGGAGTACCGCCCGGACCGTCCCCTAGAGCGAATCGGCACGTTCGTGGCTGGTACCTAGCCGCACGCGCCCTCTTCAGGGGTTTCCGCAGGGGCCATCGGCAACGGGCCTGTGGCCCCTAGGATCGTCCCCATGGCAACAACAGGGAAGGTTCAGTCTTGGTCCGCCGAGGAGGGGTGGGGAGTGATTTCATCCCCGGCGACTCCCGGCGGGTGCTGGGTGCACTTCAGCGCGGCCGCCGAAGGTGGTTTCCGGGATTTGGCGGAGGGCCAGGTCCTTGAGATGGAGTACGAGACGGTCGAGGTGGACGGGTACCACTACCGCGCCACCCGGGTGTGGTCCCCCGGCGCCAGGCCCGACCGCTCACCGGAGGGCCAAGCCTCACTGAGGCGGCCCGTTGAGGACGAACTGCTGTTTACGACCGGCGACGACGATCCCCTGCGAACGCACACCCGCGGGATTTCAACGAACCGCCCCTACGAAAGCTACCTGCACATCACCTTCGACGAAGGCCCCGCTTCACCCTAGGCAACCGAGAATGCCACCAGGGTGACCACCGCGTTGTTGGCCGCGTGGAGCAGGACGGGCGCCCAAAGGTTCCGGTGGAACCGTTGAAGGAGGGCCAGCGCCACGCCGAGCGCGAAGAGATAGACAAAGGTCAGCAGCACGAGGTGGACGGCGGCAAAGAGAGCCGCCGACAGCACGATAGCCGTGAAAGGTTGGAAGCGCCTTAGGAATCCGCTGAGGAAGGCGCCCCGGAACAGCACCTCCTCCCACAGCGGAGTGAGGACGGCGATGACGATGAAGGCGAGGACAAACACCGGGGCCGGCACCCCGGTGATGACGTCGGACAGGGGGTCCTGGGACGACTCGGCCGACGACGTATCGACGCCGAACGGCGCCAACGCAGCAAGGAAGAGTCCCTGCAGCACCCCAGCGGCCAGCATCGAGGCGGGGATCTGCCAGAGCAGGTGGAACATTCGGCGCGTCGGCCGCCGAAATCCCAGATCACCGAGACTCAGGCGGTTCCTCCGGAAAAGATGGAGGTACAAGGCAAGGATGATGACGGCGGTTACGCCGCAGAGGCTTATCACCACAACCGCTGCGATGGAATCGAAAAGGCCGAGCAGCCCGGCCGCCAGCACCGCGCCGAAGAAGGCAGCGCCATAGATCACCACGAACAGCAGTGCCCAGCCGGCCTGCCTCAGGGTTACTGCCGGAGCCTCCTGCATTCCAACCGGCGGACCGCCGCCGGCATCCGGAGGTTGACCTCCATTGCGGTCCATCATTTTCCGCACCACACCCTCATGCCTCAGGGGCCTCGGCTGCGCTGATCAGCATGCGCCTGAGGATACTCCCGATTACCCCAGGTTTCGGCCACGGTTCCGCTCGGTGCGTGAGCCGCAGTGCGATCAACGGCCTTGTCCGCCGTCGGGCCCGGCGGGACAATGTCCCTGTGCAGAACGTGCAGCCGTCCCCTGAAACTTTGGCGAAGGTGGCTGGGTCGGCAGTTGGCGCGGGCCGCCCGCTTCCTGTCAGCGACCATGTGTTGGTCCCCGTCGGCGTTCCGCTGTCGAATATGACCACGGCGGGGCTCTGGCGGTTGCAGGGCACGGCGGGCGACGGAGAGGACCGGCACGCCTTCTCAGCAGTCCTCAAGGTGATCCATACTCCGCTGCGCTGGGCCGGGATCGAGCAGGTCCCGGAAGAGCTGCGGGGGTTCGTCGTCGAACACTATCCCTGGCGCACCGAGGCCGAAGTCTATGCCGGCGACCTCGGGCAGTACCTGCCCGAGGGGCTGCGGTTGCCCGAGGTGCACCACATCGAGGAGCTTGACGGGGAAAGTACGGCGATCTGGATGGAGGACGTTCGGCAGGACCCGCACGCGGAGTGGGATCCCGACCGTTTCGCCCGGATGGCATACCTGCTCGGCCGTCTCGCCGGCACACCGGAGGCACCCCGCGGAAACCCGCGGGACCTCGCGGACTACGTCTTCGGACCCGGCGAACACATGTTCATTCCGCGGCTTCGCTCAGGGACGTTGCGTTCCCATCCCGCTTTCGAAGGCAGCGTGGATGACCGCCTCGAGGAGGACCTGATCGCGTTGACCGGGCAGCTTCCCGCGCTCCTGGCGGAACTGTCCGATCTCCCCCGTACCCGCGCACACGGCGATGCCTGCCCCCAGAACCTCCTGCAGTGCCGCGACGGCGTCGTGGCCATCGATTGGGGCAGTTTCGGCACTGCCGCAGTGGGCTTCGACCTCGGCCAGCTGCTGACCGGACTCGTCAATGAGGGGCTGCTTCCCGGATCAGCCTTGCCCGAGCTCGCACCGCGTTGTCTCGATGCCTATCTGTGGGGGCTGCAGGACGAAGGGTCGCCCCTTCCGCGGGAACTGGTGCGGAGGGGATTCGCCATCACCACCGCGATCGTCAGCGGGCTTTCGGCACTGTTCCCCCCTGAGCTTGACGGGCCGGACTCCGAGCACCTGCACCGGGTCATTGCCGCACGGGCCGATATGGCGCGGTTCCTCATCGCGGAACTGGCCGCGTCCGCGATTACGTGATCGTCCACGCTGAACCTACCTATTGGCGGAACGGGGAAACCGATGGCGACTTTTGTACTCCTCCACGGCGGCGGCTCCACGGCGTGGGACTGGCATCTGGTCGCTCCACTCGTCGAGGGTGCGGGCCACGACGCCGTCGCCGTCGACCTGCCGATCGAGGACGCCAACGCGGGGCTCGAACAGTATCTCGCCGCCATCGGCGCCGCTGTTCCGGCCGCACGGCACGTCATCGTCGTCGGGCATTCCCTCGGCGGCTTTATCGCGCCCTTGGCCTGTGAACATCTCAACGCCGAAGGCCTCGTCTATCTCGCCGGCATGATTCCGTTGCCCGGGGAGAGCTTCGCCGGCTGGTGGACGACGACGGGTCACCACCTTGAGAGCGTCAGTGACGACCCTGAGGTTCTTTATTTCAATGGTGTTCCCGATGCTCTCGCCCGCGAAGCACGGGCCCGGGAACGGGATCAGCAGGGCGGCTGGATGTCCGGGCCGTGGCCGGCGGACCGGCACCCCGCAGTGCCCACGCTGGCCATCCTGTGCCGGGAGGACAACCTCTTCCCGGCCTCCTTCATGAGGCGCCAGGTGCGGGAGCGGCTGGGGATCGAGCCGGTTGAGATCGACGGCGGACACTATGCCGCCCTGAGCCATCCGGGTGCAGTTGCCGAGGCATTGGTCCACTTCGCTGGGCGGTTGGCTGGCTGATCGTCATGCCGTCGCCTGGGAGCCTGACTCGGTGGACTCGTTCCTGCGGGCTTGGGTGCTGACCCAGTCCGTGGTTCCACCCTCCCTGTAGCGTCCAGCTGCGGGATGTCCTGATTGGAGTCGGCTCGCCCGAGACAGACGGAGGGGCCGATTCATACCCCGCCCCGGTGACCTCGGACGGGAGGAGGTTCGTGCTCGTCCGGACCCATGCGGAGGTACACGCCGCCGTCTCCCGTGGAGACGGCGGCGTACTCTCCGATCCGGCCGACCCCTCATCCCTGGAGGGCCAGCTTCGGCTGTTCTCCGTCCACGTCGAGGAGGCCGCAGACACCTCCTCCTCCGGTGCCCGGAGGAGGAGGGTTGTCAGCTACGGCGTCAGCGCGGAGGAGTAGGGATTGGGGTGCCGGCGGGGAGCACCTCGACCATGGCGTACCGCTTGCCCTCCTCGGCGAAGGGTTTGTACCAGACCATGAAGCCGTAGGTGCCCGGGGCAAAGTCTGCTGAAAGGTGGACCTGCAGCCGATAGTGGCCGTTCGCGTCCGCCTTGACGACCGGGGCGTGGAGTAGATCTTCGTCGCTGCCCCATTCGCCGAACAGGATCCGGATCTCCGCTCCTGGCGGGTACCCGGCGCCGGCGATGTACCAGGAGGTTCCCGCGACGCGCTCGGCGCTCGGGAAGTTCGGCCAAGGTGCAGGCACCACGTCCGGGTAGACCCAGGAGGTGTGCGTCAGGGCCGGTGGAACATTGACCGGGGGCGCGGTGACGGCCGGGTCTGCGGGCACCACCGGAACAACGGGCTGCGGCGACTCGGGGATGAAGGGGGCAGGCTGCGGAGCCACCGGGGCGGGGGCGGGCGGTGCCACCTCGGGTGTGGGCGCTGCAGCCGGGGTTGGCTTCGATGTTGGCTTGGGCGCCACGGTGGGCTTCTGGGTGGCCGAGGGGGAATCAGACGGGCTGGCCGACGGGCGCTGGGAGGGGCGATCAGCCGAGCCGGAAGCGGCCGGAGTGGAGCAGCCCGCGAGCAGCACGGCGGCGAGGGAAAGGGCGAGGATGGACGGCTTGGACATGGTCGTTCTCTCATCTGGAAGGGTGGCACCGTTGAAACAGCCATGCACGCCTGTGCGGAAGGCCGGGCTCATCGAAGCGGGGATCGGGACAGCTGGGACTTCGCACGGTGATGCTTCACCGCATCCGGCTGCCCACAAGCCGGATAATGAGACGGACTCTACAGGCGCGGATTGCGCCGCACGGCCCATTTGCATCACGGTCCCGCAACGCTTTCTCCATCAGTCGGATCGGATAGGTTCGGGAAACTTTCCAGCAGCTGCGACCCGGTGACCCCTCGGCGTAGACCTCGTGCTGATCCGCCGCGAGGTCGCTCTTTGCCACTGGCCGTGGCCGCTGCGGCTCCGCCGGCGATCAGGCCGAGGAAGTCATCGCGCACGTTCGGCTCACGGCCGCCATCCTCGTTCGGGGCATGCTCGCAACCTCCGCGGCTCTCTAAAGGAAGTGCAGGGCCGAGGACGCTGCAGCAGCGAGAGGGATCAGAAGAGCAGTGCCCAGCCGGCCTGCCTCAGGGTCACTCCCGGAACCTCCTGGCCGGCGGCCGGCGGGCTCGGGGTGGAACTCCCGGGGACCCATGATTCTTCGGCGCCGATCGACAGGCTCCTGTCGTCGGTAGGCGCCGACTTCCCCTTTGACACCCGCATCTGGCCAACCGCACGAGGAGGAGTCGCGGAGATTCGAACAGGGTCACCGGAGCCCGGCCTACGCCGTGAACGTCCAATCAGGTCACGAGCCGCTGGAGCGTGGTTGCAGTGGTGATGGCCGCCATGGTTGCCGCGGCCACCGGACCAAGATGGAGGAGTCTTATAGCCCAGGAGGGCCAGAGGCGGGTACCAAGCCGGTTCTGCCGCAGGATGCTGATCGCCTCCGTCGCATGGAGGAAGCCCAGAATCGTCGCTCCCAATGAGACCCAGTCTGCGCCCGTTGCTGCGCCGGCTGCCAAGAGGATGCCGGCCACATGCAGTGCGGTGAGCGGCCCGCTGGAGCGAAGTGTCAGGGCGGTCATGAGCCGGTGTGGCCGTGACAGCTGGTATGCAACTGCCGTGTTGAGGACAGCGCTGATCAGCCATCCGAACGTGGTCAGCGAGAGGATGGCGTGTTCCGGATTCCATCCGGCCTCCGGCACAGCGCGGATCACCAGGTAGCAGGCGCACGCGGTGAGGAATGCTTGTGCGGCGGCAGCGGCAAGGCTGAGGGCGGGAAGCCTGTGCTTGAATCTCCGGCCCTCCCGGGGTTGCTTCACACGCACGTTAGCGAAGGCTTCCATGGTGCTGGTCCTTTCGGTGTCCGGTCAGGGCCGTACTTCCTCGGGAGATGGGGCGGCTTTTCCGCCCAGCCGCTCCGTCGGCTCGGCTGGTGTGGCTCCTGGGTGGATCGGACGGCGTCAGGCGGCACGGGGTGGCTCCCAGGGCTCGGACAGGTTGTGCGCGGTAATGCCTTTCGGCCCGGTTGGGGGCTGGATCCGCGGCTGCCCGGCGGCTGGATGGTCGAGGCCCTGGGGTGGGCTGGGTTCAAGACGGTTCTCAAAAAACCAGTCCGAAATCCTGTGCCGCACCTTTGAAAGCACTAACCGTGCCCCCTTCCCTGCCGCGGCGTCGTCGGTCACAGGCGATGACGGCTCGAAGTCGGCGAGGGCCCACTGCTCGTAGCGGTTAAGGGGTTGGTGGACCTCGATGTACTCGCCGTGCGGCAGGCGGACGATCCGGCCTGTTTCCCGTCCGTGGAGCAGGAGCTCCCGGTCTTTGCGCTGCAGGGCAAGGCATATCCGCCGGGTGAGGCTGAACGCGATGAACGGGCCGGCCAGGACCAGGACCCGGTAGGCGTAGATGATGTCCTCGAAGGACAGGGACAGGTAAAGTGCGGTGACGTCGGCGCTGCCGGCCGCCCACAGCACTCCGCCGAATGTCATGCCCGCTACACCGATCCCGGTGCGGGTCGGATTGTTGCGCGGGCGCTCAAGCAGGTGCCGCTCACTGGTGTCGGATCGAATCCAGCGCTCGAGGAACGGATAGGTGACGACGGCTGCGAAGAATCCACCAATCCCGGCCATGGGGATTAGCACCGGGAGGACCAGGGTACCGCCGAAGATTTCGAGGTCCCATCCCGGTGGGACAAGGCGCAGCGCCCCGTCGACGAATCCCAGGTACCAGTCGGGCTGGGAGCCCGCGCCGGCATTGCCGGGATCGGCCGGGCCGTAGTTCCAGATGGGGTTGATCGTAACTGTCGCTCCGATCAGCGCTGTGAAACCGGCGATGGCGAACAGGAGCCCTGCGCTCTTGACGGCGCGGGTGGGCAGGGGCTCACCGACGATGTTGTCGTTGCTGCGCCCCGGTGCCGGGAACTGCATGGGCTTGTGGATCAGTCCCAGGACGGCCCGCAGGACTGCGAGGCCGATCACGAGCAGCGGCAGGATGACCACGTGGAGGGTGTTCAGCCGGGCAAGGATCACGTCTCCTGGATACGGTCCCCCAAAAACCAGGTAGGACAGCGAGGAACCAATGACGGGAACGGCTTTGAGGGTCCCATCGAGGATGAGCAGGCTGGAACCGGAAAGCAGATCGTCGGGCAGTATGTATCCGGTAAGGCCGGTGCCCAAACCGGCCAAGAAGATCCCGATCAGGACCACCCACGCTGTTTCCCGCGGCGTGCGGAATGCGCCGGTGAAGAAGATGCGCAGGATATGCAGGGTCAATGCGGCCATGAACAGCAACGCGGACCAGTGATGCATCTGGCGGATGAGGAGTCCGCCGCGGACCTCGAAGGACAGCCTGAGGGTGGATTCGAGGGCTTTGGATATTTCCACCCCGGCCAGAGGCGCGTAGGGACCGGAGTATCGGACGCTTTCCGCCGAGGGGTTGTAAAAGAAGGTTAGGAACGCCCCGGTGACCGCCAGCACGACGAAGGAGTAGGCGGCGACCTCGGCGAACATGAATGACCAGTGCCTCGGCACCACCGCGGTCGAGGCCCGCTTCACCAGTGTCCGGTAGTGCGTTTGGGATTGTGCGAACGCACCAAGCCGGCTGGTGAGGGCGTTCGGGAAGGAAGTTGGGTGTTTCATCGCTTTCCGTGCTCCGTGCTTAGTGCGAGGGCAGGCCCCTGCACCGGCTGGTGCGGGGTCGCGGTAGGGTCCTTTTTGTTCATCGTCATGGTGGCCGTGCCTCCGTGCTGGTATCTCAGCGCTGGTTCCACTTTGCCGCCGCGGCTGGCCACCGGATGAAGGAATAAGACGAAATGGCACGGATAGTTTCGAAACGCCACGAGGCGGCAACCCCAGGGGCTGCGCATCGGTCCGTGCGAGGCTCCCCGTCACCCAGCACGGTCAAACGCCAGGCGTTCCTACCGACGGCCGGGAGGGCTCGGCGCGCGGCTGTCGCCGCGGCCAGGATCAGCCACAAACGAATAGGTCCACCGAAACCGGTGCGGCCGAGCCGGATGCCGCTGCCGGCCGGCCGCCTCGGGCCCGCTACATTTGAAGAATGGCTTCACCGCAGCGCGAACTCGATCAGATTGCCAACCTCGGCGAGCGCGGCTGGCGTGATAACGGCGCCGCAGCCCGGGTCCTCGAAATACTTGGTTCCCTACGGCAGAGCGGTTTGATCGGCCCGGACACGATCCTTGAAGATATGCGCTCGCGCGGCTTCAGCAGGGCCGATCTGGCCCGGTTGAAAATGCTCATCCGGAAGACCCCCGCGGCGGAGACTCCCACTGCCGTTAAGCACGTTTGAATAACCCTTCGCACCCGGCAGCCGGCGGGAACCGCCACCGGAAGTCAGGCTTGGATGCACCGTTGAAAGAACTTTCAGCCGGTCCCGGAAAGGAGTAGGATCTGCCGCATCATCGGCAAGGTGGACGGGGAAATCCGTGAAACCCAGAATCCTTCGACTGATTGCTTTCCTGGTGGCGCTTCTACTGGCGGTCACCCTATCGGGTTGTGGCTCCGAAGGCAGCGAGGCCGGTGGAGGTGCAGGGAGTGGCAACAACCTGCCTCAGAGCCCTACAGCTCCGCCGGCGCCCGACTCAACTGACGAGCTGATCGCACAAATTGAGGCCGATCCCCTTGGTGCGTGCCCCGACGAGGATGCTGGATACGAGAACGTCGGGTACAACGGCCTCACGGGGGAGGCGGCCACGCTGTACTCGGAGATCCTCGTCTGCTCGAATGGAACGTCCTCCTTCCTGGTCAACGACAGCGATGGCGTATGGGTTTTCGACATGACCGTCCCCACCATGGAATTCAAGGAATACGGACAACACTCAAGGTTCTTCCGCCTCTCGGGGGTTCCCCGGTCGAACCTTTACTACATGGTCCCCGGGGACTCGGTGATCATCGAGGACGTCACCACCATCAGCTGGTATCCCAGCGAAATGATGACTTCAGTCTGGGCCACTCAGGAGTTGGGCCTTGGATACGTGCAAGGCCGCGGTGAGGAGTACCTGGCCATGACCATCGAGAAGAAGACCGGGCATTCGAAAGCGATAACGGAGTGCATGTTCACCGCCGCGCAGGCCGCCGCGAAAAAGTCGGAAATGGATGAGACAAGCGACCTCATCGATCACCTCCAGGCCGGATTGAAGACGGCGAAAGCAGGCATCTGCCTGTCGGCGATGAAGCAGGCGGACTCGGAGGCAGATGCTGCCGGATATCGGCAGGTCCAAGCGAAACCCAGCTGGGATGCGCGCGTCAGCAAGCTGTCGTCGGAGGCGGATACCGGGCTGGACATGCTGAAATTCCTGCACTTCGGCGCCGCCGCCTGCAAAATCGCACCAAGGTGCAGCTAGGCCTCCATCTTCGGCCCTACTTGGCCTTGGTTACTGGGCCTTGACGCCTTCAACCCGGGTGAAGCCGGCGTTCAGTTCCTGCGCCAGTCGTTCCATGTCTTTGACCCGGGAAGGCAAGCCACGGGCTTCGGAAAAGTCGTACACGGCCCAGTTGCTGCCATCGACCATGATGATCGGCATCCGCTCATACCCGTTACTGCCCGAATGGGAGAACGCTTCGACGGTGGTCTTACGGTCCTCGTCATTGGCGTAGAGCTCGAGCTGGACATGCTCGGTGCACAGCACGGATTCGACCGTGGAGTCCACGATCCGGTTCTGCACCGGATCCGCCGTGAGATTGTCCTCGCAGTCGAGCACTTCATCGACGGCGGTCCGCGCCTCCTCCACGGAAGCGAAGCTGGGCAGGTCACCGGTGTCCGCTGCCGCGATATTCGACGTACACCCGGTGAGCAGGATTCCCCCGGCGAGCAGCGCGGACGCGGCGGTCTTGGACCTTCGTACGTTCATTGCCATATACCCCCATATTGACTGCCGCCATCCTTGCACGGAGAAGTCCTCCTGTCGCTGGGTTGGACATCCCGTTTTCGGCGCGGCCCCTACTGCCCTATTGACACCGCTGGGACACTGGGGCGATGAGCTTCTTCGACGACATCCCGGCGCCGCCTCCTCCGCCGTCGCTCCCGGAGCCGGACCTCGGCTGGGTCCGGGCTCCCTCCGATGAGCTGCCCACGATCCTTCCGGTGGGCCGGTTCCTGTGGCGCGGCGATGCTGCCGCGGTGGGGGTCTCACATGTGGAGGCCTACTCCTCCGGGTGCTCGATCCGGGTCCGTTGGATGCTCCGGCGCGGCTTTAGAACCGGCGACGAATGGAACGCCCTGCTGGATCGGTGGATGAGCCAGGACCGGCGCAGCGGAGAGATCCTACGGTTCGGTGTAGGCCTGCCGGACGGACATAAGGCCTCCACCGAGAAGGTTCCCTGGGCCGGCATGGAGCCGGTCAAGGGACCTGTTCTGATGAGGCAGGCGGAGTCGGGCGCGTCTGCGGATGCCATCACCGGGTCGGTGGAGCTTTGGCTCTACCCGCTGCCGGTGGCCGGGGAATTGCTGCTGGCTGTGGAGGGCGCCCTGCTGGGGATTCCGGAGTCGACGATGGTCCTGGACGCCGGGGAGATCCGCGAGGCCGCGCAACGCAGCCAACGTTTCTGGGAGTCGAAGCCGCAGCATTCCAAAGCGTAATCCTTGTACGTTCTCCTTATTTCGTCGGGCCGCAATGGGCATGACCGGCTAATGGACGGGATTACCACGGTCCAGTGAGGGGATGCCTGGTGCGCTGCGGTGATGGCCCGACGGCCGGGTTGCCCTGCAGGGGATTGCGGCGCCTGTGCTGTCACCCGCCCCCAGCCACGTCCTCATCCAGGTGGGACCAGAATCCAATTCGCGCGGCCGCCCGGGCAGAATTATCCCTAAGCCTGCCGCCTACAATTGCTTCAACTGTGTCAATCAATTCAGCGTCATAATGGCCGGGATTGCTTCGATCGGTATCCCCGTTGTGTGAGCTAAAAGTGGTCTCGGCAATCTCCCCTCGAATTGTTGGCCAATCGTCGCCATACCATTCCTTGAGACTGTCATATGCCGCTCTGCCCGTGTCCCGAAGACGATCGGGGGTCGTCAACTGCTCTGGTCCGGGCGAGTACTCCTTTTGAAGGAGCCGATCAACCCCCTTTTGTCGTCCATCCGTCAGCAATCCCAGCCTGAGCTTCACCTTGGTGCGGGCCGAAACCGCCGGGCCGCCGTCGAGCGGTCCAGCCACCTAGCGACGGCCACGGCGGTTCCCCTCACCGAACTTCGAGCACGACGTCGTGCCACAGTGCCTCGAACGCCGCGGCTGCAGCTTCCGGGTCGTCATCGATCCGGTGGAAGATCGAGAGGAACTCATCGCGGTCGACGCATACGCCGATCGGGGCCTGCCGATTCAGCCCAGCTGGCAAGGTCCCTCCGCTGCGGCAGGCAGTGGCATTCCTGCTACCCGGCGCCCTGCTCCTTCCGCTGCACTCCTAGGGCAATACGTAAAACTGCTTACAGAAACGCCTGTCCCATTTCCATATTCTGGTCATATCAAGCAGTGAAACCAGTGAAGGTCACTCACGGTCCTTGTATTTGCTGACCACGACCCTGCTTCTCCCCGGGGAGGCCGCGCTCCTGGTCCGCACCTGCGCAGCCTTCGCGTCAGCGCAGGTGCACTTCCTTTTGGAAGTCACCTCTCAGTCAGCACCCATCTTGAAAAGAGCTAATCATGAGAAGCAAAGCCCTGCCCCTTGTGTCTGCCGCGATGTTTGTGGCCACACTGTTTACAACGGCTCAGCCAGCCCAGGCCGACTATTCAATCAAGCTGCCAGAGGGCCAGGGCTGTCCTTTCGCTCTGCAGATTGATGGCACTGGGGGCAACCTGCACGTTAAGGACTTCTACGACAAGGATGGAGATAAGGTCCGGACCATCCAAGCCGGCAAGGGCGTTTTCTTGACGTACACAAATTTGGACACCGGCAAGTCCATCTCCTTCGATACGAGCGGTTCGGTTTCGAAGACGACCTACAACCCGGACGGCACCTCCACTGTCAGGGTAAGCGGCCATAATGGACTGATTTTCTTTCCCTCCGACGTGCCCGCAGGCCCGACTACCACTCAGTACATCGGGACTGTCGTCTACACAGTTGACGCCGCCGGGGTGTTCACGTTGATCAGCACTTCGGGACAGGCGGTGGATGTCTGCGCCGCACTGAGCTAGCAACCCCAAACGGAGCGACTCAGGCTGACTTTGGACAGCCTGGGCCGCTCCATATCGACTAATGCGAAGTGGTCCGCTGCGTGCCAGGGAGCACGGCCGGTGGGCTTCGTCGCAAGGGCCGGGTGAACCAGACGGCCAGGACGGCCGCGATAGTGCAGAGGACCAGTGCGGGCCAGAGGAACTGAACGGATGGTTCTCCATCACGGAACGGGGCATAGGCGAGGAGGACGGCTCCGGTTGCGGCCGCGGCGGCCCGGATGACCGGGGCGAAGCGTGCGGTCAGGGCGTGCATCACCATGGCGGCGATCATACACATAAGACTCATCATGAATCCCGAGACCATCCCGGAAATGGCACCATGAACTACCAGCGGCATCGAACCGGACGTGAGGTTGACGACGCTGCCATAGGTCATACCCAGGGCACTTCCGGCTCCGACGCCTTTCATCAGGACCCGGAATGCCGTGCCTTCAGGTGTGCCAGCTAGATTTTCTTGGGTCGGCATGATGCTCACCGGACGATTCGCAGGGGCCGGGTGATCCAGACGGCGAGGGCCGTGGAGGCGGCGGCCACCGCAAGGATGGGCCAGGTGCCGCGCCAGGTCGGTGGGGATCCGATGAGCAGGACCAACGGAAGCAGCGACGCGCCGACGGCGGCCGCGGCCGCGCGCAGCAAGGGCATAAAGCGTTCCGCGAGGCGGTGCAAGGCCAGCCCGGGGACGGTGCGCAGGAGGCCGGCGGCGCTGCCGGGGTCTTCACGGATCAACATGGGCCCGAGCCTACCTCTCTCATTGTCGCCCACCGGTGTACCAGCCCAGCGTCCGGCATGCCCGCCGTTGGTAGGATCGGTCGAATCCGACCCGAAGGAGAGCCGTGACCGCCGATGAACCTGCCCCGGAGGATTTTGGCACCGCCGGCGGCGTCCGGCTCGCCGTGTACGCGGCCATCCGTGAGGACAGCGTCGCCGCCCTGGACGCCCTTGCCCCCTCTGCAGTCGACGACATGCTCGACGAAACGATGAGCCGCTACCCGCAACTGCTTCCCCCGGACGGCCTCGCCGCCGCCCTCCGGCAGTTGGGCATCAGATGCCGGTCGGTGGATTTGAATCCCTACGTGGACGGACCCGCGCTGCCGCCTGCGGTGCCCGGCTTCAAGGTTGCGCTCTTCGAGTTCCCGGCCGGAACGCACCGCTGGGTGCCGGAGGGCCCGCGCTGAACGACCACTCGGGGATGCCAAGGGCCGTGCCCCGACGGGTCAGCCCCACGCTGTAGAAGTCGATCCAGGCGTGCCTGTTGGGTCGTGGCGCCGATGTTTCTCGGGTTCACTACTGGGTGTTGCTAGTAATTGCCGCCACAGAAGACACCCGCTCCTGTTTCCGTGCACCCTCCACCACCACCGGCGCCGGGCGGCGGAGGTGTCCAGCCGCCACCGGGAGCGGGCGCAGGGGCAGGCGCGGGCGCGGGCACATACGGTGCAGGCGCAGGCACATAAGGAGCCGGAGCGGGCACGAACGGCGCAGGCGCAGGAACATACGGAGCCGGAGCAGGGAGGTACGGCGCAGGCTCCGGAGCGCCGCCCGGTGCCGGCGGGGCCGGAACAGGACCAGCGCCACCTCCGGTGTCGCCCTGAGGCTGGGATGCGGCTTCCTTCTTCGCCGCCGCAGCCTTCTCGGCCGCCTCCTTTGCGGCAGCGGCCTTGGCCTTCTCGCCGGTGACGCGCTTTGCCTCAGCCTGGAAGGCTTCGACATCAGTGCTCAGCTTCGTGGAGGCGTCGTCAAGAACGGCGACCTGGGCGGTGGCGGCTTCGCTTCTACCCTGGAGCGTATTGGCCGCGTCGCGGCTGTCGCAGTCGCCGGACAGTTCGATTTGAGTGAGGCTGGCGCTTTGGCTTTTCAGGTCCTCCAGCAGGACGGCAGCGCCTTCGTGCTTGTCGTACGCCTTGGCGCCGTCGGCCAGCGCCCGGGCCTTGGCAGCCTTGTCGACGGAGCCCTTTACAGCAGCAGCTGCCTCTTCAGCGGACGTCGTGGCTTCCGCGCAGACGCGTTCAGTCGTGGCGTGGCTGACACTGACGCCGACGATGGTGCCGGCGGTCAGAACGCATGCCGCAACTGCGCCGAGAAGTGGGATGAGCAGCTTCTTTTTCCTGCTCGGAGTGGTTAGCGGGCTGTCGCTCATGATGGTGGGTGTCCTTAGCCAGGCCCTTGGTGCTCGATAACCATTGGGCGAAAGTTCGGTGGTGGTTCCTCCTGTGAACTATCGACGCGGATCCGCCAGCTGTAAGGATTCGGCGGGGTTGCGCGTCCAAGGCGTTGCCGGAGGTACGGCAACCTCGAAAAAACTCCCGGTTCGGTTACAGCCCACCACCATTGCCTGGGCATCCGCGCAACACCTGCACGGGATGCCCGAGAATGGCCTGAGGTTCGCCCGATTCCTCCGCGAGAACAACCCGTGGCCGCCCACTGCGCCCGTAGGCCTTGACCTGTCCAGCATCCGCCCCATCCTCACAGCCGCAATGGACAGCTTCACGATTGGGGTCATCGCGCGTGAGGCGCTTTACCCGCGCCAAATCCTAATCGGAGCGGTAACCCAGTGGCGGAAGAAAAGCCTGCGGTTGCTGACCATCGACCCGAAATGCCGGTGGGAGGGCTTTACGGACAAGCTCAAGTTCAAGGACATCACGCGGATCAGCTTCAACGACGACTACACCCGCGCCGTACTGGCTGTCGCTGGACCCGCTCCACCTCGAACGACAATTTCCGCCGACGGCACCAAATACAACAGCGAGGCTGCCGCTCCGGTCGCTTACTAGCCGATGTCTATGCCCGACAGAACGCCGGACCAAGACGGCAAAGACAGCGTCACAGCCGGAGTTTCCTACCCTCGAACCAATGCCTGGCCTAGTAAGGAAGGGTTCCTGGAGCCCCCTGCCGGATTCGAACCGGCGACCCCCTGTTTACAAGACAGGTGCTCTGGCCAACTGAGCTAAGGAGGCGTGCTGGCCCCGCCAGCGTGCGCCGCCGCCGTCCAAAGGACACAACGGGCGCCTCCTAAGGTTAGCCCAGCCCTCCGGTTCGGGGAAACTCAGCCGAGCTTCTCCTCAACGGCCTCCGCGAAGTTCGCCACGGCGTCCGGCACTTCCTCGCCGTCGACATAAACCGTTGGCGTGCCCTCGATGCCGGCGGCCTGCGCCGCCTCCGTCGTGTACTTCGCCCAGGGCCGGAACGTGCCCTCGTCGAGGCAGGTGGAAATGTCGCCGGCCCCGACTTCGGCGGCCATGTCGGCGAGTCCGCCGTCGTCGAGCTCGCCGCTCTCGAAGTTGGCGAACAATGCCGTGGCAAAGTCGAAATAGCTGTCCGGCGCCGTATCCGCGACGCAGGCGAGCGCGTTGGCGCCCCGCGAGGAGTAGTCGTCGCGCGAGTTGCGGTCGAGGTAGGCAACATTGCGGTATTCGAGGGTGATGTCCCCGGCATCCAGCCAGCGGCGGAGGTCATCGGCGTACTCGTTCTCGAAATTCGAGCAGTGGACGCAGTTCACATCGACGTAGGCCACCACCGGGATCGGGGCCCCGCCGGCCGCGGGCTCCACCCCCGGAGGCAGGTCACCGCCGGGCGCGTCCCCCTCCGGCAGCGACGCGACGTCGACCGTCTCGACATCGGTCTCGGCCAGCCTGGAAGTGGAGACCAGCGTAAAACCGCCCTGCGCATTGCCGTGCTGCGGTGCCGGCCCGGCATCGGGCACCCGCCCGCGGATATTGCCCGCGACGATCAGCGCGATGACGACGGTCACGACGACGGCGGCGGCCACCACGCCCCACCGGATCAGCAGCGAGTTGCGCCGGGCCGCGCGTTCCTGTGCCTCGCGCTGCAACCGTGCCCGCTCTCGGGCCTCCGCCGTGCGTTCGGCCTTGCTGGGCCTACGGGAATTGCTCGCTGCCATCGATCCTTCTGCCTCGCCTGCGTCACCGGGCCGCTGCCCGGTTCCACCCAGTTTATCGAGATGAGCGCATGCCGCTAACCGATAGAGTTCATCAGTAGGCCTACTAATGCGGGAGTTACCAATGAGCGAAGCCTCAACATCACCGGAATCCGACACTGACTACGGCGACTTCGACTTCATCGTTGTCTCGAACCGGCTCGCCGTCGACCGCGTCACGGACGACGAGGGCAACAGTTCGTGGCGCCGCTCCCCCGGCGGCCTCGTGACCGCCCTCGCCCCGGTCATGGCCAAGACCGACGGCGCCTGGGTCGGCTGGCACGGCGCCCCCGATGAAACCCTTGAACCCTTCGACGAGGGGAACATGCGCCTTGTTCCGGTGCCGCTGAGCGAGGACGAAGTGGAGCTCTACTACGAGGGCTTTTCCAACGCGACCCTCTGGCCGCTCTACCACGACGTCATCGCGCCCCCGGAATTCCACCGCACCTGGTGGGACGCCTACCGCCGGGTCAACGAGCGCTTCGCGCAGGCCACGGCCGCCTCGGCGGCGCACGGCGCCACGGTGTGGGTGCAGGACTATCAGCTGCAGCTGGTGCCGAAGCTGCTGCGCAAGGCCCGGCCCGACCTCGTCATCGGCTTCTTCAACCACATCCCGTTCCCGCCGCTGGAGATCTTCGCCCAGCTGCCCTGGCGCCGGCAGGTCATCGAAGGGCTGCTCGGGGCCGACCTCATCGGCTTCCAGCGCCCGAGCGACGCAAGCAATTTCCTTCGCTGTGTCCGCCGCTTCCTGGGCCACACCATCCGCCAGCAGCAGGTGCACGTTCCCGCCGACGGCGATTCGCCGGCCTATGTCTCCCGCGCCGAAGCGTTCCCCATCTCGATCGACGTCCACGCGATCACCGAACTGGCCAAGCGCCCGGACATCATCGAGCGCTCCCGGGAGATCCGGCGGGAGCTCGGCAACCCCAAGCACGTCCTGCTCGGGGTGGACCGGCTTGACTACACCAAGGGCATCGGGCACCGGCTCAAGGCCTACGGGGAACTCCTTGAGGACGGGCACATCACCGTCGAGGACGCCGCGCTGATCCAGGTGGCGAGCCCCAGCCGGGAGCGCGTCGAGCAGTACCGCCTCCTGCGCGAAGAGATCGAGGGCGCCGTGGGCCGCATCAACGGCACCTACGACACCATGAAGAACACGGCAATCCGATACCTCCACCACAGCTACCCGGTGGAGGAGATGGTCGCGCTGTACCTCGCGGCGGACGTCATGCTCGTTACCGCGCTACGCGACGGCATGAACCTCGTCGCCAAGGAGTACGTGGCGGCCCGCACCGAGAACCGCGGGGCCCTGGTGCTCAGCGAGTTCGCCGGGGCGGCCGACACCCTCCGGCAGGCCGTCCTGGTCAACCCCCACGACATCGACGGGCTGAAGGCGGCGGTGGTGACCGCCCTGAACATGCCTCCGGCGGAGGGCATCCGCCGGATGCGCATCATGCGCCGCCAGGTGCTGCAGAACGACGTCGAACGCTGGTCGCAGACCTTCCTGACCGCCCTGCGCAACGGCTCGGCAGGCAACGGCGATGTCTGAGGGCACCGGACTCCGCGCGGCACTCGAGGAGCTCGCCGCAGCGCCGGCGCTGCTGGTCGCGCTCGATTTCGACGGCGTCCTCTCGCCGATCGTTGAGCGGGCCGAGGACGCCCGCCCGCTCCCGCGCTCCGCCGCGGCCGTCAGGGCCCTGGCCTCGCTGCCGGCGACGACGACGGCGCTGATCTCCGGGCGGGCACTCGCGAGCCTGCGCGAGGTGGCCTCGCCGGAGCCGAACACCCTCCTGATCGGCAGCCACGGCGCCGAAACGTGGACGGGCCCCGATGCCCCAGCCCTTGCCCTCAGCCCCGGGCAGGCCGCGCTGCTCGACGCGGCCGCCGACATCGTCGAAAGCGTTGTCGCCGTGCATCCCGGCACGCGGCTCGAATCCAAGCCCGCCGGCGTCGTGCTCCACACACGCTCCGCCACGGACGACGTCGCCGCCGACGCGGTGGCCGCCGCCAGGGAAGGCCTCGACGGGCTGGACGGCCTGAAGGTCACCGACGGGAAACGCGTCCTTGAAATTTCGGTGGTCCACGCCGACAAGGGCCAGGGACTGCGGCTGCTTCGGGACCTCAGCGGGGCCACCGCGGTGTTCTTCGCCGGCGACGACGTCACCGACGAGCATGCCTTCGGTGTCCTGCAGCCCGGCGACGTGGGCATCAAGATCGGCGAGGGAGCCACCGCCGCCCGCTTCCGCCTTGACTCCCCCGAGGACCTCGCCGGCGCCCTCGAGGACCTCCTGGCCCTGCGGCGCGAATGTGCTTCCTCAGGGCATTCATGACATACTCCAAGAGGGTATCGACCGGCCACTGAGCCGGCCCTACCCGGCACAACTGAATACTCTCCATTCACTACGGATCGTCGGGCACGTACCTGCCCGTGAAAAGGAACTAAGAAAATGGCAACGGTAACGTTCGACCAGGCCACCCGGGTGTACCCAGGGACCGAAAAGCCCGCTGTAGACCGCCTGAACATCGAGATCGCCGACGGCGAATTCCTCGTCCTCGTGGGCCCGTCCGGCTGCGGCAAGTCCACCTCCCTGCGCATGCTCGCAGGACTCGAAGACGTCAACTCCGGACGCATCCTCATCGGTGACCGCGACGTGACCGACGTTCCGCCGAAAGACCGCGACATCGCGATGGTCTTCCAGAACTACGCCCTGTACCCGCACATGTCGGTCGCCGACAACATGGGCTTCGCCCTGAAGATCGCCGGCGTCTCCAAGGAAGAGCGCGCCGAGCGTGTCCGTGAGGCCGCCAAGCTGCTCGACCTCGAGGATTACCTGGACCGCAAGCCGAAGGCACTCTCCGGCGGTCAGCGCCAGCGCGTCGCCATGGGCCGCGCCATCGTGCGTAACCCCCAGGTCTTCCTCATGGATGAGCCGCTGTCGAACCTCGACGCCAAGCTGCGCGTCCAGACCCGCACCCAGATCGCGTCGCTGACGCGCCGCCTCGGGGTCACCACGGTCTACGTGACGCACGACCAGGTTGAGGCAATGACCATGGGCGACCGCGTTGCGGTTCTCAAGGACGGCATCCTCCAGCAGGTTGACACTCCGCGCAACCTGTACGAGCGCCCGAAGAACGTCTTCGTTGCCGGGTTCATCGGCTCCCCTGCCATGAACCTCCTCGAGCTGCCCGTCGCCGACGGCGGCGTGCTGTTCGGCGGCACCGTCTACCCGGTCCGCAGCGACATCCTCGATGCGGCTGCGGGTAACACCGTGACCCTGGGTGTCCGTCCCGAGGACCTCGTCCTCGCCAGCCCCGGTGAGGGCCTGCAGGTCGAGGTCGACGTCGTCGAAGAACTCGGCGCCGACGCCTACATCTACGGCCACACCACACTCAACGGGCAGAACCACGACATGGTGGCCCGGGTCGACGGCCGCCGCCCTCCGATGAAGGGTGACACCGTGTACGTCCGCCCCGAGCAGGGCCACGTGCACCTGTTCGACACCGCCTCCGGCGCCCGCCTGGCCGAGACGGTCTAGCACCAGCACTCCTTAGCAATGCGGTGGTTCCCATACTGCGTCTTCGCGGACGGGGGACCACCGCATTGCGGTTTAAGTGGGCGGCCAGCCTGCTTGGAGCAAACCCAGTGACCGGCACCACGGCGGTCCAACAGAAGGCAACATCATGACCGAAACCTCCAACGCCAACTGGCATGACGAACCGACCGATTACGCGCAGACGGGCAAGCTGCCGCGCCTCCGGTCAACGCCGCCGGCGTCGACGCTGGGCTCATTGAACATCACGGCAGCCTCCGCCGACCCCGAGCTGCTCGATCTGCCATGGCACATCGCCCTCGAGGAGTGGCCGACGCAGAGCCTCGCGGCCCTGCCGCGCGGCATCTCCCGCCACATCGTGAGGTTCGCCCACCTCGGCGGCTCAGTCATCGCGATCAAGGAAACCAGCGAGCACGTCGCCCGCCACGAATACCACATGCTGCGCAAGCTGCAGCGACTCGATGTGCCCTGCGTGGAGCCGGTCGCCGTCATCACCGGGCGGAGGGCCCCCGACGGCACGGAGCTCGACCCGGTGCTGGTCACCCGGCACCTCAAGTTCTCCATGCCGTACCGCGCCCTGTTCTCCCAGACCCTGCGCCGGGATACCCTCACGCGCCTGATCGACGCCCAGGCACTGCTCCTGGTGCGCCTACACCTCATCGGTTTCTATTGGGGCGACGTGTCCCTGTCGAACACCCTGTTCCGGCGCGACGCCGGCGCCTTCGCCGCCTACCTGGTCGACGCCGAGACCGGCGAGCTCTACCCCGAGCTCTCCAGCGGGCAGCGCGAGTACGACCTGGAGATCGCCCGCGTGAACATCGCCGGCGAGCTGATGGACCTCGCCGAGGGCGGACTGATCGAGGACAAGGTCGACCCGCTTGCCACCAGCGAACTCATCATGGACAGCTACCGCAGGCTGTGGACCGAGCTCACCGCCCGGGAGTCGTTCGAACTCGGGGAACGCTGGCGGGTCAACGCCCGTATCCGGCGGCTGAACCAGCTCGGCTTCGACGTTGAGGAATATGTCATCAGCACGGTTGCCGACGGTTCGCGGATCCAGCTCCAACCGAAAGTGGTCGACGCGGGCCATCACAGCCGCCGGTTGCTCCGCCTCACCGGAATCGACGCCCAGGAGAACCAGGCCCGCCGGCTGCTCAACGACATGGACGCCTACCGGGCGGACAACAACAACCTCGATGTCGACGAGGAGATCAGCGCCCACCTGTGGGTCAGCGAGGTGTTCGAACCGATTGTGCGTTCGGTGCCCCGCGAGCTCGGCGGCAAGCTCGAGCCCGCCGAGGTGGTGCACGAGGTGCTTGAGCACCGGTGGTACATGTCCGAGCGGCAGGACCGCAACGTGCCCATGGCCGAAGCCGTCCAGTCCTACCTCGACTCGGAACTGCGGCACCGCCGCGACGAGGCCGAGATCATGCTGACCGCCGACTCCAGGACCATCGGGCTCGACGGCGACAACAGCTTCCCGGACCGCTGAACCGACTGACCGCTGAACCGACTGACCGCTGAACTGACTGTGCCCGGCCCTCACGGGCCGGGCACAGTTCTGGTTAAGCCTCAGGACCTCACATGGCCGGGCATTCGATTTCCTGGCCTTCATAGACCTGGGGGCCCGGGCCGGCCTGCTGGCAGAATTCGGCGATCTGAATGGCCGACGGGATCGCGGCGATGATTCCGATGATCAGGAGCACAAGGAGGATGGTGGCCAGGGCTCCGACGATGATGCCGGCCAGCGCGATGCCGTTGCTCATCCCCGCCTTCTTCGACTTCACCAGCGCCACGATGCTCAGGATCAGCCCGACCGGGTTCAGGAACGGGATGAGCGCCAGGATGAGTCCCACGATGCCCAGGGTGCGTCCCGGGTTCTCGCGCGGTCCCTGCTGGCCCGGGTAGTAGCCACCCCCGGGGTAGGACTGGCCGTACGGCGCCTGTCCGTAGGCCGGCTGGCCCGAGGACTGTCCGTAGGCCGGTTGACCCGAAGACTGGCCGTAGGCCGGCTGACCGTATGGTGTGGGCGACTGGCCATGCGATGGCTGCCCGTACGGCGTCGAGCCCGGGGTTGACGATCCTGACGCTCCGGAACCTTCCCCGGAAGCCTTGCCGTACGGATCGTTCGAGCCGGATCCGCCCTGCGGTCCTGCTGGGTTCTCTGACACTTGTGCCCCTGCAAACTTGTTGGTGCAGGAACCAGGTCCTGCGGTGGCCCCGCGGGCCCTTGGCCCGAGAATATCACCGTGGGGCGGGGGTTTCCGGAGCGCCGGACGCGCCCGCGCGCGCCGTAGCGGCGGGCCTGTCGGAGGCTTGGCGCCCGGGCAGATTTCGCTGCGCGAGAGATCGACGGAACCCGGTCGTGTAAGCGTTTACAAAACCGCCGGGTATATCACCTAGCGGGCCCTCGTTACCCAAGGATAACCGAGCAGACACGGGCAGCCCGGCCTATGAAAACGTTTTCAGTTTCAGCCGCAACGGGTCTACGATGTTCTCCATGTCTTCCCCAGCGGCCGTCGACACGGCGAGTTTCGAAGCTCCTGATGGAGCGGTCACCTTTTACGATCCCATCCACGAGCGGCATCCTGACGACTCCTGGTGGCGCTCGTCGGTGATCTACCAGGTGTACCCGCGGTCATTCCGTGATGGGAACGGCGATGGCATGGGCGACCTCGCCGGTGTGCGGCAGGAGCTTGAACACCTCGTCCGGCTCAACGTCGACGCCGTCTGGCTCTCCCCCTTCTACACCTCGCCGCAGCGCGACGGGGGCTACGACGTCGCCGACTACTGCGACGTTGACCCGCTGTTCGGAACGCTGGCCGACTTCGATGCGCTGACGGCGCGCGCCACCGAGCTTGGGATCAAGGTCATCGTCGACCTGGTCCCGAACCACGCGTCAAGCGACCATGTACTTTTCCAGCAGGCACTCGCCGCCGCACCGGGATCGCCCGAGCGAGCGATGTTCATCTTCCGTGACGGTCGAGGCGAGAACGGGGAACTTCCGCCCAACAACTGGCAGTCGCACTTCGGCGGCCCGGCCTGGACCCGCACCGTCAACAGCGACGGCTCGGGCGGGCAGTGGTACCTTCACCTCTTCGATTCCTCCCAGCCGGACTTCAACTGGGACAACCAGGCGGTGCGGGACGAGTTCGAGCGGATCCTGCGGTTCTGGCTCGACCGCGGCGTCGGCGGGTTCAGGGTCGATGTGGCCCACGCCCTGGTCAAGGCCGAGGGGCTCCCGGACTGGGGCGGGCGGGCCGATGGAAGTTCAAGCGACGGCTTCCCGGGCCACGCCGCCCCCATGTTCGGGCAGGCGGAAGTCCATGAGATCTACCGCAGCTGGCGCAAGATCCTCGACGAGTACGACGGCGACCGGGTGCTCTGCGCCGAGGCCACCATCGACCCGCTGCCGCGGCTGACCGACTGGGTCCGCCCGGACGAGATGCACCAGGCCTTCAACTTCGCCTACCTGCACCACCCGTGGAACGCCCATGGGCTGCGCAACGTCATTTCGAGCTCCCTCCAGGCGTTCGACGGCGTCGATGCGCCCACCACCTGGGTGCTGAGCAACCACGACGTCGTCCGCCATGCAACGCGCTTCGGGCTCAGCGAGGACTTCCCGCGTCCGGGCGACGGCATCGGCCGTCTTGATCCCCAGCCCGACGCCGTGACCGGACTCGACCGCGCCCGCGCGGCGTCCCTTGCCATGTTCGCCCTCCCCGGAGGAATTTACCTCTACCAGGGTGAAGAGCTCGGCCTGCCCGACCACACCACGATGCCGGCCGAAGTCCGTCAGGATCCAACCTTCGCACGCACCGGCGGGGAGAGGCTGGGACGTGACGGTTGCCGGGTACCGCTTCCGTGGCGCGCGGAGGAGCCGGCCTTCGGCTTCGGCGCGGGGGCCACGCCCTGGCTGCCGCAGCCCGATGGCTGGAGCGCCCTTGCCGTTGACCGCCAGGAGTCCGATCCCGGCTCCACGCTGAACCTGTACCGCACCGCGCTGCGCCTGCGGCGGAAGCTTGGCCTCGGTGCCGGATCGCTGGAGTGGAGCGTCGAGTACGAAAACACCGAGACCGTGGCGTTCCGCAACGGCGAGGTCCTCGTGTTGATCAACATGGGACAATTCGACACACCGCTGCCCGCCGGCACGATCCTTGCCGCCAGCCACCCGGAGGCAGGAGCCAACGGGCTGCTCGCGCCGAACCACTGCGTGTGGCTGAAGCTTAACTAGAAGGGCCGGACTTCCGGTCCGACCCGGGGAGGAGAGTACCGTGGCCGGCATCAAGGACGTCGCCAAGCGCGCCGGAGTATCGACGGCCACGGTCTCGCGGACCCTCAGCGGCAACGGCCGGGTGTCCGAAAAGTCACGCCGGGCCGTCCTCCAGGCGGCCCGGGAACTTGGGTTCGTGCCCTCCTATTCGGCGTCGTCCCTGGCCTCGGGCAGGAACCGCAATGTCGGAGTGGTGGTGCCCTCGGTCAACCGCTGGTACTTCTCCCAGGTCGTCGACAGCGCCGCTGCCGCGCTGCTTGAGGCCGGGTACGACCTCACCCTGTACAACCTCAGCGAGGGGGCCGGACACCGGGACCGGGTGTTGTCGGACTTCCTGCTGCGCCAGCGGTGTGACGGCGTCCTCTCCGTCTCCCTTGAGCTCAGCCGGTCCGAGCTGGGGCAGCTGCTCGCTGTCGGCAAGCCCGTGGTGGGGATCGGCGGTGCGCTGCCGGGCGCCCACACGATCAGCGTGAACGACCGTGCCATCGCTACCCTCGCCACCGAGCACCTCCTCAGCCTGGGGCACCGCAGGATAGCGTATATGGGCGGTACCGAAGCGTTCGAGAATGACTTTCGGATCTCCGGCACCCGCCGCCAGGGCTTCGAGGCGGCCATGGCGGCCGAAGGCCAGGAGGTGTTCCCCTCCTGGCGGGCAGACGCGGACTTCACGATCCCCGGTGGCTACATCGAGGCCAAGCGGATGCTGGGGCACCCCCGGGAGCGGCCCACCGCGGTGTTCTGCGCATCCGACGAGATGGCGATCGGAACCATCCTTGCCGCCCGGGACCTTGGCATCCGGGTGCCGGAGGATCTCTCGGTGATTGGAATCGACGGACACGACCTCGGCGAAACCTTCGGCCTGACGACCGTCGCCCAGTTCCCCAGCCAGCAGGGCGAGTACGCCGTCAAGCGGCTGCTGGGGATCCTCGCCGATCCGGATCAGGACGACGCGGGGCGGACCCACGAAGAGGCCCGGACGGAACTCGTGGTGCGCTCAAGTACCTCGGCGCCGGCTGCCCGGCCCTGACAGCGGGAGCGGGATGGCCTTGCCGGGGTTGAGGATCCCCGCAGGATCGAAGACCGCCTTGATGCGGCGCTGCAGCTCGAGAACTTCCTCCGCCTGCTCCCAAGGCAGCCAGCGGAGCTTGTACTGGCCCACACCGTGCTCGCCGGTGATCGTCCCGCCCAGGTCAAGGGCGGCCCGCACCGACTCGTCGAGTGCCTCCTCCAGCCGCGCCTTTCCCGCGGGGCCGTCGTTTCCGGCACCCAGAACGTTGGATGGAGGTTGCCGTCCCCCGCGTGGGCGACAACTTTAAGTCCGACCGCGTGGCGCACCGCCATCCGTTCCAGGGCATCGACGTAGGAGATGAGCCGGGACCGCGGCACGGCCACGTCCTCCCCCACCCTGTACCCGGAGTAGACGTCATCCCCGCGGCTGTGGCGCCGGAGTTCGATCAGGCGCTCGGCTTCCGCCGGATCCTCCGCGCTGACGGTTCCACCGAGTTCCGCCAGTACCCGCCGCACCACGGCGGCCTCTTCCAGGGCACCGAAACCGTCGGTCTGCAGCAGGAGCAGCGCGCCGCCGCGCGTGCGCAGGGATGATCCGCGCGCGCCGTCCAACGCCGCCATGGTGCGCCCGTCGAGCAGTTCAAGGATGGCCGGCTGAACCCTGGCCCGGCCGACGGCAAGGACACCCGCTGCGGCCGCCCGGACGTCCGGGAAGAACGCGGCGATCGTCGAGACGCTGACCGGGAGGTAGCGCAGCCGCACCGTAATTCCAACTACGATCCCGAGCGTCCCCTCCGATCCCACCATCAAACCGGTGAGGTCGTAGCCGGCCACGCCTTTGAAGGTGCTGTGACCGGTTGAGACGAGGGTTCCATCGGCCAGTACGACGTCGAGGGCGAGCACCGAATCCCGCGTCACTCCGTATTTCGCGCAGCGGAGTCCCCCTGCATTCGTCGCGACGTTGCCGCCGATTGTCGAGCTGCGGTAGCTGGCAGGGTCGGGAGCGTACATCAGGCCATACGCGGCGGCCGCCGCATTCAGGTCGGCATTGATGACTCCGGGTTCCACGACGGCCACCTCATCCTCCACGCGGAGTTCGAGGATTCGGTTCATGTGCTCAAGGCTGAGGATAATGCAGCCGGCGGTCGCGTGCGCCCCACCCGAGATTCCGGTGCCGGCCCCGCGGGGCACGACGGGTACGTGCTGCGCGTTGGCCCAACGCATAAGCACCTGGACCTCGTCCACGCTCTCCGCCCACACCACCGCACGGGGCAGCACCGGCTCGGCGACCGGCCCGTAGTCCCGGGAATGGGCCACGAGGTCGGCCTGCGCGGAGGACACCCTGCCGGGAAGGATGGCGTCGAGCTCCTCCAGCAGCGTCACAACGCTCCGCCCATGAAGCGTGCGTATCTGGCCAGGGCCAGGGGCCAGAAGGAGGCATAGCGTTCACGAAGGCCGTCCGGGTCTGCCTGCCGGGTCCAGCCGCCGTGCACGACCTCGACCCGGGTGCCCTGGCCCTCTCCACCGGACGCGGTGAAGGAGAGCGATACCGAGGTCGCCGGAGCGGTACCCGGGCGGTGCCTCCACAGGAGGCTCAAGGCACGGTATCCCTCGCGCTGATCCTCACGCTCGAGGACCTCGGCCCAGACCGCCTCCTCGTCCTCGGTGGAGGTTTCAACGAAGACGCCGTCCTCGAGGTCGAAAAAGGATCCCGCACCCCAGACACTGAGCTCCGCAGCCGGCCACCACAGGTGGAGGTGCTCGGTGAAGCCCGAGAACGCGTCGACGACATCGGCGGCTACGCGTACGGACGCCGAGACGTCTGCAGCAGTGCCGCCGGCGGCCGGCTCCGGCGCCGCATGGGAGAAAAGTCCGCTCATACTCCGACTCTACCGGTGCAGGTGGCAGCGTTTGGCTGGGCGTGTTGGGGTGGTTAACGCAGTGCAGGCCCCACCGGTGGTGGGGCCTGCGACTGGTACGGGTGGTCCGGCGGTGTCCTACTCTCCCACACTCTCTC